>CAKUEI010000001.1 GCA_934646175.1 uncultured Oscillospiraceae bacterium
AGCGGCTGGATGTACCGCGTCAACGGCGAACTGCCCGATCAGCTCCTGTCCCAGTACATTCTGAAGGACGGCGATCAGATCGAGCTGTTCTACACCGGCGACTATAAGACCGTCCCCGGCGCCCATGGGGAGGAGAAGGACGAAGCGGTCAAGAACGTGGAATTCCTCATTTCTGCCATCGGCACCGTGACGGAGAAGAGCGCGGAGAAGCTGGATGCCGCCCGGAATGCCTATGAAAAGCTGACCGACACGCAGAAGAAGCAGGTCAGCAATTACGACGAGCTGACCCGCGCGGAGGCCGCCTTCAACGCACTGAACGGCGGCGTGCCCTTCACCGACGTGAAGGACCATTGGGGCCTGTCCGGCATCCGGTTTGCCTATGAAAAGGGCCTGATGAACGGCGTGGGCGGACGCACCTTCGACCCTGATGGGACCCTGAATCGCGCCATGGTGGTCACCATGCTGTACCGCCTGGCCGGTGAACCGGAAACGGCGGCCGCGTCCTCCTTCACGGATGTGCCCGCCGATGAGTGGTATGCCAAGGCGGTGGCCTGGGCCAGCGTAAACGGCGTTGTGAACGGCATGGACGGCGGGAAGTTCGAGCCCCTTGCCAACATCACCCGCGAGCAGCTGACGGCCATGTTGTACCGCTACGCGCAGTACCGCAAGTATGACATGAGCGTTGGTGAGGACACGAATATCCTCAGCTACGGCGATGCGCAGGATATCAGCGCATATGCAGTTTCTGCCCTTCAGTGGGCCTGCGGCGCGGGCCTGATCCAGGGCCGCAGCGCACGGACGATCGTCCCCCAGGGTACGGCCACCCGCGCAGAAGCGGCGACCATCTTCATGCGCCTGCAGGAAAATGTGATCCGGTAACCGAGAACAAAACTGCCCCGCAGCAAATCGCTGCGGGGCAGTTTTGCCCCTCCGGACCGATGCCGGGGGGAGGGGCGGCGGCACTTGCACGCATGGTGCAGGCGGATGGATGGGAAGAACGGAAGAAAAAGGGCGCTCATGTGTTTCCACATGAGCGCCCTTTTTGAATAAGCGAGAAAGATTAGAGGTTGTGCTCGGCGCGGGAGATGATGTCGTCCTGCATGGCGGGGGTCATATCCACGAAGTAGGCACTGAAGCCGGCGATACGGACCACCAGGTTGTGGTATTCTTCCGGATGCTCCTGAGCCTTGCGCAGGGTCGCACCGTCCACGATGTTGTACTGCACTTCCATGCCGCCCTGAGCGAAGTAAGCCTTGGTCATGTCCTCCAGCTTGGTGATGCCGCCCTCGGAACGCAGTGCGGAGGGATGGATCTTCAGGTTCAGAGCCATGCCGTCCATGTAGTGAGAGTGGTCGAAGCTGGCGGAGGAGATGAACACGGAGGTGGGGCCGTTGACGTCTCTGCCCTGAGCGGGGCTGGCGGCGTCGGCGATGGGCTCGCCGGTCTTGCGGCCGTCGGGGGTGGCCCAGGTGATCTCACCCTGCACCACGTGGTCGGAAGCACCGAAGGTGCCGCAGCGATAGGTGGTGCAGCGGTGGGTGGAGAAGGCACGGGAGATGTTGTAGTACAGCTCGATGGCGTACTTCATCTCCTGATCGGCATAGGGATCGGCGTTGCCGAAGTGAGGCACCTCGTGCAGGATCTGCTGGCGCAGGTTCTCATAGCCTTCCCAGTTGGCCAGGATGGCCTTCAGGTACTCTTCCTTGGAGACCAGCTTCTTGTCGAAGACCATGTACTTCAGAGCGGTCAGGCTGTCTGCCGTGGTGGCAAGGCCGGTGGCAGTGCCGCCGTAAGAGTTGTACTTTGCGCCGCCCTCGGACACATCCTTGCCGCTCTCCATGCAGCCAATGGTGGAGATGGAGAGGTTGGGGAACGGGAACAGGCGGGGATACTCATGCTCGGTGTAGTTGTTCAGAGTGGCGGACCAGGTGAGCATCCAGGTGGAGATCTTCTCGAACGCAGCGCGGACGTCGTCCATGCTGTTCATGTCGGTCAGATAGCCGGAGCAGACCTTATCGGGAGCCTTGGCACCGTTGATGGGGTTCACACCGTTGTTCAGAGCCATGACCAGCGCGATGGCCCAATAGATGCCGCTGTGGGACATAGAGGAGCCGTTGGGGGCCGGATAGTCGTTGCCGGAGCCGGTGATCTCCTGGCAGCCGATGAAGGCGAAGTCACGGGCATCTTCCAGGGTGAAGCCCAGCTCCTTCTGCAGGGCGGGGATGATGACTTCGTCGTTCTGCAGCAGAGGCAGGCCGCCCACGCGCATGGAGGTGGCCATGGCGCAGTCCCAAATCTCCTTCGGGGTGTTTCTGCTGACACGCAGGGAGACAGTGGGTTCGTGCAGGTTCAGACGGGCCATAGCCTCCAGAACCATGAAGGAAACGGGGTTGGTGGCGTCCTCGCCGGTGGCGGGGATGGCGCCGCCGATGGTGGTGTGCTGGCCCAGATGGCCGATGCCGGCCGTCTGCTGTATCTTACCGAAGCCGCCGGAGTAGAAGGTGTTGACTTTCAGGAAGAAAGCGTCCACCAGCTCCTGCGCCTCGTCCATGGTGATCTTGCCCTCGGCAAGGTCCTTCTTCAGGTAGGGCCAGGTATACTGGTCAAAACGGCCCAGGCTGGTGACGCCGGGATCGTTGTCGGCCTTCAGGAAGACATTGTACATCATGACCTGCTGCAGAGCCTCGCGGAAGTTGCGGGCAGGCTTTTCGGCGATCCAGTCCAGGCTGTCCGCCATCTGCAGCAGCTCGGCCTTGCGCTCGGGGGTGGCGGCCGTCTCGGCCTTTTCGCGGGCCAGAGCAGCATAACGGCGATGCAGCACCTCGGCGCCGTCGCAGGCCACGGTAGCGGCCTTATAGAAGATGTAGTGGCCCATGTCGTTGCCCTGAACGTTGCCCTCGTGGGCGTCCAACCAGTCCTGAGCCTGCTTGCGGATGTCCGCATAGCCGCGCTTCAGAATGTTCTGGAAGCCGGGGGTCAGATGTCCCGGAGGCAGCATGGTGGGGAAGCCGCCGATCTTGCCATAGTCGGAAGCCTGCAGGGCGAAGAACTCGCGGGCGCCGTCGGGCAGCCACTCCTCGGGCGGGAAGAATTTGCCGTAAACGGAAGCCTGCTCCGCGGCGATCGCGCGCAGTTCCTTCAGCTCGTCGGGCGCGATGGCCAGATCCTGCAGGGAGTAGAGAGGATCATCCTTGGGGGCATGGTGCAGGCCGTCCTCCATGATGGGCCAGGTGTGCTCGATGTCCACCCACAGCCAGAACATGGCGTTGGCGTCGCCCCAGCCCTTGTTGCCCACATCGCCGGCGAAGTATTCATCTTCCACGATGTCGATGGGCATGTTGGACAGGACGTACAGGGACATGTAGGGCTTTGCCAGCATGGGGGGATAATCATGGTATTTCTGAGACGCTTCCAGTCTCAGACGGGCTTTGGCAGCATCCGCGACGATCAGTCTGTCACGGACTTTTGCGCGCATTCTTTCGATGCGGTCTGCGATCGGTCTGAACTCATACATAACACAAATCCTCGAATTTCGTAAGAGTAGTAGTTTTTCATGTCCCTCTCCAAGGACACCGGTTGCCGGAAGGAATCCCGGGAAGCCGGATCTGTTTACCTGCATCTATTATAACGTGCAAATTTAAAATTGTGTAGTCCTTTTTCGTGGAAGTTCATAAGAATTTTTACGAAAGATGATAAGGGTTGTGCGATATTCCAAAAAGGCTTTCAAAGTATTCACAAAAAGTATGAGCGGACCTGGGAAACGCCGCCGTCTCCGCAGGCGAAGGGCCGGAACGGGGAAACGGTGTTTGCTTTCTGCCCGGCGGCGCGGTATAATAAGCCGATCAGAACGCTTCGCGCAGAGCTCTGCGCGTTTGTCAGGAGGTGGAACCATGGAAAACTGGGCGCTTGCCCTGCAGAAGGGGATGGATGCCTTCACGGCGACCCTTGCCTCAGTGCCGCAGCTTGGCATGTGGTATTCCTTTCTGGTACGATTGGCACTTCCCGTTCTGGCACTGGTCATCGTGATCCGGGCCATTCGGTCGCTCTTCAAGGTGCCGTGCCTTCCGGAGGTGTGGGCCTACCTCATGCTGCCGAACGGCGGGAAAGAGGTGCTGACCCACTGGGAGAACATCATGGGTCGCAGCGAAAAGGCGGATGTCATCCTGAATTACCCCACCATCTCCCGCCAGCACGCTGCCCTCATTCGGGCGGAGGACGACACCTGGACCATTTACGACCTTGATTCCAAAGGCGGCATCACGGTGAACGGAAAGCCCACCGGAGAAAAGGCGGCGGTGAAGTACGGCGATGTGATCGCCCTTGGCGGGGTGGAGACCGTCCTCCTCCCGGTCTCATCGGAGGAAAAGGAGAAATACCGCCGTCGGCGGAAGGCTTACCGCCCCATTCCGTGGCAGCTGGAGGCGGTCCTGCTCACTCTGTTTCAGGCCCTTGCAATGTTTCAGCTCATCCTCAGCGAAGGGGAGGGGGCATCGATCGCCATCCCGCTGGTGTTCGCGGGGCTGATCGCGGTGATGTGGTGCTATTTTCTGGTGCTGCGCCGTTTAAGACAAGTGGGCTTTGAAATGGAGGTCATGGCATTTTTTCTCTCCACCCTTTCGCTTTGCATCACCTGCTCTTCCAACACGCCGGCATTGCCAAAACAGTTCTGCGCCATGGTGCTGGGTGTTTTGGTGTTCCTGATTTTGGGGAGCTTTATGCGCGATCTGGAGCGGGTCAAGCGCATCCGCTGGCTCATGAGCGCAGCGGCCATCGGCCTGGTGTCCCTGACGCTGGTGCTGGGGGTTCCCACGCAGTTCGGCGCGGCCAACTGGATCCATCTGGGGGGACTGTCCCTTCAGCCGTCGGAGCTTGCGAAGGCGTGCTATGTTTTCGCCGGGGCGGCCACGCTGGATCGTTTGTTCCGCAAGCGGAATCTGGGACTTTTCATGCTGCTGACCTTCATCTGCCTGGGTAGCCTTGCACTGATGAGCGATTTCGGTACGGCGGCCATCTTCTTCGTCACCTTTCTGGTCATCGCCTTCCTCCGTTCGGGGGACTGGGGCACGCTGACGCTGATCTGTGGCGGCGCGGTGTTCGCCATTCTGGTGGTTCAGGCCGTGAAACCTTACATTTTGAACCGGTTTGCCACCTGGGGCCACGCATGGCAGAATGCCTCGGCGGGTAGCGGTTACCAGCAGACCCGCGCCATGTCCGCCGCGGCCTCCGGCGGTTTGATCGGCGTAGGAGCCGGGAACGGATGGCTCCACCGGGTGGCGGCGGCAGACACCGATTTGGTGTTCGGTATGGTATGCGAGGAGTGGGGGCTGATCATTGCCCTGCTGACGGTGGTGGTGATCGTAGCGCTGGCAGTGTTCGCCGTCCGATCCAGCCAGACCGGCCGCAGCAGCTTTTACGTGATCGCCGCCTGTGGCGCATCCTCTATGATGGTGTTCCAGACCTGCCTGAATGTGCTGGGGGCGGTGGACCTGCTGCCCCTGACCGGCGTGACCTTCCCCTTCGTCTCCAACGGCGGGACGGCCATGGTGGCCTCCTGGGGCCTCCTGGCGTTTTTGAAGGCAAGCGACACCAGACAGAACGCCAGCTTTGCCATCCGGCTCCCGTCCCTGCATCAGGAGCGGAGCCATGACCGGCTGGCGCCCGGGAAACAGACGGGAGGTGGCCGCAGATGAAAAAAATCGAAAAACGGGCGACCCTCTGCCTGCTGCTTGCTGCGGTTCTGGCGGTGGGCACCGCCATCTTTGCGTTCCGCTTTTTCTTGAACGGGGGAAGCTGGGTCTCCTTTGCCGCCAACCGGCATATTTACAATAGTCAGGGTACCCTGTCGGTGGGACAGGTACTGGACCGGGACGGCACCGTCCTCTCCTGGGCGGACGGGAAAGGGAAACGCCATTACAGCGACAGCAAGGATATCCGCCGTGCCACCCTCCATGCGGTGGGCGACCCAAACGGCAATATCGGCACCGGAGCGCTGACGGCCTTCGCCGATCAGCTCAGCGGATATGCTGCCCTGACCGGGGTGTATAACCCCTTCCGGAAGGGAAACGACCTCTATCTGACCTTGTCCGCAGAGGCGAACGTGGCGGCCTACCACGCGCTGGACGGGCATAAGGGCACCGTAGGAGTTTACAATTACAAAACGGGTGAGATCCTCTGCATGGTGTCAAATCCAACCTTTGACCCGGCCAATCCGCCGGACATTCAGGACGGGGACGAGCGATATGAGGGCGTGTATGTGAACCGCCTGCTGGCCGGGACCGTCCCGCCTGGCTCCATTTTCAAGACCGTGACCCTGTCCGCCGCCATTGAGAATATCCCTGATCTTTTCGATCGGGAGTGGACCTGCACCGGGGAGCAGACGGTGGGGGACGGCGTGGTGACCTGCCCGAAGGCTCATGGCACCATGAACATATACGACGCCTTCGCTAACTCCTGCAACGGTGTGTTTGCCCAGCTGGCGGTGGAGTTAGGGCCGGACACCCTGCAGCGCTATGCGAAGAAAGCAGGACTGACCGGTAGCTTTGTGGTCAGCACCCTGAAGACCGCGGCGGGAACACTGGATTTTTCCGGCCTGACGGCAAACGAACTGGGTTGGAGCGGCGTCGGACAGGGGAACGACATGGTGAATCCCTGCTCCTTTATGACCTACATGGGCGCCATTGCGAACGGAGGAAAGGCAGCGGTGCCGCGGCTGATCCTGAAGGTGGAGGGCGGATTGAACCTACCGGAGCGGACGAAACAGACCACCCGGCTGGTGGACGCGGACACGGCGGAGACCCTGCGGGATATGCTGGCATATAATGTGACCAGCGAATACGGCGCGTCCCGGTTCCCCAATATGACCGTCTGCGCCAAAAGCGGCACGGCAGAGGTGGGCGGCGGCAAGCAGCCCAACGCCTGGTTTGCCGGATTCCTTCAGGACGAAGAGCATCCCTATGCTTTTATTGTACTGGTGGAAAACGGCGGCAGCGGTGCCAATGTGGCGGGCAGTGTGGCGGCCAAGGTCCTGAATACGCTGGTGAACGGGGGCTGAGAACATGGAGAAGACCTATGATTTCCTCAGCGTGGGGGAAGTGCTGATCGACATGACGCCCGCCCGAACGGAGGGCGGGGAAACCTGCTTCCTCCCCAAAGTGGGCGGCGCTCCGGTGAACGCAGCCTGCGTGCTTGCAAGACTTGGAAAGCGCGCAACCTTTATAGGGAGAATGGGGCATGACGCCTTCGGCGACCAGATCAAGCGCACCCTTTCTGCGGCGGGATTGGACACCACGCTGTTGCAGCGGGACGAAGAGCGGCACACTACGCTGGCCTTCGTCCATCTTTCGCCGGAGGGCGACCGCAGCTTTTCCTTTTACCGCACCGGCCTTGCGGACACCAGGCTGGAGGCGGGGGAAAACGCGTTTTGGGCAGCGGAGCGGACGAAGATCCTGCATTTCGGCTCCGTAGCCTTGGCGGAGGAGCCGGAGCGCACGGCGGTCCTTACACTGGCGCATCGGGGGAAAACGGCGGGGGCGTGGATTTCCTATGACCCCAATCTGCGCCCCGGCCTCTGGCATGACCAGGAGGAGATGCGCCGCGCGGTGCGGGACACCATGCCCCTTGCGGACATCCTAAAGCTGTCAGAGGAGGAAGCGGAAGAACTTCTCGACATTGCGGAACCGGAGAAAGCGGCGTTGAGGCTTGGAGGCGGTACGGCTGCAAGATTGCCTTTGTCACCTGCGGAAGCCGCGGGGCATGGGGCTGCTGCGGCGGAAAAACGGCTTTTGCACCGGCTCTTCCGGTGCAGGCGGTGGACACCACTGGGGCGGGTGACTGCTTTCTGGGTGCGGCGTGTTATGGCCTTCTCAGCCGGGAGGCGGGAACGCTGGAACTAACGCAGAAGAAACTGGAGGAGCTGCTGCGCTTTGCCTGTACAGCGGGTTCCCTTGCCACACAAAAGCGTGGAGCCATCGACGCGATTCCGACCATTTCGGAGATCGAAAGGGCCCTGAGCGGAAGAAAATAAAAAGGCGGCAGACAGCACACAGGCTGTCCGCCGCCTTTCCGGAGGGCGGGGAGTTACTTCTTGCCTTTCATTTCCTCAATGGTATCCGCCCGCTCGTAGGCAGACTGCTTTGCGTAATTCTGGGGCTTCTGTGCTTTGATACCCAGCTGCTCCATCAGCGGCTTGTTGCAGTCGTACAGCGCGTCCACCAGCGGTTCAGCAATGGACATGTCGATCATGGCGGGCTGGGCCACCCAGCTGCCGTAAGGGGACAGGGTCCGGATCGTATCGGCGATAGAGGCATACCGTTCTTCATAGGTAGAGCCCTTCCGGTCCAGAACGTTCAGGTTGTCAAACCCGCCGACAAAGGTGAATTTCCCCGCGTATTGTTTCAGCAGTGCCTCCGGGTCGTTGGTCAGCTGGACGGGATTCCAGGCATCTACGCCCATCTCTACCAGGTCGCCCACCAGAGGCGCGATGTAGCCGCAGGAGTGATGCTCGTAGATCATGCCCAGCTCATGGCAGGCGTCCACCACCTTCTGCAGGTTGGGCCGGATGAACTGCCGCCACATATCCACTGAAAGCAGAAGGCTTGCCACGGCACCGTAATCGTCGTGGAACTGGATTTTGTCCGGCTTATAATACTGCGCGATCTTCTTCAGATAGGTGATTTTGTGATCCGCAATGGCGGAAAGCAGATCAAAGGCATCTTCCGGGTCGGTGATGAAGGCGCACAGTGCGTCCTCCATGCCCATCAGGGCATGCATCCGTTCGAACATGCCGTTTACGATGATGACGGAGGAAATTTTGTTCTCCCGGTCCCAGTTGGCAGTGTCCTTGGCAGCGGCGGCTTCCCAGTCATAGGCCTCCGCGTCGGGGAAGACAAGACTTTCCCGCCATGTGGTGATGTCGGTCAGGCGCTGGAAGGATTCATCCGGCATGGGACCAGGCTGACCCGGTTCCAGCAGCCAGTGAACGCCCCAGCCGTCCGTGGTGACACCCAGGCCGGTGGGGCCTTCTTCCAGTGCGGAGGGAATGCATGTATTCTGGTCGGTCGTCTGCGAAGGGATCCAATAGGGCTTTTCATGGCGATAGGCCATCAGGATGTTCTCACGCGGTGTGATCATAAAACACGACTCCTCTCGGGATGGACTGCGGAAAGTCCACCGTTTTTATATGCTTTTGTTCAAAAAATATTATAACGCAAAATTTTTCGGCGCACAATTATATAAAATGTCAACTTCTTATTCATAAAAATTTATAAAGGAATGCCGCGCGGCGGCAGGGAGAATGTATGAGTATTTTAACCGTAGAGCATGTAAGTCACGATTTCGGCGGCCGCCGCATTCTGGAGGACGCCTCTTTCCGCCTCTTGAAGGGGGAGCATGTAGGCCTGATCGGCGCGAACGGAGAGGGAAAGACCACTTTTCTGAATATCCTCACCGGCAAGCTGATGCCGGACGCGGGCACCGTCGCCTGGTGCAATCATATCACCGTGGGCTATCTGGATCAGTTCAGTACACTGGAGGCAGGGAAGACCATCCGGGATATCCTCCGCTCCGCCTTTTCTCATATGTATGATTGGGAACAGGAAATGCTGGCCCTTTACGATAAAATGGGGGATTGCAGCGGAAAAGAGCTGGAAAAGCTGACGGAAGAAGCGGGCGAGCTGCAGGAAATGCTGGAGCAGGGCGGCTTTTACATGCTGGACTCCCGAATCGAGGAATACGCCAACGGCCTCGGGCTGGGAGAGATCGGGCTGGATCGGGACGTAACTCAGCTTTCCGGCGGCCAGCGCGCCAAGGTGCTGCTGTGCAAGCTGCTGCTGGAAAACCCCATGATTTTGATTTTGGACGAGCCCACCAACTTTCTGGACGAAAACCACATTGCATGGCTGACCCGCTTTCTGCAGAATTACGAGAACGCATTCATTCTGGTCAGCCATGACGTACCCTTCCTCAATCAGGTGATCAACGTGGTCTATCACGTGGAAAATGGCATCCTGACTCGCTATACTGGGAACTACGACCAGTACATGGAGCTTTACGAGCTGAAAAAGCGCCAGTTGGAGCAGGCTTACGAAAAGCAGCAGAAGGAGATCGCCCAGCTGGAGGATTTCGTGGCCCGAAACAAGGCCCGCGCCGCCACCGCCAATATGGCCCGCAGCCGGCAGAAACGACTGGACGGCATGGAGCGTATCGAGCTTTCCAAAGAAAAGCCAAAGCCCAGCTTTGCCTTCCAGTCCGCCCGCACTCCCGGCCGCGAGGTCATTGCCGCCCGGGATCTGGTGATCGGTTATGGCGACCCGCTGACCCGGCCGCTGAATTTTGTAGTGGAGCGGAATCAGAAGATCGCTATCAAGGGCGTCAACGGTCTGGGAAAATCCACCTTGCTGAAGACCCTGTTGGGCCTCATCCCGCCGGTGAGCGGAGAGGTGGAGCACGATCAGTTTGTAGAGGTCGGCTATTTCGAGCAGGAGGAGGAGAAATCCGCCCGCACGGCGCTGGAAGAGATCTGGGCGGAGTACCCCGGCATGACCAACGGCGAGGTGCGTGCAGCACTGGCCAAATGCGGCCTGACGGCTGAGCATATCACCAGTCAGATGAAGGTGCTTTCCGGCGGCGAAAATGCCAAGGTGCGGCTCTGCAAGCTGATGCTGCGCCCGGTGAACCTTCTGGTGCTGGACGAGCCCACCAACCATCTGGATGTGGAGGCGAAGGATGAGCTGAGGCAGGCGATGGCCGCATTCAAGGGCACCGTGCTGCTGGTGAGCCATGAACCGGAATTCTACGAAGGGGTTGTCAACCAGGTCTGGAATGTGGAAGACTGGACGACTAAAATCGTATGATCAAAAGAGAAGAAGGCACGTTTTCGTGGAAAAATGCCTAAAGGGACCGACGGTAGAACGAATCGGTTTGACCACTGCGGCGAAAAGCGGGAAAACACCGGCGCAAACCTTGACAGAATGTTGTGCGGCCGATATACTGAAAACGTGAACAAAGGCGTTCCGACCTGACGGCGGGGCGCCTCTCTTTATAAATTTCCAAAAAATGTAAATGTTCAACATGAAAAAGAAGGGGAAAGGTGACCGACGATCATGGGTTACACGAAAGAAGACATTATTCGCATCGTGAAGGAGGAAAACATTCAGTTCATCCGCCTTCAGTTCACCGACATCTTTGGCCAGCTGAAAAACGTGGCTATCACGGCCTCTCAGATCGAAAAGGCGGTCAACAATCAGATGATGTTCGACGGCTCCTCCGTGGAAGGATTCGTCCGCATCGACGAATCGGATCAGTGCTTGTACCCGGATCTGGATTCTTTTGTGGTGTATCCCTGGCATGGCCGCCACAAGACGGCCCGGCTGATCTGCGATGTCTATAACACCGACGGGACACCCTTCGTGGGCGACCCCCGCTATGTGCTCAAGCGGGTGTTGAAAAAGGCAGAGGACATGGGCTATACGGACTTCAACGTGGGCCCCGAGTGCGAGTTCTTCCTGTTCCAGACGGACGAGGAGGGCAAGCCGACCACCAAGACAAACGACGAGGCGAGCTACTTTGACCTGGGCCCTCTGGACCACGGCGAGCACACCCGCCGCACCATCTGCATCGCGCTGGAGCAGATGGGCTTTGAGATCGAAGCGTCCCACCACGAGAACGCCGCCGGTCAGCATGAGATCGACTTCAAATACGCCGATGCGCTGCGTGCCGCGGACAATATCATGACCTTTAAGCTGGCGGTCAAGCTGCTGGCCCAGCAGGCGGGTCTGCACGCCACCTTTATGCCAAAGCCTATCTTCGGCGTCTGCGGATCTGGCATGCATACCAATATGTCCCTCTTCCGCGACGGGAAAAATGTGTTCGATGATCCCAGTGGCACGAAGGGCCTTTCCAAAGAGGCCTACAGCTTCATCGCCGGAATTCTGGCCCACGTAAAGGGCATGGCCGCCATCACCAATCCGCTGGTCAACTCCTATAAGCGTCTGGTGCCCGGCTATGAGGCGCCCTGCTATATCGCATGGTCCGCGTCCAACCGCTCCGCGCTGGTGCGCATCCCCGCCTCCCGCGGGAAGTCCGCCCGCGCCGAGCTGCGTTCCCCCGACCCGTCCTGCAACCCCTATCTGGCGCTGGCGGTCTGCCTGGCCGCCGGTCTGGACGGCATCGAGAAGGGCATGACGCCGCCCCCCGAGATCACCGAGAACATTTACGCCATGGACGAGGCGGCCCGCGCCGCCCACGGCATCGAAAGCCTGCCCGGGTCCCTGGAGGAGGCCATCCGCGCTCTGGAGCAAGACCAGTTGGTTCTGGATACCCTTGGTTCCCACGTGGCGGCCAACTATATCGAAGGCAAGAAGAAGGAATGGGATGAGTACCGCACCCGCGTTTCCTCTTGGGAGCGCGAGAAATACATGATCAATTACTGATCGTTCGCAGGACCCCATAAAAACCGGAAAGGGGGCGAAACAGTATGGATACCATTGTCCTTGCGTTCAGCAACGGGAAAAATGCGGATCACATTGCCGAGCTGCTGGAAAGCACGGCCACGGCGCACAGCATCGTGTGCCGCTCCTGCGCCGAGGTGAAGCGCTTGATCGCGCAGCAGCATCTGAATCTCGTGATCTGTGGCTACAAAATGGCGGACGGAACGGCGGAAGAGCTGTATGCCGATCTGCCGAAAGGCTGCTCCATGCTGATGATCGCATCTCAGGTCCGGCTGGACATGTGCGAAGAGGAAGACATCTTAAAGGTCGCTGCCCCCGTCAGCCGCAGCGACCTGATCGCATCGGTCCGCATCCTGCTTCAGCTGCAGCACCGGCTGAAAAAAACGGTGCGGCCCCAGCGAAGCCCCGAGGAGCAGGCACTCATCCGTCGGGCCAAGGAGGTGCTGATGGCCGCCAACCAGATGGAGGAGGAGGAAGCGCACCGATTCCTTCAGCGGCGCAGCATGGAAAGCGGCATGAAGCTGACGGACGTGGCCCGATTGGTTCTGGAGGAGCACCCATTGGAATAACCGGCCACCCCCTTGCGTAGGAATAACCGGAAAGGCGGCGGCAGAACATGCCGCCGCCTTGTGTTATTTCGGAGGAGGCGGAGAAATGCACCTTACCAAAATGCACGGGCTGGGGAATTCCTATCTGTTTCTCAACTGCCTGCGCGAAGGCGAGTGGGACTATCCGGGTTTGGCCCGCCGGTGGTCGGACAGACATTTCGGGATCGGGAGCGACGGACTTATTTGCGTGCTGCCCTCCCGGACAGCGGATTTTCAAATGCGTATCTTTAACGCCGACGGTTCCGAAGGGGAGATGTGCGGCAACGGGATCCGATGTTTCGGGAAATACCTCTGGGATCACGGCCTCACAGAACGGGAAAGCTTGAAGATCGAGACCAGGGCGGGCATCCGGACGGTATGCCTTCAGCGGGAAAACGGTCGGGTGAACGGTGCCTGCGTTCAAATGGGAACGCCAAAGGTGGGCGCGCCCATGACCCTTTCCGCCGGAGGGGAGAATCTTTGCGTTACCCCCGTTTCCGTGGGGAACCCTCACGCCGTTCTTTTTTGTGCCGCACCGGAGCAGGCGGCGGTGAAAACCCTCGGCCCCCTGCTGGAGCGTCATTCGGCTTTTCCACATGGGACCAATGTGGAGTTCGTTTCGGTAAAAGACCGGACGCACCTTACCATGCGGGTATGGGAGCGGGGCAGCGGAGAGACTATGGCCTGCGGGACCGGGGCCTGCGCCGCATTTGCCGCGGCGTTCGCCGCCGGACAGTGCGAAGAGGAGACGGAGGTCGCCATGCCGGGCGGCGCGCTGCAGCTGCGGCGCGAGGGGGGAACCGGGACCCTTTGGATGACCGGCCCCACCGAGACAATCGCCGAATGTGATGTGGAAGAAGGGGGAGGTGTGGCGCATGACGAGGATTGACCCCAACTACCGGAAGCTGCCTGGGAATTATCTCTTTTCCGAAGTGGAGCGCCGGGTGACGGCTTATTCTGAGGCACACCCGCAGGCGGAGCTCATCCGTCTGGGGATCGGCGATGTGACGCGCCCCCTGATCCCCGCCGTAGCGGAAGCCATGGAGAAGGCCGTGAAGGAAATGGGCAGAGCCGAAACCTTCCGCGGCTATGGGCCGGAGCAGGGATACGCGTTCCTGCGTGAGGCCATTGCGGAGGGAGATTACAGGACGCGGGGCGTGGACCTTTCCCCGGATGAGATCTTTCTTTCGGACGGGGCAAAAAGCGACTGCGGCAATGTGGGCGACCTCTTCGACCGGACCTGTACGGCGGCGGTGTGCGACCCGGTGTACCCCGCCTATGTGGAAACCAATGTGATGGCGGGCCGGGCGGGGGAGTACGACCCCCAAACGGGAAGATGGTCAAAGCTCTGCTACCTGACCTGCCTGGAGAAAAACGGATTCCTCCCGGACCTTCCAGAAGAGGGAGCGGCAGACCTCATTTACCTCTGCTTTCCCAACAATCCTACCG
Organism: uncultured Oscillospiraceae bacterium; assembly: GCA_934646175.1. Classification (GTDB taxonomy): domain Bacteria; phylum Bacillota; class Clostridia; order Oscillospirales; family Oscillospiraceae; genus CAKUEI01. Next base: position 14,483 of record CAKUEI010000001.1, read on the forward strand.
GTGCTTCGGCGGACCGCGCGGAGCTTAGTCGGTGGGTGGACTACGCGAACCGGAACGGTTCCGTGATCTTCTTTGACTCCGCCTATGAGGCGTTTATCACCCGGCCGGACATCCCTCACAGCATTTTTGAGATCGAAGGGGCGAAGACCTGTGCCGTGGAATTCCGCAGCTTTTCCAAAACGGCGGGGTTTACCGGTGTACGCTGCGCTTACGCGGTGGTGCCGAAAGCGCTTATCCGCGGAGGAGTTTCCCTGAACCGGTTGTGGAACCGCCGTCAGGCGGCCCGCTTTAACGGCGTTTCCTACATCACCCAGCGGGGTGCGGAGGCCGTCTATACGCCGGAGGGCAGGGCACAGCTGGAGGAGAATCTTGCCTTTTACCGGAAGAATGCGGAGACGCTTCTGACGGGGCTGCGCAGGGCGGGCCTTTCGGCGTCAGGGGGCGTGGATTCTCCCTATGTCTGGGTCAAAACGCCGGGCGGCAAAGCCTCCTGGGAATTTTTCGACACGCTGCTGAACCGCGCCCATGTGGTAGTTACACCGGGGGTTGGGTTCGGGCAAAGCGGCGAGGGATATATCCGGCTGACCGCTTTTAGCAGTGCGGAGGCCACAAAGGAAGCAGTGGAGCGGATCGGCACACTGTTTTCCGGAACATAGCGATCATATGGTGTCCAAAGGCGGGCACAGAACCGGCGTGAATGGTCACGCCGGTTCTGCTGCGGCCTTTGGACACTTTTCATTGTGAGTAAGAAAGGGTGTATTGCATTGGGTGAACAGAAAAAATGCCGGGGACTGTATGAGCCCGCCTTCGAGCACGACAACTGCGGCATCGGCGCCGTGGTGAACATCAACGGCACAAAGACCCATCAGACGGTGGACGATGCGCTGAAGATCGTGGAAAAACTGGAGCACCGCGCCGGAAAGGACGCCGAAGGGAAGACCGGCGACGGCGTCGGCATTCTGCTGCAGATTTCCCATCACTTCTTCAAAAAAGCCGCCGGGGCATGCGGGATCACGCTGAAGGACGAGCGGGACTACGGCATTGGCATGTTCTTCTTCCCGCAAGACACCCTGAAGCGCCTGCAGGCCAAAAAAATGTTCGAGATCATCGTGGAAAAAGAGGGGATGCGCTTTCTGGGCTGGCGCACCGTTCCGGTAGATCCGGGCACCCTGGGCCACAAGGCCCTTGCCAAAATGCCCTGCATCGAGCAGGCCTTTGTGGAGCGCCCGGAGGGAACGGAAAGGGGCCTTGCCTTCGACCGCAAGCTGTACATTGCCCGGCGGGTGTTTGAGCAGTCCGGCGACAACACCTATGTGGCAAGCCTTTCCTCCCGCACCATCGTCTATAAGGGCATGTTCCTGGTGGAACAGCTGAGAAAGTTCTATCTGGACCTTCAGGATCAGGATTATGACAGCGCCATCGCCCTGGTGCACTCCCGCTTCTCCACCAATACCAATCCCAGTTGGGAGCGGGCGCACCCCAACCGCTTTATCCTGCATAACGGCGAGATCAATACCATCCGCGGCAACACGGACCGTATGCTGGCCCGGGAGGAGACCATGTCCTCCGCCGTGCTGGACGAGGATATGGACAAGATCCTGCCCGTGATCAACAACGCGGGTTCCGACTCCGCCATGCTGGACAATACGCTGGAATTTCTGGTCATGAGCGGCATGGAACTGCCACTGGCGGTGATGATCTGTATCCCGGAGCCATGGGGCAACGATCCGACGATCTCCCGGGAGAAAAAGGACCTTTATCAGTACTATGCCATTTTGATGGAGCCGTGGGACGGCCCGGCCTCCATCCTGTTTTCCGATGGCGACAGCGTCGGCGCGGTGCTGGACCGCAACGGCCTGCGCCCCTCCCGCTATTATGTGACAGCGGACGGGCAGCTCATCCTCTCCTCGGAGGTGGGCGTGCTGGACATCCCGCCGGAGCGCATCATGAAGAAATCTCGCCTGCAGCCGGGCAAAATGCTGTTGGTGGATACGGTGCAGGGCCGCATCATCGACGATCAGGAACTGAAGGAGCGCTATGCCGCCCGGCAGCCCTACGGCGAGTGGCTGGACCGGAATCTGGTCCGGTTGAAAGACCTGCCCATCCCCAATCACCGGGTGCAGCGCTATACCCCGGACGAGCTGTGCCGGCTGCAGAAGGCCTTTGGCTATACCTATGAGGACGTGAAGACCACCATCCTGCCCATGGCGAAAACGGGGGCGGAGCCCACCGCGGCAATGGGCATCGACATTCCGCTGGCGGTGCTGTCCAACCACGATCAGCCCCTGTTCAGCTACTTTAAGCAGCTGTTCGCTCAGGTGACCAATCCGCCCATCGACGCATTGCGGGAAGAGGTCATCACGGACACCACGGTCTACATCGGCGACGACGGCAACCTGCTGGAGGAAAAGGCGGAGAACTGCCGGGTGCTGCAGGTGAAAAATCCTATTCTCACCTCGGTGGATATGATGAAGATCCGCGAGATGAAGAAGCCGGGCTTCCATGTGGAGACCATCTCCATCCTCTATTACAAAAACACTCCCCTGAAGCGGGCGCTGGACCGCATGTTCGTCATGGCGGACCGGGCCTACCGGAACGGGGCAAACATCCTTATCCTCTCCGACCGCGGGGTGGACGAAAACCATGTGGCCATCCCGTCCCTGCTTGCGGTGTCCGCCATGGAGCAGTACCTGGTGCGCACAAAAAAGCGCACGGCGGTGTCGGTGATCCTGGAGTCAGCGGAGCCGCGGGAGGTGCATCATTTCGCCACCCTGCTGGGCTATGGCGCCCGGGCCGTCAACCCCTATCTGGCGCAGGACACCATCGCGGCCATGATCGACAACGGCACACTGGATAAGGAATACTCCGCGGCGGTGAACGACTATAACAAGGCTATCCTCCACGGCATTGTGAAGATCGCCTCCAAAATGGGCATCTCCACCATTCAGTCCTACCAGTCCGCCCGCATTTTCGAGGCGGTGGGCATTGCAAGCTCCGTGATCGAAGAGTACTTCACCGGAACGGTTTCCCGGGTGGAGGGCATCGGCCTGAAGGAGATCGAAACTCTGGTGGACAAGAACCACACCAAGGCCTTCGATCCCCTCGGCCTTGGCATCGACCCCACACTGGACAGTCAGGGCGCCCACAAGGCCCGTTCCGGCCGGGAAGACCATATGTATAACCCCCAGACCATTCATCTGCTGCAGGAGGCAACGAAACGGGGGGATTACGGCCTGTTCAAGCAGTATACCGCCCTGGTGGACGACGAAACGAAGCCCCACACCCTCCGGGGCCTGATGGAAATGTGCTACGCCGACGAGCCCATCCCCATCGACGAGGTGGAGAGCGTGGACTCCATCGTAAAACGCTTCAAGACCGGTGCCATGAGCTACGGCTCTATCTCACAGGAGGCCCATGAGTGCATGACCGTGGCCATGAACCTGCTGGGGGGCAAGTCCAACTCCGGCGAAGGCGGCGAACGGCCGGAGCGGCTGCACAGCGACCGGTGCTCCGCCATCAAGCAGGTGGCCTCCGGCCGGTTCGGCGTCACCAGTGAATATCTGGTCTCCGCCAAGGAGATCCAGATCAAAATGGCACAGGGCGCAAAGCCCGGCGAGGGCGGACATCTTCCCGCGGGCAAGGTGTATCCCTGGATCGCCAAAACCCGGTATTCCACTCCCGGCGTCACCCTGATCTCCCCGCCGCCCCATCATGATATTTACTCCATCGAAGATCTGGCCCAGCTAATCTACGACCTGAAAAACGCCAACCGGCAGGCCCGCATTTCCGTCAAGCTGGTCAGCGAGGCGGGGGTGGGCACCATCGCCGCCGGCGTTGCGAAAGCAGGGGCCCAGGTGGTGCTGATCTCTGGGTACGACGGCGGCACCGGCGCCGCGCCGCGCACCTCCATCCACAATGCCGGACTTCCGTGGGAGCTGGGCCTTGCAGAGACCCATCAGACCCTCATTCAAAACGAGCTGCGCTCCCGCGTGGTGGTGGAGACCGACGGCAAGCTCATGAGCGGCCGGGATGTGGCCATCGCCTGTATGCTGGGTGCGGAGGAATTCGGCTTTGCCACCGCGCCGCTGGTCTCCATGGGCTGCGTCATGATGCGGGTGTGCAATCTGGACACCTGCCCCGTGGGCATTGCCACCCAGAACCCGGAGCTGCGCAAGCGCTTTGCGGGCAAGCCGGAATACGTGGTGAACTTCATGCGCTTTATCGCACAGGAGCTGCGGGAGCACATGGCGAAGCTGGGCGTCCGCACGGTGGAGGAACTGGTGGGCCGCACCGACCTTCTGCGGGTGCGGGAGCATGCAGTGAACGAGCGGGCGGCCACCGTGGACCTTTCCGCCATTCTGAATAACCCCTATGCGGGCAGCACAGAGGTGAAAACCCACTTCGACCCGGCGGACGTCTACGATTTCGGCCTGGAGAAGACCGTGGACCTGAAGGTACTGGAAAAGAAGCTGAAGGGTGCGCTGGAAAAGGGCGAGAAGAAGAGCGTTTCCATTCCGGTCTCCAGCACGGACCGCACGCTGGGTACGATTTTGGGCAGCGACATCACCCGGCTGCACGGGGACAAGCTGGCGGATGATACCTTCGTCATTCACTGCAAGGGCGGCGGCGGTCAGTCCTTTGGCGCATTCATCCCCAAGGGACTGACCCTGGAGCTGGAAGGGGACAGCAACGACTACTTCGGTAAGGGCCTTTCCGGCGGCCGTCTGATCGTCTATCCACCCAAGGGGAGCGTATTTGAGCCCGGCGAGAACATCATCATCGGCAACGTGGCCCTCTATGGCGCCACCTCGGGCAAGGCATTCATCTGCGGCGTGGCGGGCGAACGCTTCGCCGTCCGAAATTCCGGCGCCTATGCGGTGGTGGAAGGGGTCGGCGATCACGGCTGCGAGTACATGACCGGCGGCCGGGTCGTGGTGCTGGGCCGCACGGGCAAAAACTTCGCGGCCGGTATGTCCGGCGGCATTGCCTATGTGTGGGACGCGGAAAACGACCTTTACATGCGCGTCAACAAGGAGCTGGTCTCCATGGATCCGGTGACGGAAAAGCACGATCAGGAAGAGCTGCGCCAGATGCTGACCGAGCACTACGAGGCCACCGGCTCGAAAAAGGCGGGGGCCATCCTAAGAGACTTTGAGAAGAACGTCGCCGCGTTCAAGAAGATCCTACCCAGGGATTATGACCGGATGCTGCGCCTGACCGCGCAGTTTGAGGAAAAGGGCATGAGCTACGAACAGGCGCAGATCGAGGCGTTTTACGCCGCGCGCAAGGCATAAGGGGGGCATTGAAATGGGAAAGCCGACTGGATTTTTGGAATATGACCGGAAGGGGAACCCTTCCGAAACGCCGCTGGAGCGCATTCAGCATTGGAACGAATTCCACCCCCGTCTGCCGGAGAAAGAGCGGCGCACACAGGGTGCCCGCTGCATGGACTGCGGTGTGCCCTTCTGCCAGTCCGGCGTGCAGCTCAATGGCATGTTCACGGGCTGTCCGCTGCACAATCTGGTGCCGGAGTGGAACGACCTGATCTACACCGGGAATTTTGCCCATGCATATCAGAGACTGAACAAGACCAACAATTTCCCAGAGTTTACCGGTCGGGTCTGCCCGGCCCTCTGTGAGGCAGCCTGCACCTGCGGCCTCCACGGGGACCCGGTCACCGTCAAGGAAAACGAACTTGGCACCGTTGAGTACGCCTGGGAGCATGCGCTGATAAAGCCGCGCATTCCCGCCGTGCGCTCAGGAAAGCACGTGGCGGTGATCGGCTCCGGTCCCTCTGGCCTTGCCTGCGCCGATCAGCTTAATCACCGGGGACATTCCGTCACGGTGTTCGAGCGGGAGGACCGTCCCGGCGGCCTTCTGATGTACGGCATCCCCAACATGAAGCTGGAAAAGCAGATCGTACTGCGCCGGGTGGCGCTGATGGAGCAGGAAGGGGTCACCTTCCGCACCGGCGTCGACGTGGGGCGGGATGTGGCCGCCAAAGAGCTGCGGGAGCAGTTTGATGCCGTGATCCTCTGCTGTGGGGCGAAGAACCCCCGGGACCTGAACGTGCCGGGACGGGAACTTAGCGGCGTCCACTTCGCCGTGGACTTTCTTGCCTCCACCACCAAAAGCCTGCTGGATACCGGCCTTCGGGAGGGAAGCTATCTCTCTGCGAAGGACAAGCATGTGGTCATCGTGGGCGGCGGCGACACGGGCAACGACTGCGTAGGCACCTCCATCCGCCACGGGTGCAGGTCAGTGGTGCAGCTGGAGATGATGCCCAAGGCGCCGGACAGCCGCACGGCGCAGAACCCCTGGCCGGAGTGGCCCCGGGTGTGCAAGACCGATTATGGCCAGGAGGAGGCCATCGCGGTCTTCGGTCACGATCCCCGCATTTACCAGACCACGGTCAAGGAAATTCGGGCCGATGAAAAGGGCAATGTCCGGGCGCTGAAAACGGTGAAGCTGACGCCGAAAAAGGCGGATGGCCGCACGGTGATGTCCGAGGTGGAGGGCAGCGAGGAAGAGCTGCCCTGCGAGCTGCTGCTCATCGCGGCGGGCTTTTTGGGCTGCCAGAGCTATGTGGCGGAGGACTTCGGCGTGGAACTTACCCCCCGCACCAACGTAAAGACCTCGCCAGAGGGATATGCTACCTCCGTTCCCGGCGTATTTGTCGCCGGGGATATGCGCCGGGGGCAGTCCCTGGTGGTCTGGGGCATCGCGGAGGGAAGAGGCGCGGCCCGCGCCGTGGATGAATTCCTGATGGGCTATACAAACATGGAATGAGGAAACGGACAAAGGACGGCCGCATCGCGGCCGTCCTTTTGTGCTTATCTGCGAGAATTTTTCGTTGATTTCATGCCGTACAGCATATATAATAAACTATAATGCTTTGCGGAGAAACGCAGAGCAGGTGCCTTAACAAGATTTAGGAGGGTACGAAATATGTGCGGTATCGTTGGATACGTTGGCGCGGAAGAGGTCGCTCCCATTCTGCTGGACGGCCTTTCCCGGTTGGAATATAGAGGATACGATTCGGCCGGCATTGCGGTCTGGGATGAGGAAGCGGGCCTTCAGGTGGTCAAGGCGAAGGGCCGCCTTCAGGTGCTGTCCGACCTGCTGGCCGGCGGGAAGAACATGAGGGGGACCATCGGACTGGGGCACACCCGCTGGGCCACCCACGGCGCGCCGTCCGATGTGAACGCCCATCCGCAGGTCAGCGAGGGCGGCCATTTTGCCGTGGTGCATAACGGCATCATCGAAAACTACATGCAGATCAAGGAATTCCTGCAGAATAAGGGCGCGCACTTCACGTCCCAGACGGACACCGAGGTGGTGGCTCAGCTGCTGGAGTATTACTACGACGGCGACCTGATGGGCACCATTTCCAAGGTGCTGAGCCGGATCAAGGGCGCTTATGCCTTCGGCATTCTGTGTGTGGACTGCCCGGATAAGCTCATCGCCGTCCGGAAGGACAGCCCCCTGATCGTGGGGCTGGGCGAGGGCTTTAACATGCTGGCCTCCGACGTGACGGCGGTCATCAAGTATACCCGCGAGGTCTACTATCTGGACGACGGGGAGCTGGCCATCATCGACCGGGACCACGTTCAGGTGTATGATAGCTATTTACAGCCGGTGGAAAAAGAGCAGCACCATGTGGACTGGGAGATCTCAGCGGCGGAAAAGGGCGGCTATGAGACCTTTATGATCAAGGAGATCATGGAACAGCCCAAGGCCATCCGCGACACGGTGTTCCCCCGCATCCAGAACGGACGGGTGGTGCTGGACGACTTCTCCATTACCAAGGAATATCTGGAGACCATGGACAAGATCTATGTGATCGCCTGCGGAAGCTCCTACTACGTGGGCATGGTGGCAAAGTACAATCTGGAAAAGCTGCTGCGCAAGCCGGTAGAGGTGGCGCTGGCGTCCGAATTCCGCTATAGCGACCCCATTGTGACCGATAAGACCCTTGCCCTGGTCATCAGCCAGTCGGGCGAGACCATCGATACCCTGGCCGCCATGCGGGAGGCAAAGCGCCTGGGCGCCCGCGTGCTGGCCATCTGCAACGTGGTGGGCTCCACCATCGCCCGGGAAGCGGATGACGTGATCTACACCTGGGCCGGGCCGGAGATCGCGGTGGCCACCACCAAGGCATACTCCACCCAGTTAGCAGTCACCTATCTGCTGGGCCTGAAATTTGCGGAGCTTCTGGGTACCATTTCCGACGCGGATTACGCCGCCATTATCCGGGAAATGCTCACCATCCCCTCTAAAATTGAGGAAATTCTGGCCCATAAAGAGGATATTCAGCACTACGCGGCGTTGTACTTCAACCATGAATCCGTCTTCTTCATCGGCCGGAATCTGGACTACGCCGTCAGCCTGGAAGGCTCGCTGAAGTTGAAAGAGATTTGCTATATCCACTCCGAGGCGTACGCCGCCGGCGAGCTGAAGCACGGCCCCATCTCTCTGGTAGAGGACGGGACACTGGTGGTGGCCCTTGCAAGCTGCGACGCGTTGTTTGAAAAGCTCATGAGCAACGTGAAAGAGGTCAAGGCCCGAGGCGCGGATGTGCTGGGTCTTGCCACCGAGCACCAGGCGGAAGAGCTGCGCAAGAGCGTGGATGCTGCCATTCTGGTGCCGGAGATTCACCCCATGCTGCTGCCCTCGCTGGACGTGGTGCCCCTGCAGTTGTTTGCCTACTATGTGGCGCTCATGCGCGGATGCGATATCGATAAGCCACGCAATCTGGCCAAATCGGTGACTGTGGAATGAAAAAACGACGTTTTTTCGCCCTTCTTCTGGCCGCGGTGCTGCTGGTGGGCGCCATGTCCGGCTGCAGCAGGCAGCAGGGGAATGAAACGGCCGGAACGGTGGTGCGTTACGGCATTGCCGGGGCCTGGGATTCCCTGATGCCCTACAACAGCATTTCCGGCAGCAACTATGCCCGCCTGATCTATGACAAGCTCTACGACCGACTTGCCTATGTCCACGGGGACGGGACCCTGTCTCCCCGGGCGGCGAAAAGCTGGGAGAGTGCGGACGGCGGATATGCGATCCTTTTCCATCTGGATGAGAACGCCGCCTTCCATGACGGTACCCCGGTGACGGCGCAGAACTGGGTGGATACCTTCCGCCTTGTGACGGATCCGGAGTGCCCCGCCTATGGCCGCAGCAACTTTTCCGTTTTCACCGGGACCGATGAAAACGGTGTGGCCACGGGAGAAAACTCCGTGGGCGCGGAAGCGGTGGACGAGCACACCTTAAAGCTCACCTTCAAGGCGCGCACCACGCCGGAGGAATTCCTGCTGGCGCGCAATCGGGAATTTTATGTTCTCCCCACCCACCTGATCGGCGATACGGCCCCGGCGGATGTTATGGAGCTGGACCTGTGGCAGGCACCGGTGGGGTCTGGCCCGTGCCTGTTCGCGGAAGAGGTGGTGGGCAGCCGCCTGGCGCTGAAGGCGAATCCGGACTATCAGCTGGGCGCGCCGGGGTTCGACGAGCTGGTCATCACCGTGATGGATAAGACGAGCCTGCTTACCTCACTCCTGTCCGGCGATTTGGACTATTATGCCATCGGCGGCAGCATTTCGGAAGAAAACGCGCAGGTGGCCCGGGATGCCGGTTTCACCGTGGAGGAGGGGGAGAACCCAACGACCTTCTACGAGCTGATGATCAACAACGAGACCGTCTCTCAGCCCATCCGGCAGGCCATCGACCTTGCTCTGGACAAGGATCTGCTGTGTCAGCAGAACACCAACGGCCTGGGGGAAGTGACCGCATCTTCTATTCTGCCTGGCAGCGCGTATGCGCCGGAGGAAAGCTGGAGCCGCAACGTGGAAAAAGCCAGCGAAATAGCGGAAAACAATGAGTGTAAAGCATTAAAACTTGCTACCATATCCAGCCGTGCCGGATTAGCTGCTCTGATGCAGCAGAACCTTGCGGAGGCGGGCATCACGGTGGAGATCGAGACGGTGGATTCCGCCGCCCTCTTCGCTGGGATGACGAACGGAAGCTATGACCTCGCCATCGCCAGCCATACCCCCTCCGTGCTCCCACTGTGGTTCACTGAGCCGAGACTAACGCCCAACAACAACCTGTTCCATATCGATGAGGAGGAGCTGAACCGTTACGCGGCAGAGATTGCGGCGGTCCGCAGTGCAGAGGACGAAGGAGCGAAAAAAGGCGCGGTGGCCGCGCTGGAGGAGCACCTGCGGCAGGGAATGCCCTTTGTTCCCCTCTGGTTTTCCCGCTCACTCCACGTCCAGTCCAAGACCGTGGCGTGCATTGACAGCGTATCCGCTTCCAACTGCAATGAAAACGTGTGGGAGTGGCGTAAAAGCTGAATCGTTTTGACCTCCGTAAGGCAGTTTATGCCTGTGCCCTCTGGGCCGGAAGTGCAGGAGGAATGAATCTCATGGCAACTTATTTCGCAAAGCGCGTTTTGACCGCCGCCCCTGTGTTTTTCGGGGTGACGCTGGCTGTGTTTCTTATGCTGCAGCTCGCACCTGGAACGGCTGCCGATCTCGCCGGAGGAGAGCACTCCGCCGCCGATCAGGCCGCCGCGGAGGCAGCGCTTTCCCTGCATCAGCCCATTCCCGTCCGCTATGTGCGCTGGGTGGGGGGGCTGCTGCGGGGTGACCTGGGTCGCTCTTACCAGAGCGGGCAGACGGTCATGCAGGTCATCCGCCAGCGGCTGATTCCGTCCCTGATTTTGACGGGAAGCGGCGTTCTGCTGGCGGTGGCGGCTGCGCTTCCGCTGGGTATCCTGTCAGCCTGCAGGCCGGGCTCCGCCGTGGACCGCGTGTCCACGCTGCTGGCCTTTGCGGGCTCCGGGCTGCCCGGTTTTTTTATCAGTCTTCTGACAATCTACCTTTTCGCGGTGCGTCTGCACTGGTTCCCGGCCTCCGGCATGTATGCCTCCGGCGGAAGCGGCAGCTTCGGCGACCTCCTTTCCCATCTGGTGCTGCCGGCCTGTGTGATCGCCGTCACCAATCTGGGCAGCCTTTTGAAGCAGACCCGCAGCGCTATGGCCGAGGTGATGACACAGTCCTTTATCACTGCGGTCCGCAGCCGCGGATTTTCTGGGTGTTGTGTCGCGATCCGCCACGGGCTTCGCAACGCCGTCCGGCCGGTACTGACGGCCCTTTTGAGCCATATTCCCCACGTGATCGGCGGCTCCGTCGTGGTGGAGCGCATCTTCGGCTGGCCCGGAATGGGCAGCCTGATGCTGTCTGCCATTCAGAACCGGGATTATGCCGTGGTCATGGGGGTCACGGTGCTGATTGCCCTGGCGGTGCTGGGGGCCAACCTGCTTCTGGACCTTCTGCTGGGTCTTGCCGACCCGCGAGTGACCTATGAAGGAGGGGAACGATGAGCCCCCGGGCCGTGTTCCGCGGCCTTTGGCGGGAGAAAAGGGCGCGGCTGGGTCTTATTATCCTGCTGCTGGAGCTTGCCGCAGTGGTGGTTCTGCCGTTTTTCCTCCTCTGGGGGCCCAACAGCGTGGACACCGTTTCCGGCTTTTGGGCACCGCCTTCCAGCGCTCATTGGTTGGGGACGGACGACGTGGGGCGGGACCTGTTGGCCCGTCTTCTGGCGGGAGGGCGCACCTCACTGGCGGTGGGCGTTTCCTCCGCCGCTATCAGCATCATCCTCGGCGCACCCCTCGGCGTGCTGGCGGGATACGGCCGCGGGCGGTGGGAATTTTGGATTATGCGCCTTGCAGATGTGTTTCAGTGTTTTCCCAGTCTGGTGGTCACCCTGTGCCTGGTGACATTGTGGGGGCCGTCTACCCTGCATGTGCTCCTGATCATCGGCATCATGGGCTGGCCGGTCATTGCGCGGATGACGTACAGCGAGACGGTGTCCATCCGCAAGCGCCCCTATCTGGCTGCCGCCCGCCTGAGCGGTGCAACCGCCGGGCAGCTTCTGCTGGAAGAGGTGCTCCCCGACGCCATGGCGCCGGTGTGGGCCGCGCTGGCCTTCCGCGTGGGACGGGGGATTTTGTCGGAGTCCACCCTCAGCTTCCTCGGCGTTGGCATTCGGACGCCTCAGGCCTCCTGGGGCAACCTGATCCATTACGCCTCACAGCTTTCCGTTCTGGTGGGGCGGCCGTGGGTCTGGCTGCCGCCGGGGATATGTATTCTGGTCACGGTGCTGTCGGTCAATCTGGTGGGAGAGGGCCTGCAGCGCGTGTTCCGGCCCGGAGGAGAGGACGGCGTATGAACGAAGCAAGGCCGATTTTGAAGGTCAACGGGCTGGAGGTCTCCTTTGCCATGGGGGGCAGGACCGCCGTACCGGTCAAAAACGTCACCTTTTCAGTTTCGGAGGGGGAGACCCTCTGCCTGGTCGGCCCGTCCGGCTGCGGGAAAAGCGTGACCAGTCTGGCCCTGCTGGGTCTGCTTCCGTCAAACGGTGCGGTAACGGGCGGCGAAATTCGGTGGGACGGAGTCCCCATGGCAGGGGCAGATCAGCGGGCCTGGCGGGCGGTGCGGAAGAACTGCGCCGCCATCCTGTTTCAGGAGCCGGCCGCCGCGCTGGACCCTGTGCGCACCATCGGCTGGCAGATCGAGGAGGTGCTGCGCCTTGGGGAAAAGCGGGAGCGGGCTGCCGTAAAACAGGAGATGCTGACGCTGCTGCGGGAGGTGGGCTTTCCCGCGCCGGAGCGGCAGAGCCGGGCCTATCCCCATCAGCTGTCCGGCGGTATGTGCCAGCGGGCCATGCTGGCAATCGCACTGGCCAGCCGCCCGCGGCTCCTCATTGCAGACGAGCCCACCACCGCACTGGATACGACCATTCAGGCACAGATTTTGGAGCTTCTCCGTCGGGAGCAGGAAAAACGCCATATGGCTTTGCTGCTCATCACTCACGACATGGGGGTCGTGGCTTCTATGGCAGACCGCGTAGCAGTGATGGAGGGCGGTCGTACTGTGGAAGAGGGCGCGGTGCGGGAACTGTTCCGCGCGCCGCAGCACCCACAGACCAGGCGCCTGCTATCGTCGGCCGGTGTGACGGAAGGGGGCGGGCAGCATGATTTCTGACCTGCTGGCCGTGGAAAATCTCCGCGTTTCCTATCCCCAGAGCGGCCTTTTTGGCGGGAAACAGCGCCTAAGAGCTGTAAATGGAATAAGCTTTACATTAAATGCAGGAGAACGGCTTGGAATCGTAGGGGAGTCCGGCTGCGGGAAGAGCACCTTAGGCCGCGCCGTGCTGACTCTCGGGCCGCCCTATGAGGGCAGCATCCGCTTTCACGGGGAGGAGCTTTCGGAATTGATGGGGGAGGCGCTCCGCCGTGCGAGGCGGAACATGGGCCTTATTTTTCAGGATGCGCTGGGGTCCTTCCACCCGCGGAAAACGGTGTGGGAGGCGATCTGCGCCTCCCTGCACTATCAGGGCGTCCGGGAGCGCGACCGGAGGGAGATGCTTGCTTCCTCGGCGCTGAAATCGGTGGGACTGGAGCCGCAGTTCTGGAACGCTGTCCCTCAGCGGCTGTCCGGGGGACAGCGGCAGCGGGCGGCCATTGCCCGGGCCATTGCGGGAGGACCGGAGCTTCTGGTGTGCGACGAGGCAGTCTCCGCACTGGACGGGGAGAGCCGGGAGCAGATCCTGGCTCTGCTGGACCGGGTGGGGAGCGAGCGACACATGGCACTGTTGTTCATCTCCCATGATCTGCGGGCGGTGCGGCAGCTTTGCGGAGAGACGGCGGTCATGTATCTGGGACGCTTTGCAGAGTGCGGCCCTACGGAAGAGATTTTTTCCTGCCCCATGCACCCCTATACCAGGGCACTGCTGAACGCGGCGCCGGTTCCCGACCCGGATGCGCCCCGGCCCGCGGTACTGCCCGGGGAATTGCCGGACCCTGCGTCCCCGCCGGAGGGGTGCGCCTTTCATCCACGGTGCCCCATGGCATCGGAGCGGTGCCGCACCCAGACCCCTGACTGGCGGAAGAGGGAAAACGGCCATGGCGCCGCGTGCTTTTTTACGGAATGAGAAAGAAAAGCTCCGGCAGGCAAACCACCTGCCGGAGCTTTTTGTTTTTGTGCTAATTGCTGTTGCCGCAGTTTGCGGCGTCGATGGCGATGGCCGCCATGAGACAGAGTACCTCGTCCCGGGGATCAGCAATGTTCAGCACATAGGTGTCGCCCCAGTGGAACAGTTCTTTGGAGATGGACATGACCGTGCGCTCCCCATCCATGACGGAATAGTCCCAGCCCAGAAAACCGCCATCGATCTCCCAGCCGTTATATTCCAGGTAGTAGCGCTGGCGGAAGAAAGTGAATTCTTTTTTGATCTCACCCAGAAACTGCCCGTTCAGCTCCAGCTCGAACTTGGGCATCAGGGTCAGCAGCCGCTGGCGGATGCAGCCCAACTCCCGCTGCTGCCGGTCATAGATGTGGATCACGTGGCCAAGGGAGAATACCTCGCCCTTGACAAAGTACTTGGGGTTTTCAAACTGGTCGTAAACATCATAGGTATCCGACCAGGAGAAGACCCGCTGGCGAATCAGAAGTTGCATGATGTTCCTCCGTTCGTGCTCACTCTTTGCCGGCGAAGTGCCGGTCATAGTTCTCCATGGCACTGTGAATGATCTGCAAGGCAGCCTCGCGGCCGCTTACCTCGTTGACGGCGGTCTCCTTGCCTTCCAGGGCCTTGTAGACCTGGAAGAAATGGGACATCTCGTCGAAAATGTGGTGTGGAAGCTCGCTGATATCGTGATAGGAATTATAGGTCGGGTCGCTGAAGGGAATGGCGATGATCTTTTCGTCGTTGCGCCCACCGTCGATCATGGAAATCACGCCGATGGGATAGCAGCGGACCAGCGTCAGCGGCTCCAGCGCTTCCGAGCAAAGCACCAGGGCATCCAGCGGGTCCAGATCGTCGCCGTAGGTGCGGGGAATGAAGCCGTAGTTGGCGGGGTAGTGGGTGGAGGTGTAGAGGATGCGGTCCAGAATGATGAGGCCGGTCGCCTTATCCAGTTCGTACTTCTTTTTGCTGCCCTTCGGAATTTCCACGACAGTGATGAAATCCTCGGCCTGAATGCGCCGGGGGTCGATATCGTGCCAGATGTTGTTCATAAATGCAGTCCTTTCCCTTCCTGAGAATGTAAGGTATTGTACCATGAAATATAGAAGAAGAAAAGCGGGGTTTTATGAAAGCGGGATAAAAAGAAAGTAAAAAAACTTCCTGTCTGCGTACAGACAGGAAGCGTTTTTCAGCGTTCTTTTTCCTTTCCGCGGCGCACCAACTCCGCAAAGGTGATGCGGAACACATCATCCAGCGCCTTCTGTGCCTCGCAATAGACATCATGGACCGGGCAGAGCTGTACGGCGTTCCGGCTGCAGTACTGATCGTCCGCAAGACAGCGGTTCAGATGAGAATTCGGCTCCAGCACGGAGATGACATCGGCAAGGGAGATATCACCGGCAGGCCGGGCCAGACGGATGCCGCCGCCATGCCCGGGAACGGAGACCAGAATGCCTGCTCGGCGCAGCTTTGCGCAGATGTTCAGCAGATAGTGCTGCGGCACGCACAGCGCCTCGGAAAGCTCTGCCGAGTCGGCAGAACGGTCAACGGTGCTGAGGTACAGCACCGCACGAATGGCATAGTCTGTGGACAGGTTAAGCTGCATAGTCGTTCTCCCCAACAAAGGCGAAAAATGGAATTTTAAGACACTTCATTTTACCATGTCGGCCCAAAAAGTCAACCGCGCAAAGGGAAGGGGAGCAGTCCCTGCAAGCCCTCCCGAATTTAGAGCAGTTTCACGGGGACAAGCGTGATCACATCACGCAGACGGTCGGAGCCGACCATATGGCTTAGACGGTTTCCATGCTCCGCCATAGGCGCTGCCGCTGCCTTTATTTGCCCCACCGATCAGGTATGGTTCTATTGTATCACATGATTTGTGATATGTGCCACCGATTTTGATTGTTTCCAAATCTTTTTTCTGAAAACTCCGCTCATAGCTCATGTATCTCCACGCGCTGCGCTCATAGTCCACATGGACAATGCTGCCCTGTTTTTCGGGAAATGCCGTGCTATAGCAGATGATTTTCTCCGGTTCGATGTGACGCAGTATCTCGTTATATATACTGGTTTCCGGGTAATAGAAGTTATACTTTTCCGTGCAACAAAATTAAAAAGTTTGCAACTGCGCAAGGAAAACGGTGAGTCCTTTCTGTGGCACCGAAGGATGAGCAGGCAGCGGGAGCCAAAACGCAAAAAAAGAAGACACGACAAACATCGTGTCTTCTTTTTGGTCCGAGTGACAGGACTTGAACCTGCGGCCCCTTGACCCCCAGTCAAGTGCGATACCAAACTTCGCCACACCCGGATATTAAGCATCCCCCGCAAGGGACGCTTAATATATTAGCACAAAGAAATGAAACTTGCAAGAGGAAAATGAAAAAAACTGAAAAAATTACAGCTTCTTTGCCGCTTCGTCGGCCAGAGCCTGATACTGGGCGGCTTCTGCATCCTTGCCGGCTTTGGCAAGTGCGGCGCTGCAATTGCGGCAGCAGGCGATGTAATCCTTATTTTCACCGAAGATCATCTTGGTCTTCTCGGCGGCCTGCTGGAACAGCTCCGCAGCCTGAGCGTAATCGCCGGACAGGAAGCAATAGGTGGCCTTGGTGTTCAGGGCACCGGCGTAGTGGGGGTTCATTCCGGCGTCCAGCGCGCGGAAAATGTCCAGAGACTCAGAGATGGACTCATCGGCCTTCTCCTGATTACCAGTGCGGTAATAGGCGAGGGAGAGGTTGGAGAGGGCAGTGGCCAGTTCCGCCTCGTTGTCCTGCACCTTGCGGGTGTAGTCCAAGGCGCGCTCGAAATACTCCAGCGCCTTCTGCAGGTCGTTCTGGTCCTGATAGACAAGGCCGGTGTTGTTGTAAAGGCTGGCCCAGTCATAGTCGTTGGCGCAGTTGATCTCTTTCAGAATGGAGTCGGCCTTGCTGAATAGCTCCAGCGCCTTGTCGAACTTGCCCACCAAGCGGTAAGCACCGGCCATGTTGATGACGGCTACGGCGTACTGCTCGCTGTGCTCTAAGCCGGAGAACTCCATTTCCGCCATCAGCTCACGGAAGGTGTCAATGCACGGCTCCCACTTGCTGATGCCGCGGTAGAAGCAGGCCATTTCGTTCAGAATGGCGATACGGGCCTCGCTGCGCTGACAGATGATGGCCTTTTCCTCGTCGGTCAACTCCACCTCTTTGCCGGCGTTGCAGCTGGGGCAGGAACTGGTGACGCCAAGGATCATGCCCATGTTGTCCACCTTTTCCAGCTCGTCCTTCAGGAATTTTTCGGTGGCATCGTTATCATACCCGGCAAAATACTTGTCCAGCTCATTATAAAAGTCTTGTACGTTAAATGCGTCCATGATAGTGTCCTCCTCACATCTAATAGGAATCATTACCATTATTATAGCTTCCATTTTGCTGCTTGTCAATAGGAAAGCGCGGCTGTTGACAGAATAAAAGAGAACTGCTAAACTGCACTTGAAAAGTAAAAAAAGGCGGTGACGAAATGAAAGGTCTGGAGCTTGCACGCGCTTATTTTGAAGAGATGGCGCTTCCTCAGCTGGAACAGCGCTTTCCCGATTATCTGCCCCGCATGGCGGCGGGACTGGTAGGGGAAGGGTCCGAGTGCTTTGGGTTTGACGACGACATTTCCCGCGACCATGATTGGGGTCCGGGTTTCTGCATCTGGCTTACCAAAGAGGACTACCAGGCTTTCGGCGGTGTGCTGCAGGCCTGGTATGAAATGCTGCCCCGGTCCTTCGGCGGGTACGGCCCCCGCAGCCAGAGCCCCCAGGGGGACGGGCGGGTAGGCGTATTCCCCGTGGGCGGGTTTTACGCCCGGTTCACCGGACTGGAGCGGGCACCCCAGACCCTGCGGGAATGGCGCGCCCTTCCGGAAAGTTATCTGGCCACGGTGACCAACGGCGCCGTGTTCCGCGACCCGGTGGGGGAGTTTTCCGCTATCCGCAAGGCCATTCTGGACTTTTATCCGGAGGACTACTGCCTGAAAAAGATGGTCGCCCGGGCGGCCATCATGGCCCAGTCGGGCCAGTATAATTTTTCCCGTACCTTAAAGCACGGGGAAACGGTGGCGGCGCAGCTTGCCCTCAGCGAATTCATCAAGACCGGCATGTCCATGATCTATCTCATGAACAAGCGCTACATGCCCTATTATAAGTGGTCCCACCGGGGGCTGAAAGACCTTCCGGTCTTGGGCAGCACCGCACCGCTGTTTACACGCCTTGCCTCCGATGAGAGCGCTGCCGGGAAGCAGGAGACAGTGGAGGAGATCTGTGCCCGGGTGATCGAGGAACTGCGCCGCCGGGGACTGACCGGCAGCACCAGCGATTTTCTGCTGGACCACTGCCCGGAGATGATGGGGCATATTCAGGACCCGGAGATCCGCCGGATGCACATCATGGCGGAATAAGAAGCAAAATAAGGAAAGGATGAGTGTGTAATGGACGAAAAGCAGAAAGAATTGATCGATCATATCGTGAAGACCGAGTGGGAGATGTTCCAGAAGGTTCAGAATCAGGGCGGCCGCGCCTCCTGCCAGAACGACTGGATCACCTTCGAGATCATGCGGAAGAGCCAGTTCTATGCCTGGAATGCCTATACCTGCATGTCCTACATGAGCGACCTTCTGAATGCCGAGGGTGCGGGGCGCAATCTGCCCATGGAGAAATACGCCCGCATGATGCAGTATACCGCGCCGCAGGAATACGAGGAGATCAAGGATTCCCTGCCGGAACTTCCCGCCGAACAGTTGGAGATGATCGACCGCATCGTGGAGATCCACGTGGAGTGGGAAAAGGAATTTGCCCGAAAGGCCCCCAAGCTGGTGCAGGCCGGACGGCCCATCACCAAGGAGGAGGAGCGGCCCGGCGTCACCTCGGCGGAGACTTATCTCCGCGGTGAATTGCAGACCTATTCGCTGGAGACCGTGGGCTGCTACATGCAGTACATTCTGGAGCTGAAGCAGGAAGGAAAAAACATCTGCGAGATGATTATGGAGAACACCGTCAAGATGTACGGCTATGAATCCGTAGCCCAGTACGAACAGCTGGTAAAATGAGAAAAAAGAGAGCGCTGCCCGTGGGCGGCGCTCTCTTTTTGTCAGAACCCCAGGCTGTCCGCCAGGTCCTCCATGGCGCAGGTGGCGCTGTGCATGGCCTTTTCCGCCGCCCGGCAGATCTTCTTTTTCTTCGGGGCCAGCATCATACCGGCTGCCGCCCCTGCCATGACCCCCAGACTCATCCCGAGCAGAAAATGAGAATTACACATGGAATTTGCCTCCTTCCAACATGATGCGGCGCTGCCGCTGTGTTTATTCTGCCCCGAAATTGGGAAAAAGCCGTTGCTAAAAATTGCGTATTCCATTATAATAAATTTTGTGTGCTTCCGTTCCAATCACGGTTTTGAGAGGAAAATGAAAAAAGGAGCAGAGTGCTTTGAAACGACTCATTCGGCAGGGCCGTCTGGTAGACCCGGTCACGGGCATCGGCGGCGTAATGGATATTCTGATCGAAGACGGTGTGATCGCCGCCATGGCAAGCAGCCTTTCGTGCGAGGCGGACGAGATCATCCCCGCGGAGGGGCTGGTGGTCTCATCCGGGCTTGTGGACATGCATGTGCATCTGCGGGAACCGGGCTTTGAGTATAAGGAAACCATTGAGACCGGCTGCGCCGCCGCCGCAAGGGGCGGCTTTACCTCCATTGCCTGTATGCCCAATACCAATCCCGTGCTGGACAGCCCCCAGATGCTCACATTTGTTCAGCAGCGCGCAGCGGAGGCGTGCGGCGTCCGCGTCTGGCCTATTGGCGCGGTCAGCGTGGGCGAGCGGGGGGAGCAGCTCACGGATTTTGAAGAGCTGAAGCGTGCCGGGGCCGTGGCCTTTTCCGATGACGGCCGCCCGGTACAGAACGCAAACCTCATGCGGGATGCGCTGATCTTGGGCAAACGGCACCAGCGCGTCATTCTCTCCCACTGTGAGGACCTTGACATGGTGGGCAACCGCGCCGTAAATGAAGGGCGCATCTCCCGCCGACTGCGCATCGACGGCCGCCCCGCCATTGCGGAGGAACTGCAGGTCATGCGGGAGGCCATGCTGGCGGAAGAGACGGAAAGCGCGGTACATATCTGCCATGTGTCTACTGCGCGTTCGGTGGCCATTATCCGGCGGTTCAAGAAAAAGGGCGTCGCCATCACGTGCGAGACCTGTCCTCAGTATTTTACCCTGACTGAGGAGGAAATCCTGGAGCAGGGCACCATGGCCCGGGTCAATCCGCCCCTGCGCACGCAGGAGGACGTGGAGGGCATTTTGGCCGGTTTGAAAGACGGCACTATTGATGCCATCGCCACCGATCACGCCCCCCATTCCGCAGAGGAAAAGGCTAAACCCCTGACCGAGGCACCCAGTGGTATGGTGGGACTGGAGACCGCCCTTGCCATCACCCTTACGGAGCTTTATCACTCTGGGCGCATGGAGCTTGCGGATATTTTGCGGAAAATGACCTTTAACCCCTCCTGCATCCTGGGGATCAACAAGGGCCGCGTCGCCATTGGCGGCAGCGCTGACCTTACGCTGTTCGACCCGGACGAGGAATGGGTGATCGATCCGCAGCAGTTTGCCTCCAAGGGGAGGAATACGCCCTTCGCCGGTCGGCGCGTGAAAGGAAAAGTAAAATACACCATCGTAAACGGAAATATGATCTATCAGGAGGTATGACCCGTGTCCTTTGATGTCCTACAGGAGAAGATTTGTAAAATGAAAAACCCCACCGTGGCCGGACTGGACGCCCGGTGGAGCCATATCCCGCCCCATATCCAAAGCGAGACCATCGCCCAGTACGGACAGACCCGCCGAGCCGCGGCGGAGGCCGTCTGGCAGTTCAATCGCGGCCTGATGGACGCCCTGTGCGACATCGTCCCCGCGGTGAAGCCCCAGAGCGCTTATTACGAGGCCCTGGGCTGGGAGGGCATGGAGGTGCTGGAACGCACCATTCAGTATGCCAAGGAGAAGGGCTTTTTCGTCATTGCGGACATTAAGCGCGGCGACATCGGCTCCACCGCCGCTGCCTACGCCGACGGCTGGCTGGGCGGCACGAAGGTGGGCTCTGCCTTCGTGCCCGGTTTCGGCGCGGACTGCGTCACGGTAAACGGTTACATGGGCTCCGACGCCATCAACCCCTTCCTGGAGCAGTGCAAGGCGGAGGACAAGTGCATTTTTGTTCTGGTCAAGACCTCCAACCCCTCTTCCGGCGAGCTGCAGGACATGGTGGCTGGGGACCGGGTGGTCTATAAGGTCATGGGCGACCTGACCGAGCGCCTCGGCAAGGGGACGGAAGGCCCCAAGTACGGCTTTACCACCGCCGGGGCTGTGGTGGGCGCCACGTATCCCGCCGAGCTGAAGGAGCTGCGCCGCCGTATGGAGCACACCTTCTTCTTGGTGCCCGGTTACGGGGCACAGGGTGGTACGGCGGAGGATGTGCGGTACGCTTTCAATGAATTTGGCCGCGGCGCGGTGATCAATTCCTCCCGCGGTATTTTCTATGCCTGGAGCAAGACCAACAAGGACGGCCTTGACTATCAGGAGGCTGCGCGGCTTGCGGCGGAGCATATGCGGGACGACATCAAGCAGTATGTCACCACTCTTTAAGCAGTAATTCGTAAGGGAGTTTTTACTATGCCAATGCAGCATGGCTGCACTATTGTCAGTGTTTCCCGGCCCAACCCCTACGCCTTTGACATGACGCTGGAGGCGGGGGAGATGGCCCGTGCGGCCAGCCCCGGGCAGTTCGTCCATATCCGCTGCGGTGAAGGACTTCTCCTGCGCCGCCCCATTTCCATCTGCGATGCACAGGGGGACCTGCTGCGCGTGGTCTTCGAGGTGCGGGGAGAGGGTACCCGCTGGCTTTCCAAGCGGAAAACAGGAGAAACGCTGGATGTTCTCGGCCCCCTCGGGAACGGATTTTCGCCTGCGGGGAAGGACATTCTTCTGGTGGGCGGCGGCATCGGCGTGCCGCCCATGCTGGGGTGTGCCCGGGCCTATGAGGCTCAGGGGGCCCTGGTCCATGCCGTCCTCGGCTTCCGGGACCGGGAGCATCTTCTGTTGGCGGAAGAGATGAAAGCATATTGTGAGGCCGTGGTCGTCACCACCGATGACGGCAGCTTCGGCATTCACGGATATGTGGACGGGCAGGTGCGCGCCCTGCTGGAACAGGGTACGCCGGTGAGCGACATCCTTGCCTGCGGGCCGAAGCCCATGCTGCGCTCGGTGTACCGGGCGGCGGCGGAATTCGGAGTTCCCTGTCAGGTCTCCATGGAAGAACGGATGGGCTGCGGTGTGGGCGCCTGTCTGGTCTGCGCCTGCGAGATGCAGGACGGCGTGAAAAAGCACGTCTGCAAGGATGGCCCGGTGTTCCGGGCGGAGGAGGTGAAGTGGGATGCCTGATCTTTCCGTGAATCTGGCCGGCGTTACCCTGAAAAATCCTGTGGTGGTTGCCTCTGGTACCTTCGGCTTCGGCCGGGAGTACAGTCAGTTTTTCGATCTCTCCGAGCTGGGCGGCATTTGCGCCAAGGGTCTGACCCTGCACCGCCGGGAGGGAAATCCCGCTCCCCGCATTGCGGAGACGCCCATGGGCATCCTCAATTCCGTTGGCTTACAGAACCCCGGTGTGGACGCGTTCATCGCGGAGGAGCTGCCCTTCCTGCGGCAGTATGACACCAAGGTGATCGCCAACATCTCCGGTAATACGCCGGAGGAGTATGGCGAAATGTGCGAAAAGCTGGACGACGCCGGGGTGGACCTCATCGAGGTGAATATCTCCTGCCCCAATGTGAAGGCCGGGGGCCTTGCCTATGGCACGAAGCCGGAACTGGCCGCCGAGGTGACGCAGATGGCGAAACGCCATGCGGGGAAGACCCCCGTGATGGTCAAGCTGTCCCCCAACGTGACCGACATCACCGAGATCGCCAAAGCGGTGGAGGGGGCTGGGGCGGATGCCCTGTCCCTCATCAACACCCTGCGGGGGATGCGCATCGATGTGAAAAGCCGCCGCCCTATTCTGAAAATGAATACCGGCGGATTGTCCGGCCCGGCGGTGCTGCCGGTGGCCATCCGCATGGTGTGGGAGGTGGCACAGGCCACTCGCCTGCCCATTCTCGGCATGGGAGGCGTTGCCAAGGGAGAGGATGCGGCCCAGCTGATGCTGGCCGGGGCCAGCGCCGTGGCCGTGGGCACCGCGCTGTTTGCCGATCCGTTTGCCCCCATTCACGTGCGGGACGGCTTGGCTGAAATCATAAGAGAACAGGGGATTGACAAGGCATCTGACCTTACAGGAGCAGTCATTCCCTGGTGAGGAGCGAAAGGGAAACATGACCCGGATCTATCTTGTGCGCCATGCCGAGGCAGAGGGCAACCTCTACCGCCGGGTGCATGGCTGGTATAACAGTCTCATTACGGAAAACGGATACGAGCAGATCAAGGCGCTGGAAAAGCGCTTTGCGGATATTCCGGTGGATGCGGTGTATTCCAGCGATCTGTTCCGCACCATGACCACGGCGAAGGCCGTTTACGTGCCCAAGCATCTTTCACTGCGGACGGACGCCCGCCTGCGGGAGATCAACCTCGGCACATGGGAGGACCGCACCTGGAGCGACGTGGCCCGCACCGACGGCGCCATGCTGGAAAAGTTCGGCACATCGTCCCCTGAATTCCGCGCCCCGGATGGGGAAAGCTTCGCGGAGCTGGGGGCGCGGACCCTTGCTGCCCTGCAGGAGATCGCCCGGGAAAACGAGGGGAAGACCGTGGCCGTGTTCTCCCACGGCACCGCGATCCGCACCCTTCTTGCTGCCTGCCGCCATGCGACGCAGGAGGAGTTCGCCGCCATGGGGCACAGCGACAACACTGCGGTGTCCCTTCTAGAATGGGAAAACGGCAGATTTCGCGTGGCGTTTCAGAACGATAATTCCCACCTCACGCCGGATATCTCCACCCTGGCTCGCCAGAGTTGGTGGCGAGAGCTGAAGAAAGGGGAGGCTCCCCGCCGGGACATCAATTTCTGGTTCCGCCCCCTTGATATGGAGCGGGAGGAGGAGCAGCAGCTCTACTCGGAAAGCCGCCGGGACGCCTGGATGGTCAGTCACGGCACCATGGCCCATTATCACGGGGATGCCTTCCTGCGGGACGCGGAACGGCAGCTGGTTTTCTGTGCCATGGAGGGGGATACGCCCGCCGGCGTCCTTCAGCTGAACACCGCCTTCCGGGCGGAGGAAGGCATGGGCATGATCGCCTTTTACTACATGACGCCGGAGTACCGGCATAAGGGCCTTGGAATCCAGCTGCTGGGTCAGGCCGTATCGGTCTACCGCCCCATGGGCCGGGACAAACTCTTGCTGCGCTGCGCGCCGGAAAACGGCGTTGCCCAGCGTTTTTATAAAAAATACGGCTTTCACAAGGTGGGCGACGTGCCCGACAGTGAGGTGCCTCTGGACTACATGGTGAAGAACATTGGCTACGGAGAAAACTGATCTGCGCAGCCGCTTTCTTCCCATCTCCCGCCGGGATATGGAGGCGCGCGGCTGGCAGGAATATGACTTTCTGGTCATCACGGCGGATGCCTATGTGGACCATCCGTCCTTCGGCGCGGCGATCATCTCCCGCGTGCTGGAGGCGGAGGGGTACCGGGTGGCCGTTCTGGCTCAGCCGGACTGGCGCAAGACAGAAGCCTTTACGGTATTAGGCCGCCCGCGGCTGGGCGTGCTGATTTCCGGGGGAAATCTGGACTCCATGGTGGCCCACTACACGGTGGCGAAAAAGCGCCGCAGCGAGGACGCCTATTCTCCCGGCGGAAAGGCGGGCCTGCGACCGGATCGCGCCACTATCGTATACAGCAACCGCGTCCGGGAGGCATTTGGGGATATCCCCATCGTGATCGGCGGGCTGGAGGCGTCCCTCCGGCGCTTCGCCCATTATGACTACTGGGACGATAAGGTGCGCCGGGCCATTCTGTTTGATGCACAGGCGGACCTGCTGAGCTATGGCATGGGGGAGACCTCCATCCGCGAGATCGCCGCCCGCCTTGCCTCCGGCACGCCGGTCTCGGAGATCACGGATGTAAAGGGAACTGCCTTTCTGGCCGAGCGGCCGTCCGTTTGCGCCTACAAAAAGGTGGAGTGCCCCTCCTACGAGGATGTCTGCCACGATAAAAAGGCGTATGCCAAGGCCAATATGATCCAGTATCAGGAGCATGATCCCATCGTGGGCCGGGCTGTGGTGCAGCGCTGCGGCAAGCAGTGGCTTATCGTCAATCCCCCCGCCATGCCCCTTACTACGGAGGAACTGGACGCGGTGGCGGAGCTTCCCTATGTGCGTGAACCGCACCCGGTTTATGATGCGCAGGGCGGTGTGCCCGGCATTGAAGAGGTGCGCTTTTCCGTTATCCACAACCGGGGATGCTTCGGTGCCTGCAACTTCTGCTCTCTTGCCTTCCATCAGGGCAGGATCATTACCTCCCGCAGCCATGAAAGCGTGGTGCGCGAAGTGACTGCCCTGACTCATCATCCCGGATTTAAGGGCTATATTCACGATGTGGGCGGCCCCACGGCCAACTTCCGCCGCCCTGCCTGTAAAAAGCAGATGAAGGCGGGCCTTTGCAAAAACCGCGCCTGCCTTGCTCCGGAACCGTGCCCCAATCTGGACGCGGACCATACGGACTACCTGAATCTTCTGCGCAAGCTGCGGGCCATCCCGGGGGTCAAAAAGGTGTTCATCCGCTCTGGCATTCGGTTTGACTATCTGCTGAAGGACCCCAGCGGGGAATTTTTTGCGGAGTTGGTCAAGTACCACGTTTCCGGGCAGCTGAAGGTCGCGCCGGAGCACTGCGTTTCCCGGGTGCTGGATGCCATGGGAAAGCCCCATATCTCCGCCTACGAGACCTTCAAAAAGAAGTACGATGCCCTGAACGAACGGTATGAAAAGCCGCAGTTTCTGGTGCCGTACCTCATGTCGTCCCACCCTGGCTGCCGGTTGGAAGACGCGGTGTCCCTGGCCGAGTGGCTCCACCGCACGGGCCGCCAGCCGGAGCAGGTGCAGGATTTTTATCCCACACCCGGGACCCTGTCCACCTGCATGTTCTACACGGGGCTGGACCCCCGCACCATGAAGCGGGTCTTCGTGCCCAAAACGCCTCATGAGAAGGCACTTCAGCGGGCCCTGATGCAGTGGAAGCGGCCGGAAAAGCGGGAGCTGGTGCTGGAAGCCCTTCACAAGGCGGGTAGGGAGGACCTGATTGGCTGTGGAAAGCAATGCCTCATCCGGCCGGACGCTCCGACGGGCTCCGCTCGCCCAGCAAAAGGAAAGGACCGGCGCAATGACCGCGCGGCTTCCTCCGGAACGGCCCGCCGTCCGGGAAAACCGGCGGAGTCAAGGGGGAAAAAGCCCGCAGGGAAAGGCGGGAGCGCCCCCCAGGGCCGCCCGGCCCCCAAAAAGAAACACTGAGAGAAGAACTGGCAGATCGCGTGCGACCTGCCAGTTCTTTTTATTTTCCGGTCACTTTTTCCCCGGCCTGTTTGATCTTTTCCCCGGCCTTTTCCGCGGCGTCTTCCATCTTTTCACCCGCCCGCTTGACCGTCCGCTTGGCATCCTGCATGGCGGTTTTCGGGGATTCCGGCATTTTGGCGCCGGCCACTCGGCCGTCCGCGGAGGCGTAATAACGGCTATTCTGCTCGGCGGAAATGTGCTTGTTGTCCGTTCCGGCGGAGCGACTTGCGGTTTTTTCACCGGAGCACCCGGCAAAGGCAAACGCCATCATCATGGCCATGACTGCGGCCGTAATCTGTTTACGCTTCATAGAACACGGTCCTCCTTCTTAATATTTGCAAGGGAACTGCGCATAGTATGTGTGAGATGTCTGCGGATTATGGAGGCAAAATTTTTGCAGATTTTGCGGAAAAGAGCTTGCAGTCAAACGGAAAGTGTGTTATTTTTAAACAAGAATAATTCCTATTAAATATTTGGGTGAATCAGGAAAGGGGAACCATACCATGGAACTGAAAGGTAGCAAGACCGAGGCCAATCTGTGGGCCGCTTTTGCAGGAGAGTCTCAGGCACGCAATAAATACACCTATTTTGCCAGCAAGGCGAAAAAAGAGGGGTATGAGCAGATCGCGGCAATCTTCACCGAGACGGCGGACAACGAAAAAGAGCACGCCAAGATGTGGTTTAAGGAACTGAACGGCATCGGCACCACGGCAGAGAACCTGAAGGCCGCCGCCGCCGGGGAAAACGACGAGTGGACCAGCATGTATAAGGAAATGGCGGAGACCGCCCGGGAAGAGGGCTTTGACCGCATCGCCGCTCTGTTCGAAGGGGTCGCCAAGATCGAAAAACACCATGAGGAGCGCTATCTGACCCTGCTGGCCAGCCTGGAGAACGATCTGGTCTTCAAGGCCGGGGAAGAGACCGTCTGGATCTGCCGCAACTGCGGGCATATCCATGTGGGCAAGGAGGCGCCGGAGGTCTGCCCCGTCTGCGCCCATCCACAGGCGTATTTCCAGCGCTGCAGCGAGAAGTTCAACTGATTTTCCGCAGCAAAAAAGCACGCAGGACAACCTGTCCTGCGTGCTTTTTCTTTTTTGTGTTACGCTGCGTCTGCCATTTCAGCAGCGGCGGGCGTCAGGCGGATGAGGGCCGCGTCGGCATCCCATGTGACGGACAGGCCGGAACCCTCCGCAGCGTCCCGTAGCTTGTACCACTGCTGCCCGTTCCAGGAGAAGGAGGGAAGGGAGGCGGCATTCGCTTCCAGCTTCGCTGCATGCTCCGCTGTCAGGAGGGGAGACCACGCCTCCTGCGTGACAAAGTTCACGCCGCCGTACTGCATGGCGTCGACGGAGACGGTGGAGCCGTTTAAGAGAACGGACGCGGGGCGGAAGGTGGGGGTGCAGTTCCTGTTTGACAGGACAGACAGGGCATGGGCCGCCTCCTTGCGGATGAGGTAACCGGCCTTTGCGTCACCCTTGTAGCCCACATTGGGCGCGGATGCGCCGAAGCGCGCGTAAACGCGCTGCAGGATGACAGCGGCGGCGGAAGCGGTGATGTACTCATCCGGGTGGAAGCAGTTCCCACCGGTGCCCTGAATGATTCCGGCGGAGCGGAAGGCCATCACCGCCTGGAAATCGGTGTGGTTCTCCGGAACATCGGCGAAGATTTCCGTATTTTCTGCGGACTCAGTAAGGCCGAGGTAGTGGGACAGCAGGGTTAGATACTCCCCGCGGGTGACCCCGTACCAGGGGCCAAATGTGAGGCTGCTCATGGTGGTCATCCACCCGGCATCCAGCACCGTTTGGACTTCGGATGCCGCCTTGCTTCCCGCACGAAGATCAACAAGTCCGTTCAGCGGCTCCGCAGGCAGCTCGCTGCCGGAGTAGGCGGGGGTGGCGTAGCCGCGGATATAGATGCTGTCCAGCTGGTGGACCCGCACCATGACCCGGTCCGGCACATAGGGGCCGGTCCGCCCAGTGGAAACGGGGAGAAACTTTTCCGGCGTGTCCAGCCGGTTTGCCAGCGTGTTGCCCTCCACGCTGTAGACCTTGCCGTCCTCTACATAAAGTACGATGCCCACGTGGGAGGAGATCCCGGCGCCGTTCCAGTCGTAGAAGATCAGGTCGCCTATTTGAGGGATATAGCTCCCACCCCGGGAAAGACTGTTCTGCCACCGGCCCATCTTCTGGAAGGTGCGCATTCCGGTGGTGCAGCTGGCAAAGCGGGGGATGACCGCGGTGGAGATCCCGGCCTGGTCAGCACACCAGGTGACGAACATGGCGCACCAGTAGGCGTTGGGAATGCCATACCAGTCCCCGTATTTGGAGGATTCCTGAACGCCGTTGGCGCTGTCGGTGTAGTCCATCTGGGAAAGGGCTGCTGCCGCCAGGTCGGAAGCCTGATTGCCTGTGTTGACATGAGTGTTCTCCCAGGCGGCCCCGGCAGAAAACAGGGCGGACAGAAGCAGGGCGGAGGCAAGAAGCAGAGCGCAGAAACGAATGGTCAAAGGTCGCTTTTTGGATGCAGTCATGGACAAATCCCTCTCTTTCTCTCTCTCAATGTCCATGATAGTCGAAAAAGGGAGAAATTGTCAAGCCCTGTGTCAGGACAGCAGGGCGGAAAGAAGGTCGGAAACCTCCGGATAGGCCAAAACCGCCTGTTTTACCCCCAGTGCGCGGGAGAGCATTAGCTTTTTCCGGATGGAACCGGCATCGTCGAACAAAACGAAGTGGGCGCCGCTCTGGCGGCTCATATAGGTGAAGTAGTGGGCGCACAGCTCATCGGAGAAGAAGACGGAGGGCGACATGGCGTGGATGCGGCTTTTAAGCTCATCCTGGGTCAGGGGCACCCCGCTTCCGGCGGGGGAGGGGAGAAAGAAATCCTCCGCCGAGCGCTGAACGGCCAGCGTGAGCCGGTCGGCACCGAATCGTTCCCCGGCGTCCAGCAGGCGCTGCCGCAGAGAGCCGCCGGACAGGGCGGAGGGGATCAGCACATGGGCCTTTTCCGTAAAGGCCCCGTACGCCTCCGGGACGTACAGGGGCCAGCCACGGCGGGCGGCGGCATCTCCAAGCTCGGCGATCACTCGGCCGGAGAGGGCGGCAGGCTTTTGCTCCCAGTCGCAGATGATCCCATCGAACCCGCGGGAGGCGCATTCCCGCAGGATTTCGCGGCAGATCTGACCGGCATCGCCGCCCTCCCAGCCCGTGTCATCCAGCACCATCAGTCCGCCGCGCATCCCGACGGGTGCGCCGGAGCGCAGCAGGTGGCCGCCCTGCCCCAGCCGGTAGGCCATGTGGCCGATGGGAAGGCCATATACGCAGGCCGCCTGCAGCTGGTGCGGCGGTACGGTGAGCAGCAGTTCCGGACGGTTTTGTCCCATAGGAGTTCCCCCTTGTCCAATGTTTTCAGAAGTGATATAATGCAGAAGCATGTATATGCGTATCAAACGGAATCTATGCGGAGGTGTTCCCGTGGCTTTTTCCCTGCTGCCCGATTACTGCTGCGGCAGCGTTTTTGAGATCGACCCGCAGGCGCTGCGCCGCCATGGCGTCACGCTGCTGCTGGCCGATCTGGACAACACCCTGATCTCTTATGACGAGACCATGCCGGATGAAAAGCTGTTCCGGTTTGAAGAAAGCCTGCGCCAAGCGGGTATTCAGCTGTTTCTTCTTTCCAACAGCCGCAAGCCGGAGCGGCCCTGCCGCTTTGCGCAGGCCCTCGGCATCCCCTTTCTCGGCCACGCCGGGAAGCCGAAGCGCGGCGGCTACCGGAAGGCCATGGAGCAGATGGGCCGCACCGCGGAGGAGACCATGATGGTGGGGGACCAGATCTTTACCGACGTTTTGGGCGCGAAGCGTACCGGGATCCCGGTCATTCTGGTGCAGCCCATCCGTCTGGCGGGCAATCCGGGAAGATATTTGCGCTATGGGGCGGAGCTGCCCATGCGCTTCATCAGAAGAAGGAGTCATTTATGAGTGCTGTTTTTGGCCCTGCGGGCAATTCGGAGTCCTTTTCTGCCCAATATAAATCTTCGCTGAAGGCTCCGGAGTGGCTGCGGGGAATGGGACTGGATGCCTATGAATACCAGTGCGGCAAGGGCGTGAACGTGGGGGAAGAGACCGCGCGGAAAATGGGGGAGCAGGCGAAAGTACACGGCATCCGCCTTTCCCTCCACGCGCCGTATTTCATCAACCTTGCCAATCCGGAGCCGGAAAGTCTGGTAAAAACCGCGGGCTATATCACCCGAGCCTGCGAGGCGGCGGACTGGATGGGGGCAAGCCGGGTCATCATCCACTCCGGCGCGCTGATGAAGCGCACCCGGCGGGAGGCGCAGGAGATCGCTCTGCGATCGCTGAAGGAGATCCTGCGCATCTGCGACGATGCCGGGTATGCCCACATCCACCTCTGCCCGGAGACCATGGGCAAGATCAATCAGCTGGGTGATCTGGACGAGGTGCTGGAGCTTTGTACCCTGGATGAACGCATGATCCCCTGCGTAGACTTCGGACATCTCTACGCGCGCACTCTGGGCGAACTGAACGGGGACGAGGCGTGCGAGCGCATGCTGGACCGGATGAAGGAAATTTTGGGGGAGGAGCGGGCCTCCCATTTCCACAGCCATTTTTCCAAGATCGAATTTACGTTAAACGGCGGGGAAAAGAAGCATCTTACCTTTGCCCAATCCGACTTTGGCCCGGACTGGACGCCCCTTGCCCGCGCTGTGGCCCAGCGGGGCTGGAGTCCCACCTTCATCTGTGAGTCTGCCGGGACCCAGGCGGAGGACGCCCTTACCATGAAAAAGACCTATTGGAGTTTTGTAAAAGGAGACGAAGCAAAATGAACCATCTGAACCATATTGCAGCGCATCTGAAGGACTATGACATCGACCCCATGCTGATCACCTCCGCCCCCGGCGAGTTCTACGCCGTAGGTTTCCACGGGGAAGGCGCGGTCCTGGTCACCGAGAAAGAGAACTATTATTTCACCGATTCCCGCTACATCGAGGCGGCGGAAAAGCAGATCGGCGACTGCCATGTGTCCCTGCCTCCCGCGGGCATGAACTATCCCAAGACCATTCAGAGCCTGGTGGAAAAGCTGAACATCAAGACCATCGGGTTTGAAGGGCAGTATATGTCGGTGGACACCTTCCGACGCTGGGAAGAGGCGCTCAGCGCGAAAATGACCCCTGCCGGGAAGCTGCTGGACGAGCTGCGCATGGTCAAGGACGAAGAGGAAATCCGCCTGATGGAGGCCGCCCAGCGCATTACGGACGAGGCGTTCACCAAGATCTGTGCTTTCATCAAGCCCGGCATCAGCGAGATCGAGATCGCGGCCCGGCTTCAGTACGAGATGCTGCTGGCCGGGGCGCAGCGCATGTCCTTCGACCCCATCGTGGCCTCCGGCCCCAACGGGAGTATGCCTCACGCCATTCCCGGCGAGCGCAAGGTGCAAAAGGGCGACTTCATCACCATGGACTTCGGCTGCGTGGTGGGCGGCTATTGCTCGGATATGACCCGTACTGTGGCCCTGGGCGAGCCGACGGAAGAGATGAAGAAGGTTTATGCGACGGTGCTGGAGGCGCAGCTTGCCGGCATTGCAGTGGCCAAAGCCGGCGTTACCGGCGATACGGTCCACGCTGCGGCTGCCGACATCATTGCAAAGGCGGGCTATGGAAAATATTTCGGCCACGGCTTCGGCCACAGCGTGGGCATCGAGATCCACGAGAATCCCCGTTTCTCTCCTGCGTGGAAGAAGGCCATCCCCGCAGGGGCCGCCCTTTCGGCGGAGCCGGGTATCTACATTCCCGGCAAATTCGGCGTCCGCATCGAGGATGTGCTCATTCTGGAAGAGGGCGGAAATCGCGATATCACCCATTCGTCCAAGGAACTGATCATCCTGTGAAACATTTCCCGGATAAAAAACTGCGGAAAACCAGAAAATGCTTGCAATATCCCGGAATAAGGGGTAAAATATTTTAGCTTATAATAACATTTGGAGGATGATTCCTATGGCTACGATTTCTGCCAGCGACTTCCGCAATGGCATAACCTTTGAAATGAACGGTCAGGTCATGACGGTCATTGAGTTCCAGCACGTCAAGCCCGGCAAGGGCGCTGCGTTTGTGCGCACCAAGTACAAGAACGTGATCACCGGCGCCATCCGCGAGGAATCCTTTAACCCCACCGCCAAGTTCGAGCAGGCGTTTGTGGAGCGCAAGGATATGGAGTACAGCTATAACGACGGCGACCTGTATTACTTCATGGATCAGGAGACCTATGAACTCGTTCCCATTAGCAAAGACATTCTGGGCGACAACTTCAAGTTCGTCACCGAGAACATGGTGTGCACCATCCGCTCCTATAAGGGCAAGGTCTTTGCGGTGGAGCCCCCCAACTTTGTGGAGCTGACCGTCATCAAGACCGACCCCGGCTTTGCTGGCAACACCGCCACCAATACCCTGAAGCCCGCCACGCTGGAGACCGGCGCCGAGGTCAAGGTGCCCCTGTTCATCGAAGAGGGCGAGAAGATCCAGATTGACACCCGTACCGGCGAGTACCTGAGCCGCGTGAAGGGCTGATTTGTGCAGCGCCCGGTATCCGGGCATGTGAAAAGGAGAATTACCATGACTATTTCTGAAAAGGTCGCATACCTCAAGGGCCTGGCCGAGGGCCTGGATCTTGACACCGTCAAGTCCAAGGAGGGCAAGCTGATCTCCGTGATGATCGGCATCATGGAAGAGCTGGCTATGTCCGTGGAAGATTTGGAGGAGTGCACCGAAGAGCTGGGCGACGAGATCGACGCCATCTCCGACGATTTGTCCGATGTGGAAGAGGTCGTTTTCGACGAAGAGGACGACGAGGATGAGGATGACCTGGATGACGATTTCTTCGAGGTCGAGTGCCCCAACTGCGGGGACGAGCTGGTCATCGATGAGGACGTGCTGGACGCAGGCACCATTCAGTGCCCCAATTGCCAGCAGACTTTCGCTCTGGATCTCACCGATGAGGATGAGGATTCCACCGAGGAGTAATTCCTGTATGCGTAAAAGTCCCCCGGCGTGCCATTGGCACGCCGGGGGACTTTTTGTTCTGAGTTCGGTCCGTTTTCATGGACGGAATCGGGGAGACGCTTATGCCCGCAGCTTCCGCAGGGGAAAGGTGACCAGAAAGATGGCGGCCAGATACAACGTGATTGCCGCACCGGCGGAAGCGCCGATGTAATAAGAGGTCATCAGTCCCGCAATGCCGGAAAATACGGCGAAGATCAGGGAAAAGAGATGATACTGACGCAGATTCCGCGCCACATTGCGGGCCGCTGCCGCTGGGAGCACCAGCAGGGAATTGATCACCAGCAGCCCCACCCACGTCATGGAAATGGTCACCACCACGGCGATGGCGGCGGAAAATAAAGCCTGCTGCCAGAAAACCTTGATGCCGCGGCTGTCGGCCAGCGCGGGATGCACGGCGGAGAGCATCAGCTTGTTAAACGAGCACAGCCACAGGATCACCACCAACAGCAGAATGACGGCCAGCAGACCAATCTTGGACGGCTCTACGCTCAGAATATCGCCGATGAGCAGGGCGTTGAACTTGGTGAAGCTTCTCCCGCCCAGGGTGGAGATAAAGATACCAAGGGCCACCGCGGTGGAGGAGAACACACCGATGACGGTATCGCTGGACAGGTTGGCCCGCCGCTGCACAAAGGAGAACAGCAGGGCGAAAGCGATGGCGAACACCACCGCGCACCACAGAGGGTCCGCAAGGCCGCACAGGGCGCCGATGGCCATGCCAGTAAAGGCGCTGTGCCCCAGCGCGTCGGAGAAAAAGGACATCCGGCTCTGCACCACCATGGTGGAGAGAATGCCGAACAGCGGCGTTACCACCAGCACGGCCAGCAGCGCGTTTTTCATAAAAGACATGGCAGCCCATTCGAAGGGAAGGGCATTTAAGACCGCATACCAAACGTTCATTCCCTGCCGCCTCCTTTCCCAATGTGAAGATGAAAGACCTCCTGAAATTCCGGAGAGGAGAGCACCTGCTCCGGTGTTCCGGTTTTCAGGACCTTGTGCTTTAAGAGCAGAACCTGATCGGCATACTGCTCCAGCGTGGCAAAATCGTGGGTGGAGAGCAGAATGGAAAGGTCGAACTGATTGCGCACCTCGTCCAGCATCTCCAGCAGCTGATGTTCACCTGCAATGTCCACGCCGGACAGTGGCTCGTCCAGAATCAGCACATGGGGGACTGGTTCCAGCGCCATGGCCAGCAGGACCCGCTGCAGCTCACCGCCGGACAGGGCCCCGATGCGTTTATCGATCAGCGCGCCGCCGTGTACCCGCTCCAGACACTCCATCACCCGGCTGCGCAGTGCCTTTCCGGGGGGGAGGAATACGGGCCGTTTGGAGATGGCGGCGGAGAAAAAGTCCAGAACGCTGATGGGGTCACCCCGGTCGAAGGCCGGGCTTTGGGGCACATAGCCCACCAACGGGCGCGTGCGCTTTCCGCCGGAGCGCTCGAAGTGGATGCTGCCGCTGTGGGGAATTTGTCCCAAAATCGCCTTGAACAGCGTGGATTTTCCTGCGCCGTTGGGGCCGATCAGGGCCACGATCTGCCCGCAGTGCATATGAAGATTGACATCGGATAAAATCTGCATCCCGTCGCCCGCAGTGACACAGAGACCCTGCACCCGCAGGCAGCAGGCGGAGTGGCAGCCTGCCCCGTGGTGAAATAGATGCGCACTCATCCTTTCTGCACCTCCTTGCAGCCGAGAGAATCGGTCAAAATCTTGATATTGTGGTCCATAGCCTCGAGATAAGGCATCAGACCGGTGCCCGTTCCGCTCATAATCATGGTAAGAGACGCGGTTTTGATCCCGGTCTCCCGGGCGATGGCCGTTGCCGTAGTGTCACTCCCGTTTTCCTCCGTGAAGATCACGGGAATGTCATGGGTCTCGATGAGAGAGATGATCTCGCGGATCTCCGCGGCGCTTGCCTCGCTGCCAGCCTCTTCTTCGATGGCTTTCAGCACCATAAGACCAAACGCGTCCGCCAGATAGGAGAATCCATCGTGAAAGGTAATCAGCTCTCGGCAGGAAAGGTTGGCACCAGAAAGCATATCGGCCCACTTCTGCGCATAGGTATCCAACTGTGCCCGGGCCGCGTCGAAATGAGCACGGTAGGCCGCACTATGAGCCGGGTCGGCCTCGGAAAGCCCGTTGCAGATATCCTCCAGCATGATCTTTGCCCGCTGGGGGTCCAGCCAGAAGTGAGGGTCAAACTCCTCTTCGTGGTCATGCTCCTCATGGCCGTGATGATGCTCATCCTCCTGGGAAGGGAGCAGGGCGACGCCCTCCGAGCAGTCGATGACCACAGCGTCGGTCACCTCCAGCGCGTCGTCCATAAATTCCTCCAGTCCTGCGCCGTTCAGAACCAACACATCCGCCTGTTCAATGGCTTTCATGGCGGTGACGGTGAGGGTATAGTCGTGCAGGCAGGAGATTTGATCGGTCACCAGCTGGGTGACCTCCACTCCCTCCACCCCGTCGGTCAGCGCCGTGGTGAACAGGTAGAGGGGATAGGTGGTTGCCGCAATGCGCAGGGTGACGCCGTCGTCCGTGTCCCGCTTTCCGCAGGATGCGCACAGGGAAAGAAGAAGTAGCCCACAGAGCAGCGCGGCAGCAATTCGTTTTTTCATTTGGTACCTCCAGAAAACTGTAACAATTTATTATAGACGAAAAGCCGCCATTTGTAAAATAGAACTGTCCATTTTTTGGGGGGGAAAATTGGGAAAGTACATTGCAATTTGCACGGAATGGGCTATAATATCAGTCTGTGACAGAGAAGTTTGTGCATGGAAACAGGAGGAATTCACTGTGAAACAGTTTCATTGGAAAGGGCTTGCCGCCGGTGCGCTGGCCTGCGCCCTGCTTGTGGGCCTGACCGCGTGCAGAAGCCAGGATTCATCCGAGACGGTCGGTCCCACCCCCACACAGACGCCAGTGCAGACACAATCCGCCGCACCGGAGACCACGCCTGCCGAAACGGAAACGCCCCCGGCGGAAGCGACCCCATCCGCGCAGGAAAGTTCTTCGACTGCTTCTGCTAAACAGCCGGAAGACAGCGGGGAAGCGGAAACGACGGGGGACTACAGCGGTGTGACCGCCATCGGGGATTCCGTCATGCTGGGCGCCAAGGATGAGATGGAAAAGTCCATGAAGGGTATCATGGTGGAAGCGTCCGAGTCCCGCCAGATCTGGAGCGGAAAGGATGTGGCGGAAGAGCTGGCCGCCAAGGGAAAACTGGGGAACACCGTCATCCTCGCCCTGGGCACCAACGGGACCTTTAAGAAAAGCACCGCCCGCGAGCTGTTGGACTATTTCGGCGCGGACCGCACCATTTACTGGGTGACGGCTTACGGCTCCAAGCTGTCCTGGCAGGATCAGGTGAACGAGACCATTGAAGAAGTGAGCGCGGAATATGATAACGTACATATTCTGCATTGGGATGAGGTCGGTCCGCAGCATGCCGACTGGTTCTATAAGGACGGACTTCACCTGAACGGCGCCGGGCGCAAGGGCTATGCGCAGTTTTTGAAGGACAATATTGGCTGAAAAAAGAAGGACGGCGGCGCAGAGCTCTGCGCCGCCGTCCTTTTTCCTTTTTCTTATTTCCCGGCGTAATAGTTGATGAGGCAGCCGGCCAGAATGATGTCCCGCTCTTCCCGGGTGAGGCCGGGCAGGTGCAGGGTGACCTTCGTCTCTTTACCGTTCTGAGTCAGCACGGCGGAGACCTCCTCGCCGTCGCCCAGCAGCACCTGACGGATCTGAGGCAGGTACAGCTTGTCACCGGGGGCGATGGACAAAGCGGCGATGTCATCCACGATGAAGGGCAGCATGCCCCAGTTCACCACGTTGGAACGGTAACGCTTGGTGGCGTATTCCCCGGCCAGATTGGCCACGCCGCCCAGCACGCGCTGGCAGGAGGCCGCCTGCTCACGGGCGGAGCCGTCACCGGGCTTCAGGGCCATGACCACGCTGCCAAGACCGGTGTCCGCCGCGGAATGGCCCATGAGGGCTTCCTGTACCAGAGCATCCTCCGGAGAGGTGCGGCGCAGCTTTTCCAGAGCCAAAATTTCCTTGGCACGGGGGACATACTGGGGGTCCTTCCGGCTCAGGGCAAATTCCGAGAGCTTCATGGGGTTGGAACGGTAAGAAGAAGTCTCGCCGGAGGGGATCAGCTCGTCCGTAGTGGTCACGGGGTCATAAATGGCGGCGCACACTGTCAGCAGCAGGTTTTCCGGCAGGGCGATCTGCTCGGGCCAGTCGGCGATGTTGGGGCCGAACACCAGCTTCTGCTCCTGCTGGGGCTTGCCCACGCCGTAGTAGACACGGGAGCGGTAAGCGCTTTCGTCATAGTGGAATTCCTCCACCGCCGGGTCGGCGGGAGGCTCCGGTAGTTCCGTGGCCGCAGTCAGCAGGCCGCCGTTCA
The DNA here is from genome assembly GCA_934646175.1 of uncultured Oscillospiraceae bacterium. GTDB lineage: Bacteria > Bacillota > Clostridia > Oscillospirales > Oscillospiraceae > CAKUEI01. The sequence goes on from CAKUEI010000001.1 coordinate 52,531, forward strand.
GGGCAGTGGCGGCGATGGAACGGGCATCCATCAATGCAACATAGGCCAGCTGGCCGTTGGCGGGCTTGCTGCCTTCGCGGTTGGGGAAATTGCGGGTGGAATGGCGGATGGAGAAGGCGCCATTGGCAGGAACATCGCCTGCGCCGAAGCACGGCCCGCAGAAGCAGGAGCGGATGGTGGCACCCGACGCCATGAGAGAGGGGATGACGCCCTGCTTCATCAGCTCCATATAGGTGGGCTGGCTGGCCGGATAGCAGGACAGCCAGAACCGGTCGGAGCCGATGGGGGCGCCGTGGAGGATCTCGGCGGTGCGCAGCAGGTTCTGATAGGTGCCGCCGGAGCAGCCGGCGATAACGCCCTGATCCACATGGAACTGACCGTTGACGATCTTATTCTCCAGCGGGGCGGGGGGCATTTTCAGCTCGAACTGACGCATGGTGTCCTCGTCTACCTGATGGAGAATGTCACGCATATTCTCCTTGAAGGTGCGGATGGTGAAGGCGTTGGAGGGGTGGAAGGGCAGGGCGATCATAGGC
>CAKUEI010000002.1 GCA_934646175.1 uncultured Oscillospiraceae bacterium
CAGTATATCAACTTCGCCGCTCTTTTGCAACACAAACTCGCCATCCTGCATTTTTTCTGAATTTTTTCCCAGCAAATTCCACGGTTATGCAATTATGTTTTTCTTTCGATTCATTCCGTAAAATTTTTCGCGTCCTCTTGACATGAACTTTCCTAATATTATAATGTAGTATCATTCCATCCAAAGGGGGCGGCACGCCATGACTATCGGCGAAGCACTCAAGCAATCCCGCAAGCGCTTCGGCTACACGCTGAAGGATCTTGCACAAAAAACACACTTTTCCGTCAGCTACCTCAGTAATGTAGAGCGCGGCGCCACCAGCCCCACCCTTGCGGCTATGGAGATCCTGTGCAACGCCCTCCGGCTGGACCTCATCGAACTGCTGAAGGCCGAGCGCAGTCCCTCCCCCCTGCTGAAGAAGGCGGACCGCACCCAGCTCTACGCCGATCGGGACGGCGTGCTGGAAAACATCGTGGCCGATAACGACGTGTTCCGCTGCACCTCCTATACCATGAACCCTCATTTCCGCGACTCCATCCGCCTGCCTGACGGTGACAAGGGCGACGTGGTGGGCTACCTGCTCTCCGGCCAGCTGGAGCTGGACCTCAACGGCACCGTCTATCACATGGACCACGGCGACACCATTTTCATCCCAAGCGGCCTGCCCTACAGCTTCCGCCAGCTGGGGGAGGAGAAAAATGTCACCCTATGGTTCTACCTCCGTCGCTTCGCCACCATGTAACCGTTGCCCTTCCCTTTCATTTTTCTTTTATTGTAAAATTTCCCGCTCTGTTTTACCGAAATTTCCACAAAATAAAAATTTCAGTTGACAGGTCTCGTCTTTCTCTACTATTCTTAGTGTATCAAATGCGTGTAAAAGGGGGCAAGCCCGTTGTCAGAGCTTACCGGCTGCGTCGGCGGCATCCAGAAATATTCTACCAGCGACGGGCCGGGCATCCGCACTTCCGTCTTCCTGAAGGGCTGCCCGCTCAAATGCCGCTGGTGCCATAATCCGGAGCTTATCCATCCGGAAAAGCAGTTCCTCTTCACGGCTCAGAAGTGCATCGGCTGCGGCAACTGCGTCAATGCCTGCCCCACCGGCGCCTTAACGCACGACGGTCAACGGGTCCACATCGACGAATCCGTCTGCGCCCATTGCTACGCTTGCGTGGACCGCTGCTACAGCGAGGCGCTGCGCCTCGCCGGCAAAGACATGACCGTGGACGAGGTCATGAAGCTGGTCCGTCAGGATAAGGGCTATTTCGACCGCACCGGCGGCGGCATGACCATCAGCGGCGGCGAGCTGCTCATGCAGCCCGTTTTCGCCGAGGCCCTGCTGGACGCCGCCAAAGCGGAAGGCATCGGCGTCGCGCTGGATACCTGCGGCTTCGGCAGCGGTGAGACCCTCTTCCGCATGGCAAAAAAAGCCGATTATGTTCTTTACGACATCAAGGGCGTGGATGAAGAAACGCACCTCGCCTGCACCGCCGTTCCTTCCGGCCCCATTCTCCGCAATCTGGAGCTGCTCTGTTCCGATCCCGACGTCCGGAAAAAGATCTGGATCCGTATGCCTCTCATTCAGGGTCTCAACGACGGGGAGGATATGATGCGCCGCACCGCGGAATTTCTGGAGAAAAATGGCCTTACCTACGCCACCCTCTTTCCCTATCACGAGCTGGGCATTTCCAAATATAAAAGCCTCGGTCAGGATTACGAGAATTTCCAGCCCCCGGACAGCGACCATCTTCACTGGATTCAGTCCCTCTTCGCACAGCACGGCTGCAAGGCCGACATTCTGGGTGAAGCGGTCCAATAAATTAACTCTCTGCGTCTTTTACGCAGTCCATAAGTAACCAAGGAGGTAATCATTATGACAGAACGGGTACAAAAGCTGCGCCGTCAGCTTCTTGACGTCAAGCCGGAGATCAGCATTGAGCGTCTGCGCATCGAGAACCAGTCTGTAAAGGATCTGGCTGGTCTCCCCATCCCCCTCTTCCGCGCCAACATTTTCAAGAACGTGATGGAGCAGAAGACCGTCCGCATCTACGAGGGCGAGTTGCTGGTGGGCACCGTGACTGAAAAGGTCCGCGCCTCCGACATTTTCCCCGAGTACTATTCCGGCAAGCTCTGGCTGTACGATACTCTGCCCACCATCTCCACCCGTAAGTGCGACCCCTTCGAGATCTCCGAGGAAGAGATCCGTGAAGCTATCGAGCTCATCCACCCCTGGGATGGCCGCGCCACGGAAGAGATTTGCCTTTCCAACATCCCCCGCTACCTGCTGGACCGGGAAGAAGCCGGTGTCTACAAATCCGGCAATAAGGGCGGCGTCTCCGGCCATATCCATCCCAATTACGAGCGCATGATGGAGGGCGGCTTCCGCCTTCAGATCCAGCGCTGCGAAAAGCTCATTGAGGACGCCATGGCCACCGAAATGACCGTGGACACCATGAAGAAGATCGAGTACTGGAAAGCCACCATCATCTGCCTCGAGGCCGTCATCACCTACGCCCACCGTCTGGCGGACGAAGCGGAACGTCAGGCCGCCGAGTGTGCCGATGAGCAGCGCAAAGCAGAACTTCACCAGATCGCCGCCAACTGCCGTCAGGTGCCCGAGTTCGCCCCCCAGACCTTCTGGCAGGCACTGCAGTTCCAGTGGTTCATTGAGATGTCCCTGAATGTGGAGGCCGACTCCTACGCCACCGGCCTGGGCCGCTTCGATGTGAACCTCGGCAAGTATCTGGACGCCGACAAAGCAAGCGGTGCCATCACCGACGAGCAGGCGAAAGAGCTGCTGGAGCTGCTCTTCATCAAGGTCACCGCCATCGTCAACCTCAGCGATAACTACTATAGCCAGGCGGATGCCGGCTATCCCATGTGGCAGGTCCTCATGATCGGCGGCATCGACCGTGAGGGCAACGACGTCACCAACGACCTGAGCTATCTGGTGCTGGACGCCGCCAGCGAGGTAAAGCTGGCTCAGCCCGCCATCGCCCTTCGCGTCCACGACAATATGCCCGAGGACCTCATGCGTAAGGGCGTCTCCATGGTTCAGGACGGGCAGGCCAACCCCGCCTTCTTCAGCGATAAGGTTGCCATGCAGATCTGCCTGGATAAGGGCTACTCCATCGAAGATGCCCGTGACTGGATCATCATCGGCTGCGTGGAGCCTCACGGCGGCCGCGGCGCTACGGACGGAAGCCCCGTGGGCGGCTACGTCAGCGGCCCCAAGTGCCTGGAAATGGTGCTGCATAACGGCGTAGATCCCGTCACCGGCAAAAAGCTGGGCCTGGAGACCGGCGATCCCCTCACCTTCACCTGTAAGGAAGACTTGGTAGAGGCCGTGAAGAAGCAGATCATCAACGCCTGGACCCTCCTCACCCGCGAGCACTGCATCACCCAGTCTATTCAGAAGAATGTCCCCGCGGTGTACGCCTCCTCCCTCATCGACGGCTGCATCGAAAAGGGCATGTCCATTCAGGAGGGCGGCCCCGTCCACTGCTTCGTCAACACCTTCATCTGCGGCGCCGCCACTGTGGGCGACTCCATCGCCGCCATCGACTACGCCGTCTTCCAGAAGCATATCCTCACCATGGAGGAACTCATTCACCTGTGTGACACCAACTTCGAGGGCGCGGAGGACCTGCGCCAGATGCTGGTAAACCGCGCACCCAAGTTCGGCAACGATAACCCCGAAGTCGACCAGATGGTCTCCGACATCGTGTCGGCCGCTGTGGTTGAAATCGCCAAGATCTCCGATGCCCGCGGCGGCAAGTTCAGCCCCGGCAACTTGTCTCAGACCTATAACGTCACCCTGGGCTCTCACGTGGGCGCCACGCCGGACGGCCGTAAGGCCTTCACTGCCCTCAGTGACAACGCCTCCCCCACCATGGGGCGCGACGTCAGTGGCCCCACCGCCGCCGCCAACTCCGTGGCTCACATGAACCAGAAGGTCTGCCACGGCGGCGTGCTGTATAACCTCCGCTTCGACCCCCGCGGCGTCTCCGGCGAATCCGGTAAGGACATCATCGAGGGTGTCATCCGTGAATTCATGGAAGGCGGCGAGCATATCCAGATCAACGTGGTGGACGATGCCACCCTCCGCGCCGCTCAGGTCCATCCGGAAGATTACCGCGACCTGGTGGTCCGCGTGGCCGGCTATCTCGCCTACTTCACCGAGCTGGATAAGGGCGTGCAGGACATCATCATCGCCCGCACCGCTCACTGCAGCTGATTTTCAAACATAAACCGCCCCGGGCACTTTGCGGTGCCCGGGGCGGTTTTCTTTTCCTGCGATCTGGCTCTTACAGCCACCATTCCGGAGTCAACTCCTCCAGGGTGACCGTTCTTTCTTGTTCAAAATCCAGCATGACCTCCACCGCGCGGTATAGCTCGCCCCATATCGCTTTCATTTCTTCCCCTCTGTCCTTTTCGTCTATTGCGGATACAAAAACAGCCGCGGCAGCTTGAACTGACGCGGCTGTTTTCTTCGCGTTTCCCGTTTATCCGTTCCAGAAGGCCTCTTCCAGGTTCACCGTCCCGTCTTCCCGGAACGGCACCCCCTCCATCTCCAGCAGCAGCCGGTGGGTCTCCTTCCCCATGGGGGAAAAGGCGTCGCTCAGTCCGCCGAACCGATTCACCACCCGGTGACAGGGCACATCTCCCGGCGCATCGTGCATGGCGTATCCCACCGCCCGGGAAAGCCGTGGGTTTCCCAGCAGCTTTGCCACCGCGCCGTAAGTGGTCACCCTTCCGGGCGGCACCTTCCGCACCGCATCCCAGACCTTCCGGAACATTCCTTCCTCGCTCACTGGATGCTCTTCACGCCGCCGAATTCCAGCAGCTTGATGTTCTTGTTGCGCTCGCTCACCCAGTTGATGCTCCACTGGCTGGCAAACAGCAGCAACTGATTGCCCTTATAGTCCTCCACCAGCTTGCCGTCGGTGCCCAGGATCAGGTCCTCCTCCTTCACCGGCTCGCCGTCTTCGGTCTCGATCCAGCGCAGGTACTCGTAAGGAAGTCCTTCCGTGTAAAGTTCTACATTGTACTCATTGCGCAGCCGGTATTCCAGCACGTCGAACTGCAGGGTGCCCACCACGCCCACAATGACCTCTTCCATGCCGGAATACGGGGTCTTGAAGATCTGGATGGCGCCTTCCTGGGCGATCTGCTCCATGCCTTTCAAAAACTGCTTGCGTTTCATGGTGTCCACGCTGCGCACCCGCTGAAAATGCTCCGGAGCAAAGGTTGGGATGGGGTCGAAGGTGAACTTTTTCCCCGGCGCACACAGGGTGTCGCCGATCGAGAAAATGCCCGGATCAAACACACCCATGATATCCCCGGCATAGGCTTCCTCAATGATTTCCCGCTCCGACGCCATGATCTGCTGGGGACGGGACAGGCGGATCTTCTTCCCGCCCTGCACGTGGTAGACCTCTTTGTCTGCCTCGAACTTGCCGGACACCACCCGCATAAAGGCGATGCGGTCCCGGTGGGCCTTGTTCATGTTCGCCTGAATTTTGAATACGAAGGCGGAAAATCCCGGATCGAAGGAATCCACCATCCCCTCCGAGCAGTGTCGGGGCAGCGGTGCCGTGGTCATGCGCAGGAAGTCTTCCAAAAACGGCTCCACGCCGAAATTCGTAAGCGCCGAGCCAAAGAACACCGGTGACAGCTTCCCGTGGCGCACCCGCTCCATGTCGAATTCGCAGGCTGCTCCGTCCAGCAGCTCAATGTCATCGGACAACTGGCCATGCAGATTTGCACCAATCAGCTCGTCCAGCGCCGGGTCATCCAGCGCCACTTCTGTGGCCGTGGCGGCCTTGCTGCCGCCATTGCCGGTAAAGTGGATAATGGCCTTCTTGTTCCGGTCGTAAACGCCCTTGAACTCCTTGCCGCAGCCGATCGGCCAGTTCACCGGATAGGTCTCAATGCCCAGTTCCTTCTCAATCTCCTCACACAGCTCAAAGGGGTCCCGGGCCTCCCGGTCCATCTTGTTGATAAAGGTGAAAATGGGGATATCCCGCAGCACGCACACCTTGAACAGCTTTCTGGTCTGGGCCTCCACGCCCTTGGCCGCATCGATCACCATCACAGCACTGTCTGCTGCCATCAGGGTGCGGTAGGTGTCCTCAGAAAAGTCCTGGTGCCCCGGCGTGTCCAGAATGTTGATGCAGTAGCCCTCATACTGAAACTGCATCACCGAACTGGTCACCGAGATACCACGCTGTTTTTCGATCTCCATCCAGTCCGACGTGGCGGCCCGGGTGTTCTTTTTGCCCTTGACCTGTCCGGCCTGGGCAATGGCGCCGCCGTACAGCAGGAATTTTTCCGTCAGCGTGGTCTTGCCGGCATCAGGGTGGCTGATGATGGCAAAGGTCCGCCGCCGCTTGATCTCAGAATCCAATTGTGCCAATGAAATGACCTCCCATATCTCAATGAGGGCTCGTCCGTCTCCCTCGCAAAGGCGCTCTTCCCGCGCTCAGGGGAGACAGCTCCGACCCATCCGGCGCTCCGCCTTTCCGGCCAAAAACGCACTCCTCCCATTTTCATTCTTCGGTAGTGTACCATATTTTCCTTGAAAAGTCATGGTCTTTCCTAAAAATGTATTGTACTTTTTCCAAAAAGCGTGTAAACTATAGGATACAAATTGAAAAGGAGGCGTTTCCTATGAAAGTCGCCCGTTTTGTACTGAAGATCATTGCCGTTTCCATGGCGACCGCCGCGGTCATCTGCTGCATCATCGCCTATTGGGATAAGATCTGCGACCTGTTCGGCCGCGCTGCTCGGTTCCTGCGCGAAAAGTCGGCCCACTGCCCTCTGCGCGCCTCGGAATATGACGACTACGCCGACGATTGGGATTGATCGGCCCACACTGTGACCCCTTGGCGGGCGCGGACTTACCGCGCCCGCTTTTTTTGCCCTTCCGCACCCTCTCCCGCGCCCTTTTTTCTCTTCCCGCATAGGATGAAGAAAAAGAAGGAGGTCGTACCATGCCGTCCACTGCCCCTCTTGCCCCCTTATCTGAGGGCGATCAGGAACTTTTCCGCCGGGTCTGGCAACGGGTCATGCCCCAGCCGGACGCCGCGTCTCCCATCGTCCTCTCTCCTCCGCCGGAAAGCGCTCCTCCGAATATACCCCGTGAGGAGCTTCCCACTCCCTCTCCCGCCCCGGAGGATGCCGTTTTTTCCTCCCTCCTGCAGGAGATGGCCGCCCGGGAACAGGCCTTCGCTCGCCGGTATCAGGCCTTATCCCGCCGTCTTCGGGGGGAGGCATCCCGTTCCGCCCGCATCCTCGCCGGTCAGGCGCAGCAGAATGCCCGCCGCCTTTCCGCCGTCTATTTTCTGCTCACTGGCATCCGCTCCCTCGCGCCTTCCCCCGTTTCCCATCTCTCCCCGAGGGAAGATCCCGCCGCTCTTATCCGCCGCTCCTTTGTTGAGGCGCAGGCCGCGGAGAGCGCTTTTCGCGCCGCGTCGGAAACCTGTCCCAGTCCCTTTCTCACCGCGCTCTTTCATGCGCTGTCCCAAAGTCATGCCGCCCACCAGCAACAGCTCATCACCCTTCTCACCCAGCTTTGAACAAAAAGCGCCCGGAGCTTACGCTCCGGGCGTTTTTTAATTGGTTATTCCACATCCTCCAAAATGCCGTATCCCCCGTCGTTCCGGTGGTAAACCACGGCAAAGTGCCCTTCCCCCTCCGCATCGCGGAAAGCGAAAAAGCTGTGTTCCAGAAGATTCATCTGCAAAATGGCCTCGTCCCGCGTCATGGGCTTCATCTGAAAATGCTTCACCCGCACCAGATCATAGACCTCTTCCGGCTCCTCCGGCGCGAAGGACCTGGCACTCTCCTCCGCGGCCTCGGCCGTGCGTTCAAAGGCACCCTGACGTAGCCGCTTCTCCAGCCGCGTCTTATTTTTTCGGATCTGCCGCTCCAGCGTAGTCACCGCGGCGTCAATGGAGGCGAACATATCCGATGTGCTCTCCGACGCACGGAAGATCGTTCCGCCGCTGCGCACCGTCACCTCCACCCGGTTCCGGTCCTTTTCCACACTGAATGTAATGGAAGCCTCCGCGTCCGACTTGAAATAGCGCTCCAGCTTGCCTACCTTTTTCTCCGCATAGGCATGCACCGCGTCCGGAAGGACGACCTTTTTGTCTGTGAATGTGAATTTCATATGCTTCGGCTCCTTTCTTCCCCCTCGGGGAGCTTCTAAGCATATTGTACCACATTCCGCAGAAAAATCCACACATTTTTGTGAGCAATCATCAAAGTGTGATGGAGGCGTGCCGTGTCACATGGCACCCGAGGTTCACCGCGCAGGGCAGCCCCGCAATGTGGGTGGGCGCCGCCAAAATGGCCACCGCCAGCGCCGTGGTCCGCCCCCCCAGTCCCTGAGGGCCGATGCCCAGGGCGTTGATGCGCTCTTTCATTTCGGCCTCCATGCCCGCGTAAAACGGGTCTTCGCTGGTCACGTTCACCGGCCGCAGCAGCGCCTTTTTCGCCAGCAGAGCCGCCTGCTCCGAGGTGCCGCCCAGTCCGACCCCCACCACAATGGGCGGGCAGGGATTGGCCCCCGCCGCCTTCACGCAGTCGGTCACAAAGGCCACGATGTCCTCCCGGGTGGCGGAGGGGTTGAACATGTTCAGCTTCGTCATGTTTTCGCTGCCGAAGCCCTTGGGGGCCACCGTGATCTCCAGCTCGTCCCCCTGTACCAGCTCCAGATGCAGCACCGCCGGGGTGTTGTTCCCTGTGTTCTCCCGCCGCAGCGGATCCGCCACCACCGAGCAGCGCAGGTGCCCCTCTGTGTACCCCAGGGCCACCCCTTGATTCACCGCATCGGACAACAGCCCGCCAATGATCTGTACATCCTGCCCCAACCGGCAGAACACCACCGCCATTCCGGTGTCCTGACAGATGGGCAGATTCTTCTCCGCGGCAAAGCGGAAATTCTCCTCCAGATCGCCCAGAATGGCCTTCCCCACCGGAGAGGGTTCCTGTTCCTCCGCGCCGCAAATGGCCTGCTGCAGGTCGGGGGAAAGCTGGGTGTTGGCCTGGATGCAAAGATTCCGCACGGTGGAAACGATTTGGGCGTAATGGATCTCTTTCATTTCTTTTCCCCTCCTGCGGCCGCTTTTCCGTTGATGAACACCAGTTCCACCCGGCTCATGAAGTCCAGCGGGAACCCGTCGGTCACCACAAGGTCCGCATCCTTCCCGGCGGTCAGAGTACCCACCCGGTCGCCGATCCCGGCGATCTCCGCGGCATATTTCGTAATGGCCTTCAATGCCTCGTCTGCAGGCAGCCCCGCTTTCACCGCCATGGCCGCGCACAGGGGGAGGTACTGCTCCGGCGTTTCCGGGTGGTCGGTGCAGATGGCCACCTGCACCCCCGCCTCAAACAGCTTCTTTGGCAACTCCTGGGTCATTCCGGCAAGCTCGGGCTTGGACCGGTCGCCGATACACGGCCCGGTAATCACCCGTGCCCCCTCCTTGCCCAGATATTCTGCGATCTCGTGTCCCTGGGTGCCGTGGACGATGACATAGTCCAGTCGAAATTCCTTTGCAATGCGCACCGCCGTGGCAATGTCGTCCGTCCGGTGGGCGTGGAAATGGGCGGGCAGCCTGCCTTCCACCACTGGCACCAGTGCCTCCAGCTTGGCGTCAAATTCCGGTGTTTCCGCATCCTCATCCTCTTCGGCCGCTTTTTTCTTGTCCCGGTATTCCAGTGCCTTGCACAGGTTTTCCCGGATGATGGCCGCCGTTCCCATGCGGGTGATGGGGGTCTCGTGCCGCTCGTTGTAGCAGCTCTTGGGATTTTCCCCCAGCGCGAACTTCATGGCCGCCGGGCTTTTCAACACCATCTCGTCCGCCACGCATCCTGCGGTCTTGATGGCGATGAACTGCCCCGCAATGGGGTTGGCGCTGCCCGGCCCAGTCAGCACGGTGGTCACGCCGCCCTCCCGCGCCTCGCGGAAGCACAGGTCCAGCGGATTCACCCCGTCAATGGCCCGCAGCTGAGGAGTGCAAGGGTCGGTGGACTCGTTGCAGTCGTCCGCCTCAAACCCGAGGGAGTCCCCCAAAAGGCCCAGATGACTGTGTGCATCCACAAATCCGGGGCACACGTGCTTGCCCTGAAGGTCCAGCACCTCGCCTTTCCCCACAGGGCAGTCTTCCATGGCGCCGATGGCCGCAATGCGCCCTTCTTCTATGTCCAGAAACCCGTCCGGGATGTCGGGAGCATCCAGCGGGTGCAGATATCCGTGAATCAACCGCATGTTTCTTCCGCCTTTCTTTTTCAGATTCAGAGGAAAAGAGCGCGCAGCTCTTTCGCTGCGCGCTCCGATGTAAGCTTACCGGCGGCCGCCGCCTCTGCGCGAGCTGCCTTTCTTCTCCATGTACTTCAGCTCCGACAGCTTGCTGTCGGAAGCCTGCATAAACTGCTTCAGCTTGTCCTCAAAGCTGGCTGGCTCCTTCGGCGCGGACGCCCGGGGCCCGCCCGCACTTCTCGGTCCGCCGGACGGTCTCTGGCCGCCGTTCATGGGCCGCCCGCCGCCCTGACCGCCATTGCGGCGGAATCCGCCCTGGCCGCCTGCGGGACGGGGAGGCGGATCCTGCGCCTTTTTGATCGACAGGTTGATCCGCCCCGTGTCATCAATGCCGATGACCTTTACCGTGACCTCTTGCCCTTCTTTCAGATAGTCAGATACTTCATTGACATAGGAATAGGTGATCTCCGAAATGTGGACCAGGCCGGACTTCCCACCCGGCAGCAACACAAAGGCCCCAAATTTCGTAATGCCCGTGACCTTTCCCTGTACGATAGAACCAACAGCCAACTCCATAAAAGCAGTTATATCCCCCTTGCTCAAATTGAACCTACTTCAAGACAAAATCCGCTTTACTCTGCGGCATCCACGAAGATCTTCTCTCCCGGCTCCACATAGCCCTTGCTCCGTGCCACGGACCTGATCACGTCAGGGTCGCCGCTGTTCTGCACGGCGTCGGAAAGCTCGGCGTTTTTCTGGGTTTGCTGGGCCACCTGTTGGCTTAGACCGGTCACTTCGTCCTGCGCCGCCTGCAGCTTTCCCCGCATTCCCAGCAGGGTCGTCGCCGTGGCGATCAGTAGCACCAGCACCACGATCTTGGTCAGGAATCCGGCTTTTTTCAGCTTCACGGGAACGCCCTCCTTCCGCACGCGCCGTCCTTTTGGGCTGCGCAGCTTCTGCCTTTTCTGTAATCTGTTTTATTTTATACCATTTCTGGTGAGAAGGAAAGGTGTTTCCCAGAATTTTTTTAAATTTTTTTGTCAACAACCACGCCTTTTTCAGGGGAAAAACCGCAATGGCGCAGATTTTTGCCGCCCCCCGGGCCGTCATTTCCCAAAAGGCCCGCACCAAGCGGCTCAGCGTGAGGAAATATACCGTGCCGCCCAGCAGCATGGCGAGGGCCGTAAAAATGCGCACCTCGCCGCCTGTGGCGTGTTGGGACCAGAGAAACAGCGCCGCGGCCGCCCCAGCCCAGAATCCGCCGTCCAGTATTCCCGTCACGCCGCCGTTTCGGATCCTTGCCCGCAGCATGTGCAGAAAGTCATAAATCACGCCCGCCCCGCCGCCGATCAGGAGCGCGCCACAGGCCGCCATCAGCTGCTCTTCGATGGAAATGCCCATAGTGTTCTTACCGGAACCACCGGCGGAACAGTCCGCCGCCGCTTTCCCCGTCGGACTCATAGCTTAGGGAGTCAATGCTCCCCTCTACGCTCACGCCGCCTCCGTCCAGGCTCAGCTTTTCAATGTGCATCCCTTCACCCCGCACTACCAGCGTCCCCTTCGCCGTTTCCATGACGATGCTGTTCTCGTCAAAGCTCTCCACCTCCACCACGCCGGAGATGGAGAGTTTTTCCCGGTCATTCAGGGTCACCTGATGGGGCACGGAGTCAAATTCCCGCTCGTCATATGCCGCCATATCCCGTCCCGCCTTTCCGTCATTTGTCCCATGTATACGGAACGGGCGGCCTTCTTATGCCCGGCGAACGGCTTTTCTCAGGGGCCGCGCCAACAGCACCGTCACGATGATCTTGGCAAAGTCCCCGGGCAGATAGATAATCATGTAGCTCCACAAAAGGCTCTTCATGGCCTTCCCCAGGCCCATGTAAACGTTCAGGATCAGGTACATGTACGGCATCCCCACCAGATAGAGCACACCCAGCCCCGCCGTGCAGGCAAGGAAAACGCGCACCGGCTTCTTCCCGTCGCCGCACAGAAGGCCAATCACCGCCGCCGCTGGGATCAGCCCCAGCAGGAACCCGAAGGACGGCTCGAAGAGATAGCCCACGCCGCCGCCCTTAGTGAAAATGGGAAGACCCACCAGCCCCAGCAGTACATACACCGCCTGAGAGATGGCCCCCCACTTTGCCCCCAACAGCACCCCAGCCATGGCCGTAAAGAAAAACTGCAGCGTAATGGCCATGCCGCCCACGGGAATTTTCAAAAATGCGCCGATCGCCGTCAGCGCCGCAAACAGCGCCGCCAGCACCAGTCCTTTGGTCTTGTTCATTGTCCTCGCTCCAATCGTAAACCATTTTCCAATATGGGTTGACGATAGAATAGCAGACTTTCCCCGCATTGTAAACCGTTTCTTTCTTTTTCGTTGACTATTCTAAAGAAGTTCCGTATACTGTTCCAAAAAGCGTCAGAAAGGACGAATGCAAATGCTGCGTGACCAGATTCTCGCCCTCCTCCGCGCTCAGGAGGGTTCCTATTGCTCCGGGGAGGAGATGAGCGCCCGCTTCGGTGTCTCCCGTACCGCCGTCTGGAAGGCAGTCTCCTCACTCCGGCTGGAGGGGTACGCCATCTCCTCCGCCCCCCATCGGGGCTACCGGCTGGACTCCGCTCCCGATTGTCTGGACCCCGCGGCCATCTCCGCTCTGCTGCCGGAGGGCAGTGTCATGGGAAGCCGCCTCTTCTGCCTTCAGGAGGTGGACTCCACCAACAATGAGTGCAAGCGTCTGGCCGCCGGCGGCATGCCGGAGGGGACTGTGGTCCTGGCGGACCTTCAGACCGGCGGCCGGGGCCGCAGAGGCCGCAGTTTCCTCTCTCCCGCCGGGGCTGGTCTGTACCTTTCCGCCCTGCTCCGCCCGCCCGTGCCCCCCATGGAGGCAGTCAATCTCACAGCATGGGTGGCCGTGGCTGTCTGCAATGCGGTGGAAGCGGTCTGCTCCTTCCGCCCCTCCATCAAATGGCCCAACGACATTCTGGCAAACGGGAAAAAGCTCTGCGGTATTCTGACCGAAATGGGCGTAGAGGGCGAGACCGGTGCCCTGGACCACGTGGTGATCGGCATCGGCATCAACCTCCGCTCCGTTATGCTCCAGATGGACCCCACCCTTGTCGATAAAGCCATCTCGCTGGAGGATATCCTCGGTACCGCCCCCCGGCGGGATACGCTGGCCGCCGCCGTCATCGCCCAGCTGGAGCAGCTCCGTCTCTCCTTCCCCACCAAAAAGGAGGAATACCTGAACGCCTACCGTCAGAATTGCGTCACCTTGGGGAAAGAGGTATCCGTCCTCCGCCCAGGCGACCCTCCCCGCACCGGCCGCGCCCTTTCTGTGGACGATCAGTTCCGTCTTCTGGTGAACTTCGGCTCCGGCCCCCAGCCGGTGGACGCCGGAGAGGTTTCCGTCCGCGGACTTCTGGGCTATGTTTGACTTTGTGTCTTGACACCTGTCAATTTCGTAGTATAATGCACTTCAGATGTCAAGACACCTCGGGACTCGTCCCGGGGTGCAAACTACAATGGAGTGTGTCTCATGAACCGGAATTATACGATCTATCGCCTGGTGCTTGCCGCCCTGCTGGTGGCCATTGGCATCATCATCCCCATGACCTTCCCGAAGATCACCCTGCCTCTCATGTCCTTCACCCTGGCCTCTCATGTGGCCATTTTCCTGGCCATCTTTCTCTCCCCCAGTACGGCGGTCATCGTCTCTCTGGGCACCACGCTGGGCTTTTTCCTCAGCGGCCTCCCGCTGGAGGTCACCCTCCGCGCCCTGTCCCATGTGGTCTTTGCTCTGGTGGCCTCCATCTGGATCAAAAAGCGCCCCACCACCCTTCAGCATAAGGGCGAAGCCGCCGTTTTCTGCATCGTCACCAACCTGATTCACGCTGTTATGGAGCTGATCGTTATCTCCGCCCTCTTCTTGGGCGGCTTCCAACGGGTGGTCGCCAACTTCAGCGAAGCGGGCTACCTGGCCATCTTCCTGCTGGTAGGCGTGGGCACCCTGGTCCACGGCAGCATCGACTTCATCATTTCCTTCCTGGTGTGGCAGCCTCTGAAAAAGGTCCCTGGCCTCGCTAAAGTCGCCTCCGCGAAATAATGCACATCATAAAAGCGCCCCGCCGATGTTCGGCCGGGGCGCTTTTTTCTTTTCTTACCGCTCGTTCAGCGGGACAAATTTCCGCTTGGGGGCCACCGCCTTATAGGCCGGCCGCATGATCCGCCCCGCAGAGTTGTAGACCTCTTCCATCCGGTGGGCGCACCAGCCCGCCATTCTGGCAATGGCAAACAGCGGTGTATAAAGGGACACCGGGATGTCCATCATCTTGTACACCAGGCCGGAGTACATATCCACGTTGGCGCACATGACCTTATCGTCACCCTTCACCTCGGCGAACACCTCCGGTGTCAGCCGCTCCACAGCCTCGAACAACTCGAACTCCTCCAGCATACCCTTCTGGGCGGCCAGTTTTTTGGCAAATCGCTTCAGGATCACCGCGCGGGGGTCGGACAGGGTGTAGATGGCGTGCCCCATGCCGTAGATCAGGCCGGAGCGGTCGCCCTCCTCCTTTTTAATGATGCGGGCCAGATAATCTCTCAGCTCACCGTCGTCCTTCCAGTTGTGGACATTTTCCTCGATGTAGCCGAACATCTCCATGACCTTTTTGTTGGCACCGCCGTGCCGCGGCCCCTTCAGAGAGCCCACCGCCGCCGCGATGGAGGAATAGATATCCGTCCCGGAGGAGGCCAGCACCCGGCAGGCAAAGGCGGAGTTGTTGCCGCCGCCGTGCTCCGCGTGCAGCACCAGGCACAGATCCAGCAGCCGCGCCTCGTCCTCCGTGAACCTGTTGTCGTGGCGGACGGAGTAGAGGAAGTTCTCCGCCATGGAAAGCCCCTCTTGGGGCCGGTGGAGGTAAAGGCTCTTGTTGTCAAAATAGTGTTCCTTGGCCGCGTGGGCGTGGGCCACAATTACGGGGCACCGGGCAATCAACTGCAATGCCTGCCGCATTTCGTTTTCCAGCCCGCATACATCGGGCTGCGGGTCATAGGAATAAAGGGCCAGCACGCTGCGGGCCAGCTTGTTCATCACGTCCCTGCTGGGGGCGGAGAGGATCATGTCCTCCGTAAACCGGTCGGGCAGCTCCCGGTATTCCGCCAGCAGCCGTTCAAAGCCCTCCAGCTGGCTCCGGGTGGGCAGCGCCCCGAAAAGGAGCAGATAGGCCGTCTCTTCAAAACCGAAGCGTCCTTCGCTCACGAAACCTTCGATCAGATCCGCCACGTTGAACCCGCGGTAGATCAGCTCGCCGTCCGCGGGATAGCGCTCGCCGTCCCGGACATAGTAGCCCGTCACGTTGCCGATGCGGGTCACGCCCGCCATGACGCCGGTGCCGTCGGCGTTTCGCAAACCTCGTTTGACTTCATACTTTGCATAATACTTCGGGTCTATGGCGTTATTTTTGCGGGACTCATCGCATAGACTCTTGATAAATTCTTCCGAGACAGTGTCAAATCCGGTCATTTCGCCGTTTTGCATCATCTGCTCCCTCCTCCTTCTTTATTCCCATAACTTTGAATGTTTATTTTATCATGCCCACACTCCGCTGTCAAGAAAGAGCCGCCCTTTCCCTCCCGTTCCACTCCTCTTATTACCCGGAACTTCCGGTCCGAACACGCAATGACGCCGCCGGGCGTCCCTGCTTCTTCCGCCGATTCCTTTTTTGCAAGTCTTTTCTCCCCTCCTCGCAAAATTTTCTTTTCCGTCCCTCTCTTTTACTCACTTAGGAGGCTTATATGAAACGTACCCTGCTCACCTCGATCTCCCTCGTGTTCCTGCTTTTCCTTCTTCCTGTCCTCGCATCGGACGGGCAGCTTCATGTTTCCCCCGCTGCCCCTTCCGCTTCTCTCCCGCCCGCGGAGACCGCTGTTCCCTCGGACAGCGCCTTCACCCTCCGCCTTCTGCAATCGGACGGCACGGTGACCACCCTCACCATGGCGGAGTACCTGCCCGGCGTAGTGGCGGCGGAAATGCCCGCCGCTTTCCAGCCCGCCGCCCTGCAGGCGCAGGCCGTTGCCGCCCGCACCTATGCCTGTGCCCGCTGCTCCGCCCCCTCTTCCGCCCATCCGGATGCCGACCTCTGCACCGACTATTCCTGCTGTCAGGCTTACCGCACCGCGGAAGAGCGGCAGACCGCCTGGGGGGAAAACGCCGCGTCTTATGAGGACAAGGTCTCCTCCGCCGTCTCCTCCACCGACGGGCAGGTCATCCTGTACGACGGCCAACCCATCCGCGCCGTGTTCTTCTCCTCTGCCTCCGGCTCCACCAGCGCCGCGGAAGAGGTGTGGGGTTCTCAGGTGCCTTACCTTTCCTCCGTCTCCACCCCTGAGGGGGACGAGGTACCCAATTTCCGCACCACCCTCTCCCTCACTCCATCGGAATTTTCTGCCACCTTCCTCGCCCAGTACCCTCAGGCGGAGCTGAACGGTTCCCCTTCCTCCTGGTTCTCCGCCCCGGAATACGCTTCTTCCGGTTGCACCTCCGCCCTGACCGTGGGCGGTGTCCGGGTCTCGGGCCGGGACCTGCGCACCCTCTTCTCCCTTCGTTCCTCCCGCTTCACCGTCTCCGCTACGGACAGCGCCGTCACCTTTTCCGTGGTGGGGTACGGCCACGGCGTGGGCATGAGCCAGTACGGCGCCAACTCCATGGCCAAGGCCGGTTCCTCTTATGAGGATATCCTTACCCATTACTATACCGGCGTCACCCTCGGCCCCTATCCCGCCGAATCGTAAAAACGCCGTTGAAAACCCTCCCTTTCTTTGTTATAATAACAAATTGGATTGAAGCGCCCACCGCTTCTCCGAATATGATTAAAAAGGTGAGAAAACCCACATGAATACACACTATGACGCAGCCATTATCGGCAGCGGCGAGGCCGGCATCTTCGCCGCATACGAGCTCAGCCGGAAAGCCCCGGAACTGAAGGTCGTCGTGCTTGAAAAAGGGCACGGCATTTATAACCGTCACTGCCCCATCGTCGCCGGGAAGGTCAATTCCTGCATCGGTTGTAAGGTGTGCGACACCATGTGCGGCTTCGGCGGTGCCGGCGCCTTTTCCGATGGAAAATATAACTTCACCACCGCCTTCGGCGGCTGGCTGACCGATTTCATGCCCGGTAAAGAGGTCATGGACCTCATTGACTACGTGGACTCCATCAACGTCCTCCACGGCGCCACAGAAGAGGTCTATTCCACCGACACCCCCGCCGCCCGCGCACTGGAGCGCCGCGCGCTGGAGTTCGACCTGCACCTTCTTCAGGCCCGCTGCAAGCACTTGGGCACCGAAAATAACCTCCGCATCCTGGCCAATATCTATGAAGAGCTGAAGGATAAGGTGGACTTCCGGTTCGACACCTCCGTGGCCTCCATCGTTCAGGCCGACGGCGGCTACCGGCTGGAGTTGGAGGGGGGCGGAAGCGTCCAGTGCACCTGGCTCATCGCCGGTCCCGGCCGCTCCGGCGCGGAATGGTTTGCCGATCAGTGCAAGGGTCTGGGCCTCACCCTGATCAACAATCAGGTGGACATCGGCGTCCGGGTGGAGCTGCCTGCCGTGGTGTTCGAGCATATCACCGATGTGGTATACGAATCCAAGCTGGTCTACCGCACCAAGCAGTACGGCGACTCCGTGCGTACCTTCTGCATGAACCCCTATGGCCACGTGGTGGCTGAAAATGTGGAGGGCATCAACACCGTGAACGGCCACAGCTA
Source organism: uncultured Oscillospiraceae bacterium (assembly GCA_934646175.1). Classification (GTDB taxonomy): domain Bacteria; phylum Bacillota; class Clostridia; order Oscillospirales; family Oscillospiraceae; genus CAKUEI01. The sequence continues at coordinate 18,033 of CAKUEI010000002.1, forward strand.
TTCCGACCCCAAGCTCCGCAGCGAGAACACCAACTTCGCCCTGCTGGTCTCCAACCGGTTCACCCAGCCCTTTGACCAGCCGTATCGCTATGGCAAGCACATCGCCTCCCTCAGCAACATGCTGGCTGGCGGCGTGCTGGTCCAGCGCTTCGGCGATCTGGTGAAGGGCGTCCGCACCAACGAGCACCGTATGAGCAAATACTTCACCCATCCCACCCTCACCGCCGCCGTCCCCGGCGACTTGTCTCTGGCCCTGCCCAAACGCCAGCTGGACGACATCATCGAGATGATCTATCAGCTGGACAAGATCGCCCCCGGCACCGCCAACCATGACACTCTGCTTTACGGCGCGGAAGTGAAGTTCTACTCCTCCCGTCTGCAGCTCTCCTCCGAACTGGAGACCACCCTCCCCGGCTTCTTCGCCGTGGGTGACGGCGCGGGCATCACCCGTGGTCTGGCACAGGCCGGTGCCTCCGGCGTCAAGGTTGCCCGCGTCATCCTCAGCCGGATCGGTCAAGAATAAGGGCTGCATTGCCTCAGTCTCTTTTCCTGCACTTTTTCAACGGGATCGCCTATTCCCCTTTCCGTCTTTTTACACGCATTTTGCACTTCTCTGCATCTTGCGGATAACTTTCCTTTCTCCGCCGTAGTCTCCCCCTCTGCAATGGTTTTCCACATTGTGCACATCTTTTTCCACAGGTGTTATGTCAATCGCAAATGGCGCAAATGTTCCCGTTTTGTTGCAAAGTGTCTTGTCAAGGGGAAATCATTCCGCAGAATGCACAATTTTTATTTTGCAAGTTCTCATTCATCCCTCTCCGGGTGGAAAGGAGCCAATATGTCCGAACCTATTGCCGCCGTGGCCACTGGCCCGGCCCCTTCTGCCATCGGTGTTCTGCGCCTTTCCGGCGACGGCGTCATCCCCCTGGCGGACAGCCTTTTCCGCTCCGCCCGGGGCGTCACCCTGCAGAAAAGCGAAAGTCGCCGCCTGATCTTCGGCTCCCTGCTGGATGGGGAAGGCCGCATACTGGATCAGGTGCTGGCTACCGTCAGCCGCGCTCCCCACAGCTACACCGGGGAGGATACCGTGGAATTTCAGTGCCACGGCTCCCCCGCCGTCCTCGCCTTGGGGATGGAGGCGCTATGCGCGTTGGGTGTCCGCCCCGCGGGCCCCGGCGAATTCACCCGCCGCGCTTTTCTGAACGGCAAGCTGGACCTCACCGCGGCGGAGGCGGTCATGGACCTCATCGACGCGGAAACGGAAGAGGCCGTGCATCAGGCCGCCGGGCAGCTTTCCGGTGCCCTCTGCCGCCGGGTGGACGCCGTCTATGACGCACTGGTGAATGTCATGGCTCACTTTCACGCCGTTCTGGACTATCCCGACGAGGACATTGACCCATTCACGCAGAAAGAGCTGGTATCGGCTCTGGACGCTCAGTCCGCCGCTCTCTCCGCCCTGCTGGACACCTATGGGCAGGGCCGCCTCATCGCCTCCGGCGCGGCCTGCGCCATCGTGGGCCGCCCCAACGCGGGCAAATCCTCTTTGCTCAACGCCCTGCTCGGGTACGAGCGCGCCATCGTCACCCCCATCGCCGGCACTACCCGCGACACGGTGGAGGAGCGTCTCCGTCTGGGCGGCGTCCTCCTGCGCCTGATCGACACCGCCGGCCTGCGGAATACCTCGGATGAGGCGGAGCGTCAGGGCGTGGCCCGTTCCCGCTCCGCAGCGCAGCAGGCGGAACTGGTCCTCGCCGTGGTGGATGCCTCCCGCCCACTGGAGGAAGAGGATCTTTCCGCCCTTGCCCTCGCTCAGTCCGCCCCCCGGGGCATTCTGGTGCTCAATAAAAGCGACCGGCCCGCCCTTCTGAATCAAGAGGACCTGTCCGCCCGCTTTTCCCTCCCTGCCGTCTCCCTTTCTGCCCTCACCGGGGACGGGATCCCGGCACTGCAGCAGCTGGTCTTCTCCCTCTTTCCCCGGGAGGATTCTGCCCTTTCCGGCGAATGGCTCACCAACGCCCGTCAGGCGGACGCGGCCCGCCGGGCCCTGCAGTCCCTTTCCGATGCCCGCTCCGGCCTCTCCTCCGGTTTCACGCTGGACGCCGTCCTCACGGATGTGGAGGCCGCCCTCTCCGCATTGGGGGAGCTGACCGGCAAAACCCTCCGCAGCGACATTACGGACCGTATTTTTTCCCGCTTTTGTGTCGGAAAGTAATCGTTTTAAGGAAAAAAGCCACGCAGGATATACCCTGCGTGGCTTTTTTGCTTTCACACCCTCTGATACGCTTGCCGCTTCGTCCCGTCCTCCACGGTGATCTTTCCGCAGTAGGCGAATCCGTTTTTCAAAATGGCCCGCTGCATGGGCTCATTTTTCTCGTGAGTGTCGATGCGCAGATTAGGATGCTGTGCCCAGCACCAGTCTACGCACGCCTTCGTCACGCCCTTTGTGGTCCTATCGGAGGCCACGCGGTGGATCACGCCGTAGGCTCCCTCCCGCTTCCATGCCCCGTCGATCTCCTGATAGGTCGGCTCCTCCCCCACATAAAAGCAGAAGGTGCCCACGATCTTTCCATTCTCCACGCAGACGTAGCTCCGCCCTTCCCGGATGTCCTCCTCCAGCAGTTCTCTCGGGGGATGATGCTTCCCCCACTGTCCGCCGTTTCCGTTTTCCGCCATAAAAGCCCGGGCCGAAGCGTAGATTTCCTCCAGCCGGTCCAGTTCTTCCGCCTTCGTCTTTCTGATCTCCATGGGATCCGCTCCTTCAAAAAAGGGGGCCTGCTTCTTTTCCGCAGGCCCCCTTGCTTTTTTCTCCGCTTCAGGCCGCAGCCTTTGCGATCCTGGTGTCGAACCGGTACAGCATAATGGCCAGCTGCGCCCGGATGGCGTTGTTGTCGGGGGACAGCGTCGTGATGGTGGTGCCGCCCACAATGCCGTTGGCCACGGACCATTCCATGCCCTCCTTCGCCCAGGAGGCTACCTTGTCCTTGTCCGTAAAGTCGTCCAGCGATGCACTCTTTGTACCCGTTTTGCCCAGATACGCTGCATAGTCGCGGAAAATCTTGGCCAGCTGCTGCCGCGTCACGTTGGTCTCTCCGCCAAACTGATGGTTCCCCACACCGTCGGTGAGGCCGTTTTTCTCGGCCCACACCGCCGCATTATAGTACCAGCTGCTTTCCTTCACATCAGTGAAGCTGCTCGTCCCGGTCACTTCCGGCTTCCCCGCCATGTTGTAAAGCACCTGATAGGCCATGGCCCGGGTCACCGTCCCATCGGGGGAGAACTTTCCTCCGCCCGTTCCGCTCATCATGCCGTTTTCGTAAACATACTGCACCTCGGTGAAGTATCCGCTGCTGCCCTTCACGTCGGTAGGCAGGACGGCCACGGTAATGCGCCCGGCGGGCTTTGCGTACTCCTCGCCGATCACGCCGCCCAGCTCCTGCGACGCGTAATTTACCAGCGCGTCCTCCATGGCCATGCCGGTATCGTACACCTTGGCCTTTTTAAATACGCCGTAGGTGTCGCCCCCTGCCGCCGTAAAGTCGTTGGTGGCGATGGTGTAAGTGGCCTTGGTGTCAAAGGCCTTCCCGTTCACGCTGACGATGGTCACGCGGCTGCCCGGCTCCGCCGGAGCAAAATAGGTGCTGTTTTCATACTGCGCGCCCTTTTTGTACTCCACCGCCGTGTTCACCGTGTAAACGATACCGGACACCTGGGGGAAGGCTCCGATGGCCGTGGGGGTGGAACAGGTGGCTGCCTCAATGGCCTCCAGCAGCTGCGCTCCCGTCAGCGTCACCGTGGCCACCGTGTTGCCGAAGGGGAACACGGTCTTCATGTCGTTCCAGGTCACGTCCCCCGCAGCGATGGAGGCGCGGATACCGCCGCCGTTGGTCAGGGCCGCGTCCACCTTGTCCTCGCCCAAGCTCTTCCGGGCCTGCCACAGAATAGCGTCACAGGCGAAATCGCCCAGATTGGTCTCCTCCGTGCGCACGCCGGGGTCCCGCTCACCGTTCAGGTCCACCAGCGTTTTGGCAATGACCTGGGACAGTGTCCTGTCTGCGCTTTTCTGTGCGCTCTGCACCAGCGACGCAACAGACGTATCCCGCCCCGTATAGGTGCCGTATTTCACCAGCGAGGCATGCATGGCGTTCCCGTCATAGATCACCACGCCCAGATTGTGCATATACTCTCCCGTGCTCACCAGCAGGGTGTCGTTCACCAGCTCGCCGTCGATTTCCGTGTGGGAGTGCCCATCCACAAACAAATCAATGCCTTTGACATGCTTCAACACATCGGTGGAACGGTTGGGCGCACTCTCTCCGTCCACGCCCAGATGGCCCAGTGCAATCACCAGCTCACAGCCTTCTGCCCGCAGCTCGTCCACTTGCTTCTGGGCACAGGCGTACAGCTCCTCTCCGGCCAGAAAGGTAAGGCCCTTCACCTTGTCCGGGTGGGCCTTGGTGGCGGTCTCCGGGGTGGCAAGGCCAAATACGCCCACCTTCCGTCCGTCCTGCAGGGTCAGCACCTTGTTGGCGGTGAAAGCCGTCTGCCCGTTCGCCTTCAGCACATTGGCCGCCAGCACGGGGAAATTGGCCTGCCCTGCCAGCTTGGACAGATTGTCATAGCCCCAGTCAAATTCATGGTTGCCGGTGGTCATGGCATCGTACCCGGCCGCGTTCATAAAGCTGATGGCCGTCTCACCCTGGGTCAGGTTCACCAGAGCCGTACCCTGAATGTCGTCCCCCGCGGAAAGCAGCAGCACGTCCGCCCCGGCTTTTTCATAGTCCTTTTTCAGCTGGGCCGCCGCCGCCATGCCGAACACGCTATTTTCCGCATCCTCTGCATCCCGGCCGTGGGTGTCGTTGGTATGAATGATCACGATCTTGCCCGTCATGTCGCCCACTCCCGCGTCTGCGGCAAACGCGCCGCTTCCCAGAGAGAGGACCATCGCCAGCACCAGCAGCAGGGCCGGCACTCGTTTCCACGTTTTCAATCCGTCCGCCTTCTTTCGTTTTATTTTGTTCTGCTTTATTTCTTTTATTATAGTGTACCAGCACTTTCCCGAAAGCACAACCCCGTTTCCCCTCATAGGTGCAAAAAAGGCGCCGCGGTCCACCCGCAGCGCCTTTTTCTTACCGAACCTGGCCTTCGCCGTAAATAATGTACTTGCAGGAGGTCAACTCCTCCACGCCCATGGGTCCTCTGGCGTGCATCTTCTGGGTGGAAATGCCGATCTCGGCCCCCAGGCCGAACTCGCCGCCGTCGGTAAAGCGGGTGGAGGCATTCACATACACCGCCGCCGCGTCCACCTCGTTGAGGAATTTCTGCGCCGTGAAGTAGTTCCCCGTCACAATGGCCTCCGAGTGGCCGCTTCCGTGGCGGGCAATGTGCTCCATAGCCTCTTCTGCGCTGCCCACGACCTTGACGGCAAGGATATAGTCGCCGTACTCCGTATCCCAGTCCTCCTCCGTGGCCGTCTTGGCCTCCGGCAGGATGGCGCACGTCTCGGGGCAGCCCCGCAGCTCCACATGGCTGTGGGCAAGCTCCGTCGCCGCCATGGGCAGGAACTCCTCCGCCACCGCACGGTGCACCAGCAGCGTCTCCGCCGCGTTGCATACGCTGGGGCGGGAGCATTTCGCGTTTTCGATAATGGACGCACCCATGGCAAGGTCTGCGTCCTTGTCCACATAGACGTGGCAGTTGCCCACACCGGTCTCAATCACCGGCACCTTGGCGTTCTCCACCACGGCGCGGATGAGGCCCGCACCGCCCCGGGGAATGAGCACATCCAGATACCCCGTCAGGGCCATCATTTCGTTGGCGCTCTGCCGGGTGATGTCCTGCACCAGCGAGACGCAGTCCTCAGGCAGTCCCGCCTTCTTCAGCGCGTCCCGCATCATGCCGCACAGGGCGTTGTTGCTGTGAAAGGCTTCCTTCCCGCCCCGCAATATCACGGCGTTGCCCGACTTCAGGCACAGCGCTGCCGCATCCACCGTCACGTTGGGCCGTGCTTCATAAATGATGCCGATCACGCCCAGGGGCACTCGCTTCTTCCCGATAATCAGCCCGTTGGGCCGGGTGCTCATTTTGGTCACCTGCCCGATGGGATCGGGGAGGACCGCCACCTCGCGGACGCCCTTCGCCATCCCGGCAATGCGTTCCTTTGTCAGCTTCAGCCGGTCCAGCAGCGCGTCACGCATACCCTTTTCCCGGCCCGCTTCCATGTCCAGCGCGTTCGCCGTCAGGATTTCGTCCTGCCGCGCTTCCAGCTCGTCGGCAATAGCCAAAAGCGCCACATTTTTCTTCGCCGTTCCCGCCGTGGACAGGATCCGGCTTGCCGCTTTGGCTGCCGCACCCTGCTTCTCCAGTTCCGTCATGGCCCTTCGCTCCTTTCGTCTTCTTATGCGCCATGGACCGTGAATCGGGTCCCGATCCGCTCGCCGTTTACAATGCCGTAAAGATCTTCCATCCGGTTCCCATTGGTGATCACCATGTCGATCCCCGCGTCAATGCACACCTTTGCCGCGGACAGCTTGGTAGCCATTCCGCCGGTGCCCCACTGGGTGCCCGCACCGCCGGCCATGGCCAGCACCTCGTCCGTCACCGCGTGCACCGTCTCCAGCAGCTTCGCCTCCGGATTTTTATGGGGGTCTTCCTCGTAAAGCCCGTCGATGTCGGAAAGCAGCACCAGCAGGTCCGCTTTGCAGAACCGCGCTACGATGGCGGACAGGGTATCGTTATCGCCCAGCACCTTGGCCTTTCCGGTCTCGATCTCCGCCGCGCTGACCGAGTCGTTTTCGTTCACCACCGGGATGCACCCGATGGACAGCAGCGCCTCAAAGGTAGCCGCCAGATGGGCCGCCCGCTCCTTGTGGTCCACATCGTCCCCGGTCAGCAGGATCTGCCCCACCGTCTGACCGTACTCGCCGAAAAATTTGTCGTAAAGGTGCATCATCTCGCACTGGCCCACAGCGGCCACCGCCTGTTTGAGGTGCAGCTCCTTCGGCCGCTCCGGAAGGCCCAGCTTCCCGGTGCCGATGCCGATGGCGCCGGAGGACACCAGGATGACCTCATGCCCCATGCCCTTCAGGTCGCTCAGGACCTGACTTAACCGGTCAATGGTGTGCAGCTTCAGGCTCCCGTTGTCCCGTGTCAGGGTCGAGGTGCCCACTTTCACCACGATTCTCTGTTTCTCTGTTTCCACGCAAGGTTCCTCCTGCCGCGGGGCGCATTTTCCCGTTTTTCCGCCGCGGTCTCTTATTTGATTATCTTACCACAAATCCCCGCGGGGGAAAACCCCTTCCCGCAAAAAACCTCATCTCGCCGATCTGGGGAAAAAAGTTGTATTTTCATCCCAGAATTCGGCTAATTTAAGGTTGAAATTCCAAAAGAATTCCATTACAATACTGTCTTAGCTTATGAGCAGGAAGGAGTGCGTCTCTTCATGGTGAACATCGTTCTGGTCGAACCGGAGATCCCCATGAACACCGGCAACATCGCCCGCACCTGCGCCGCCACCCGGTCCCGGCTGCATCTTGTTAAGCCGCTTGGGTTCGATATCTCGGATAAGGCCGTCAAGCGCGCGGGCCTTGACTACTGGCCCATGGTGGACATCACCGTGTACGAAGATCTGGACGATTTCTTCGCCCGCAACCCGTCACCCGACCTGTGGCTTGCCACCACCAAGGCCCCCCGGGACTATACCTGCGCCTCCTTCCGGAATAACTGTTACCTCATGTTCGGAAAAGAGACCGCCGGTCTCCCCCTGGCCCTGCGGCAGCAGTGGTATGACCGCTGTCTGCGCATCCCCATGCGGGAGGATGCCCGCAGTCTGAACCTTGCCAATTCCGTGGCCGTCCTCACGTATGAGGCGCTGCGGCAGCAGTCCTTCCCCGGTCTTTCCGGTGAAGGCGAGATGAAAGGAGCAACTTCATGAATACGCAGAAGAAAACCGTGCGCGATCTGGATGTTTCCGGCAAAAAGGTCCTCCTCCGCTGCGACTTCAACGTCCCTCTGGATAAGGCTACCGGCGCCATCACCGATGATAAGCGCATCGCGGCCTCTCTCCCCACCATTCAGTACCTGCTGCAGCATGGTGCCGCCGTCATCGCCTGCTCCCATCTGGGGCGTCCCAAGGGACAGGTAAAGCCCGAGCTTTCCCTCCGCCCGGTGGCGGAGCGGCTTTCTCAGCTGCTTGGCCAGCCTGTGGCCCTCGCCGCCGACGTGGCCGGCCCCGACTCTGTGGAAAAGGCCGCTGCCCTTCAGCCCGGTCAGGTCCTCCTGCTGGAGAATCTGCGCTTCCGCCCGGAGGAAGAGGCCAACGACCCCGATTTTGCCAAGATCCTTGCCTCTCTGGCCGATGTTTTCGTGTCCGATGCCTTCGGCACCGTTCACCGCGCTCACGCTTCCACCGCCGGTGTGGCGGCCTATCTGCCCGCCGTGGCCGGTCTGCTGGTGGAGAAGGAACTGCAGTTCCTGGGCGCCGCCCTTAATGAGCCGAAGCGCCCCTTCGTCTCCATTCTCGGCGGAAGCAAGGTGTCCGATAAGATCGGCGTGCTGGAAAGCCTGCTCACCAAGGCGGATGCCATTCTCATCGGCGGCGGCATGTCCTATACCTTTACGAAGGCTCTGGGTGGGCACATCGGTGCTTCTCTCTGTGAGGAGGATAAGCTGGACTTCGCCCTCAGCGTCATCGAGAAAGCAAAAGATCACGGCGTTCAGCTCCTGCTCCCCACCGATTCCGTCTGCGCCAAAGAATTTGCCGCGGACGCTCAGCCTGTCACCCTTCCCGCCCGTGAGATTCCGGACGACATGATGGGCCTCGACATCGGGCCGGAGACTGCCAAAGCCTACGCCCAAGTCATCGCTCAGGCAGGCACCGTGGTCTGGAATGGCCCCATGGGCGTTTTCGAATTCCCCGCCTTCGCCAAGGGCACTCAGGCCGTGGCGGACGCCATGGCTGCGTCAAGAGCCGTCACCATCATCGGCGGGGGCGACTCCGCCGCCGCAGCCCAGCAGATGGGCGTGGCCGACCGCATGACTCATATTTCCACCGGCGGCGGCGCCTCTCTTGAATTTCTGGAGGGCAAAGAGCTGCCCGGCGTTACCTGCCTGCTCGACAAATAAAATCTCGCTATGCTTTCCGCGCAGCATGCGCGGCTTAGAATAAGGAGGAACCATCCATTATGAATCGCCGCTACCGCAAAACCGTGATTGCCGGCAACTGGAAAATGAACAAAACCTTGACCGAGACCCGTGCCTTTGCCGAGGAGTTCAAAGCCATCCTGCCCAAAACCAAAACCTGTGACGTGGTGATCTGCGTCCCCTTCGTGAACCTGCAGGGCGCCATCCGCTATTTTAAGGACTGCCGCGTCTCCATCGGTGCGCAGAATATGCACTATGAGGACAACGGCGCCTTCACCGGCGAGGTGTCCCCCGCCATGCTGAAGGATTTGGGCGTCAAGTACGTCATCCTCGGTCACAGTGAGCGCCGCGGGTACTATAACGAGACCAACTTCACCGTCAATAAGAAGGTCCGCGCCGCCCTTGCCCATGACCTGCGCCCCATCATCTGCGTGGGCGAAAGCCTGGAAGAGCGCGAGCTGGGCATCGCGCTGGAGCGCATCGAGCTTCAGGTGAAGGCCGCCCTCTCCGGCGTGGCCGCCGACCAGATGCGCCACATCATCATCGCCTATGAGCCCCTCTGGGCCATCGGCACCGGCAAGACCGCCTCCGCCCAGCAGGCCGGCGAGGTCTGCTCCCACATCCGTTCCATCGTCCGCCGTCTGTACGGCGCCCGAGTAGCCCGCAGCATCACCATCCAGTACGGCGGCTCCATGAACCCCGCCAACGCGTCCGAGCTGCTGGCACAGCCCGACGTGGACGGCGGCCTCATCGGCGGCGCATCTTTGGATCCGAAGAAATTCCTCGCCATTGTCGAGGCCGCCGGGCAGGAGCACGCATGAAAACACCGACCACACTTTTGATCCTGGACGGCTACGGCCTCCGGGAAAACAGTGACGGCAACGCCATCGCCGCCGCCCATACCCCCGTGCTGGACCGTCTTTTCTCCTCGTACGCCACCTGCCGTCTCTCCGCCTCTGGACTGGATGTGGGGCTGCCGGAAGGGCAGATGGGCAACAGCGAGGTGGGCCATACCAATATCGGCGCGGGCCGGGTAGTCTTTCAGGACCTGCCCCGCATCTCCCTCGCCATTCAGGACGGATCCTTCTTTGAAAACGAAGCCTACGTCTCTGCCATGACCGCCGCAAAAGAAAGCGGCCGTGCCCTGCATCTTATAGGGCTTCTCTCCGACGGCGGCGTTCACTCCCATATGGATCACCTCTTCGCTCTGCTGGAACTGGCCCGTCGGTTGGAGGTCCCCCGGGTGTACGTGCACGCCTTTTTGGACGGCCGTGACGTAAGCCCCACCTCCGGCAAGGACTTCGTCGCCCGCTGCGCGGACCACTGCGCCAAGCTCGGCGTGGGAAAAATCGCCTCCGTCATGGGCCGCTATTATGCCATGGATCGTGATAACCGCTGGGACCGGGTGGAGCGCGCCTATCAGGCCATGGTCTGCGGCAACGCCCCCTTTGAAGAGGATCCCGTCTCCGCCGTTTCCCTTTCCTACAAGCGCGGCGTCACCGACGAATTTATGGAGCCGGTCCTCTGCTGCGAGGACGGTGAGATCGCCGAAGGCGACAGCATCATCTTCTTCAACTTCCGGCCGGACCGCGCCCGTCAGCTTACCCGTGTTTTTGTGGACCCGGAGTTCACCGGTTTCTCACGCACCGCCGGCTTCTTCCCCGTTCATTTCGTCTGCACCACCGAGTATGACGCCGCCATGCCCAACGTCACCGTGGCCTTCCCCCGTCAGGCCCTTTCCAACGTCTTCGGCGCGTACCTCAGTTCCTTGAACCTCACCCAGCTTCGCATTGCCGAGACGGAAAAATACGCTCACGTCACCTTCTTCTTCAACGGCGGTGTGGAAAAGGTCTTCCCCGGGGAGGACCGCTGCCTCATTCCCTCCCCCAAGGTGGCTACCTACGACCTCCAGCCGGAGATGAGCGCCCCCGCCATCGCGGAAGAGGCCGCCCGCCGCATCCGCAGCGGTGCCTATGACGTGATCATCCTGAACTTCGCCAACTGCGATATGGTGGGCCATACCGGTAATTTCAACGCTGCCGTCAAGGCGGTGGAGACCGTGGACCGCTGTGTGGGCCTTGTGGTGGACGCCACCAACGAGATGGGCGGCATCTCTCTCATCACCGCCGACCACGGCAATGCCGAGCAGATGGTCGATGAGACCGGCGGTCCCTGCACCTCTCACACCACCAACCCCGTCCCCTTCTGCATCGTGGGCTTTCAGGGCGCCTTGAAGGACGGCCGTCTCTGCGACATCGCCCCCACCATGCTGGACATCATGGGGCTGGAAAAGCCGGAAGAAATGAACGGCCATACCCTGATCTGCAGCTGACCCCCGGGCGTACCGCCCGAAAAAACGAACCATTCTATTGAATTGAAAGGGGCATACGAACATGAAGCAGTTTATCGAGATCGTAGACATTCTGGCCCGCGAGGTGCTGGACTCCCGCGGCAATCCCACCGTGGAGGTGGAGGTCACCCTGGACGATGGCACCGTGGGCCGCGCCGCCGTTCCCTCCGGCGCTTCCACCGGCATTTTCGAGGCGTGTGAACTGCGCGACGGCGCCGCTGAGCGCTATCTGGGCAAGGGCGTGGAAAAGGCCGTCATGAACGTCAACACCGAGATCGCGGAAGAGCTGATCGGCTGCAACGTTCTGGACCAGACCGCTCTGGACCAGCTGATGATCGATCTGGACGGCACTCCCAACAAGTCCCGTCTGGGTGCCAACGCCATTCTGGGCGTGTCCCTGGCCTGCGCCAAGGCCGCGGCGGAAAGCCTGGGTCTGCCGCTTTACTCCTATATCGGCGGCGTCAACGCCAAGACCCTGCCCGTTCCCATGATGAACATCCTCAACGGCGGCGCCCACGCCACCAATAACGTGGACATTCAGGAATTCATGATCATGCCCGTGGGTGCCCCCAACTTCAAAGAGGGCCTGCGCATGTGCGCCGAGGTGTTCCACGCCCTGAAAGCCGTCCTGAAGGAAAACGGCACCCCCGCCGCGGGCGTGGGCGACGAAGGCGGCTATGCCCCCAACCTTGCCAAGGACGAGGACGCGCTGAAGGTCATCGTTCAGGCCATCGAAAAGGCCGGCTTCCAGCCCTATGACGACTTCATGATCGCCATCGACGCCGCCTCCTCCGAGTGGTATAATGAAGAGACCGGCTGTTACGACCTGCCCAAGGCCGGTAAGACCATGACGAAGGAAGAGCTGGTCGCCCTCTGGAAGAACTTTGCCGATACCTACCCCATCATCTCGCTGGAGGACGGTATGGGCGAGACCGACTGGGACGGCTGGGCCATGCTCACCGAGGCCATCGGCAGCCGTGTGCAGCTGGTGGGCGACGACCTGTTCGTCACCAACGTCCAGCGTCTGAAGCAGGGCATTGACCGGAAGGTGGGCAACGCCATCCTCATCAAGGTCAACCAGATCGGCACCCTCACCGAAACGCTGGACGCCATCCAGATGGCCTCCCGCGCCGGGTACACCTCCATCGTCTCTCACCGCTCCGGCGAGACGGAGGACACCACCATTGCCGACATCGCCGTGGCCGTCAACGCCGGTCAGATCAAGACCGGCGCCCCCTCCCGCACCGACCGGGTGGCCAAGTATAACCAGCTGCTCCGCATCGAGGAAGAGCTGGACTCCGCCGCCCAGTATCCCGGCAAGGCCGCCTTCTTCAACCTGAAGTAAAAAGAAAAATAAACCCCGCCCGGCGCGATCATAAGTCGCGCCGGGTGGGGTGTTTTCATGCTCTCATTTTGGCTCAGCCGGTCTCTTCCGGTGCCTTATCGTTGTACCCGGGCACCACCAGGATGTCCATATCGTCCAGCACCCGTTCCTCCTCATAGGGGTTCACCAGCCGGTTGACGATCGCCAGGGTCTCCTCCGCGTACAGCCCGTGGTAATACCGGTTGCCCAGATAGTGCGTGTCGGAATTGCCCGGCAGGGTGGCCATGCTCACGCCGCTGTCCGTATCCAGCTGAAGCGCCTTGGTGGCAAACCACACCATGTCCTGCACAGAAAGGTCGGTGGTGGCGTTCTCTGCAAAAATGTTCAGGAAGGTGGTCATCTTGGGGACACTGTTCCAGGAGAGCACCTTTTTCGCCACTGCCATCACCAGATTCCGCTGGGTCTCCGCCCGGCCCAGGTCACTGTAGCCCACGCCTGCGTTATTCTTCCGGAAGCGCACCACCTTCAGCGCATTCTCGCCGTCCAGATGCTGCGTTCCCTTCCGGAAATCAATGTACAGGTTGTCCGTGGGGTCGATATACTTCATATCCACCGGCACGTAAAAGTCCACGCCGCCCACCGCATCCACGATCTGGACGAAGGCCTTGGTATTCACCATCAGATAGTGGTCAATGGGAATCCCCAGCAGGTCGGATACCTCGCTCTTCACCTGCTCCACACCCCCTTCGTTATAGGAGGCGTTGATCTTCTTCACCTTCCGACTGACATTCACCAGCGTGTCCCGGGGCACCGAGATGACGCCCACCGTCTGGCTCACCGTGTCATAGCTTGCCACCATAATGGTGTCCGCGCCGCCGTGGCCCTTGTCGGTGCCCACCAGCAGGAAGGTGTAGTACCCATCCTTCCGCGCCCGGTGGTTTACGGTCTGGCCTTCGGTCTCGCTGGGTGCACCGCTCTCCGTAGGAACAGGGGGCTGATCGTCCGCCGTGCTGGGCGGCTTGATGAACAGCTTGAACGCCACAAACAGCGCTACGATCACCGCCGAGATCGCAACGATCACATGATAGACCGTCTTCAGCGGGTTTCTTTTTTTCTTCGGCTTCTTCCGCATCGCCGGCCGGCGCTGCGGAACCTGCGCCATTCGTTTTCCCGCCATGGGGCATTCCTCTCTTTCAATTTTATGTCAACGCCTAACAGTATACTAAATTCGACTCCCTTCGGCAAGGAAAAGTTTCAGATTTTATCAATTCTTAATCATTTCCCCTCCCGGTGAAAACGCTTGAAAACATTCCAAATTCTGATATCATATGGAAATAGGAAAGGTCAAACCCACCGGAATTGAAGGAGATGCAGCATGAAGACCTGCAATTACTGCATGGGTACCGGCAAATAATAGCCCATTGCCGCACAGTATCCGTAAAACAAATCACCCTCCGTATGAGAGCTTGCTCATACGGAGGGTGATTTCATGTTCGTTCCGTTTTTCCGGTGTCACGCAGTCTCAAACTCGCTGACTGCCCGTTCGTCTTCGGCCCGCTTTTCCTCCAAAGACTCCTTCAGCAGCATGTCCTTCACCTTCATGAGCCGTGTGGTGGCAGAGCGCTCGTTTTCGTCCAGCTTCATGGAGATATACTTGATGCTCTCCTCCAGATTGGGGATCATCACATATTCCAGCGCATTCACGCGCCGCCGTGTCTTCTCGATCTCCTCCGCCAGCAGCTGCGCCGTCTTCTCGATCTGGGCCAGCTGCAGCATGTCGGTGAACACCGACTGCAGCGCATCCACCGCGCCGTCCAGTTCGCCGGAGGTGGTGGCGAAGCCGTAGGGGTACAACTCCGCCGCTCCGTCCCGCTCGGTCTTGAAGTCATAGATGGGCACGTCCACCGACATGATGTTCCGGAAGGACATATTCAGCGCCACGCTCTGCTTGGGGTACAGCAGGGCCTGCTCCAGCATTTCAGGGGACATGACGGCAGAGGCCACGGTGAACGACCCGTGGGCCCTCATCAATCCGTCCTCCACCCGTTTCCGCACGGCGCGGTTCTCCCGCACCACGTCCAGAAACTGCTTCATCAGCTCGTCGCGCTTATCCTTCAGCAGCTTGTGCCCCCGTTTGGCAGTCCTCAGCCGGTTTTTCAGCCGGGTCAGTTCCATCCGTGTGGGGTTCACATTCATGGCAGGCATTCTCTCGCCTCCTTCTTCCATGGAAGGGGCAGGGTGTTACTCCTGCTCCTCCTCCGCCTTCTTGGGGAGATACTTTTCGATGAATTCGGGCTTGATGCGCTTCAATTCGCTCTTGGGCAGGATGCTCAAGAGCTCCCAGCCCAGGTCCAGAGTCTCCTCAATGCTGCGGTTCTCGTCGCTGCCCTGGTTCACATAGCGCTTTTCGAATTCATCGGCGAACTTGGCGTACAAAAGATCCGTGGGACTCAGGGCGGCCTCGCCCAGAATGCTCATCAGCTCCTTGGTCTCCTTGCCGGTGGCATAGGCGGCAAACAGCTGATTCATGGTGCCCGCGTGATCCTCACGGGTCTTGCCCGCGCCGATGCCCTTGTCCTTCAGTCGGCTCAGGCTGGGCAGCACGTCCACAGGGGGATTGATGCCCTTGCGGTACAATTCACGGGAAAGGATGATCTGCCCCTCGGTGATATAGCCGGTCAGGTCGGGGATGGGATGGGTCTTGTCGTCCTCCGGCATAGTCAGAATGGGGATCATGGTGATGGAGCCGGGATGACCCAGCCGCCGACCTGCCCGTTCGTACATGGTGGCCAGATTGGTGTAAAGGTAGCCGGGATAGCCGCGCCGTCCGGGCACTTCCTTCTTGGCCGCAGAGACTTCCCGCAATGCCTCGGCATAGTTGGTGATGTCAGTCAAAATCACCAGCACGTGCATCCCCTTGTCAAAGGCCAGATATTCCGCCGCTGTCAGCGCCATGCGCGGGGTGGCGATGCGCTCCACCGCCGGGTCGTTGGCCAGATTGGTAAACAGCACCGTCCGGTCAATGGCCCCTGTGCGCTTAAACTCCTGCACGAAATATTCGGACTCTTCAAAGGTGATACCGATGGCGGCGAACACCACGGCGAAATTACCCGCGTCGTCCCCCAGCACCTTGGCCTGACGGGCGATCTGCGCCGCCAGCGCCGCATGGGGCAGGCCGCTGCCAGAGAAAATGGGCAGCTTCTGACCGCGCACCAGCGTGTTCAGCCCGTCGATGGTGGAAATGCCGGTCTGGATGAACTCGTTGGGGTAGTCGCGGGCAGCGGGGTTCATGGGCAGGCCGTTGATGTCCCGATGGGCCTCGGCCAGAATCTCCGGGCCGCCGTCAATGGGCCGACCCATGCCGTTGAACACCCGGCCCAGCATATCGCCGGACACCGCCATCTCCAGCGGATGGCCCAGAAAGCGGATCTTGGACTCTGCCAGATTGATGCCCGCGGAGGATTCAAACAACTGCACTACGGCGTTGTCGCCATTGACTTCCAGCACCTGGCAGCGGCGCACGCTGCCGTCGGTCAGTTGGATCTCGCCTAGCTCGTCATAGGTGACGCCCTGCACCTTGCGCACCACCATCAGCGGGCCGGAGATCTCCTGAATGGTCTTATATTCTCTGATCACAGCTCCGGACCTCCTTCCTCGGTGATGGCGTCGATCTCCTGTTCCATCTCCTGTCCAATGGCCTCATAGGCCGCGCGGTATTCCTCTTCCGGCACGCTCTTGGCGCGGCCCAGTTTTTCCCGGGCAGGGATGTCAAAGAGCTGTGCCGGCACGGCTCCCTTGCCGATGGCGCCCCGGCACAGGTCCTCATATTTCAGGATCAGTCCCAACAGCCGGTACTGCCGGTCATAGCTCGAAAAGCTGTCCACATCCACGAAGGCGTTCTGCTGCAGGAAGTCCTCCCGCACCATCCGGGCCACCTCCAGCGTCAGCTGGTCGTTGGGGGACAGGGCGTCCTTGCCCACCAGCTGGACGATCTCGTTGAGTCCGGCCTCCTCCTGCAGAAGGGCCATGGCCCGCTCCCGGTTTTTCAGGTAGGCCGGGGACAGGTTCTCGTTGTACCAGTCCTTCAGGGAATCCAGATACAGGGAATAGGAATTCAGCCAGTTGATGGCGGGGAAATGCCGCCGGTACGCCAGAGCAGAGTCCAGCGCCCAGAACACCTTGACAATGCGCATGGTGGCCTGCGCCACCGGCTCGGAAAGGTCGCCGCCCGGAGGGGAAACGGCGCCCACGGCGGTCAGGCTGCCCGTCCGTTCTTCCTTATCTCCCAGGCATTTCACCACGCCCGCCCGCTCGTAGAACTGTGCTAAGCGGGAGGAGAGGTACGCGGGGTACCCTTCCTCGCCGGGCATTTCCTCCAACCGGCCGGACATCTCACGCAGGGCCTCCGCCCAGCGGGAGGTGGAGTCTGCGATGACTGCCACGTCGTACCCCATGTCGCGGAAGTACTCCGCGATGGTGATGCCGGTGTAGATGGACGCTTCACGTGCGGCCACCGGCATGTCTGAGGTGTTGGCGATCAGCACCGTCCGCTTCATCAGGCTTTCCCCTGTGCGTGGGTCCTTCAGTTCGGGGAATTCCCGCAGCACGTCAGTCATCTCGTTGCCGCGTTCGCCGCAGCCGATGTAGATCACGATGTCCACATCGCTCCACTTGGCCAGCGCGTGCTGCACCACGGTCTTGCCGCTGCCGAAGGGGCCGGGCACGGCGGCCGTTCCGCCCTTTGCCAGTGGGAACAGGGTGTCGATCACCCGCTGGCCGGACTGCAGGGGCGTTTTGGGCGGGAACTTCCGGCTGTAGGGCCGGCCCACACGCACAGGCCAGCGCTGCACCATGGTAAGAGGTACCTCGCTGCCGTCGTCCTTCTTCAGGGTGGCCACCGTCTCCCGGATGGTATACTCCCCTTCCGGCGCTACGGACACCACCGTGCCACTCACATTGGGTGGCACCATGATCTTATGCAGCACCGACTCCGTCTCCGGCACCGTGCCGATGATGTCACCGCCGGTCAGCCTGTCACCCGCCTTGCAGACGGGGGTAAAGCGCCACGTTTTCTTTTCGCTTAGCGCAGGGACCTGCACGCCGCGGGTCAACGTCGCCCCCGCCACCTTGCGGATCTCCTCCAGCGGCCGCTGAATGCCATCGTAAATGTTCTCAATGAGGCCGGGCCCCAGCTCTACGGAAAGGGGGGCGCCGGTGGTCTTCACTTCCGCCCCCGGCCCCAGGCCGGAGGTCTCTTCATAAACCTGAATGGCCGCGCTGTCGCCGTTCATAGTCAGAATTTCGCCGATCAGGCCCTGCTCGCCCACGCGCACCACGTCCGCCATGTTGGCGTCCGCAAGTCCCGTGGCCACCACCAGAGGGCCGGAGACCTTGACGATCTTACCGCTCAAATTGCTCAACCTTCTTTCTCATGGGCGTCTCTCCAATGGGAGAGCTGCCCTCGTCCCGCCCGGGAATTACAGAATGTCCGCGCCCACCGCGCGTTCCACGGATTTTTTCACGTTTTCCATGCCGATGCCCAGGCTGCCCTCTTTCCCGGGGATCAAGATCACCGCGGGGGTCAGCCGATCCTTATAGCGGTCGATCTCCTCCTGCATCCGGGCGGCGTACGCCTCGGTGAGATAAATCACCGCGTAATCCTCTTTTGCCAGACGGTGCAGGATCTTCTTTGCGTCCTCTGCCGTGTCCGCCGGGAACACGTCCAGCCCCAAAGCCTTAAAGCCCATGACGCTGGCACCGTCCCCCAGAACGCCGATGCGGTATTGGCCCATGTTCTTCTCAGACATAGCTTTCACGCAGCCTTTCCCGAATGGTCTCGCTGTCCAGTCCCGCCATTTTCCCGGTCAGGATCATGCGGATGGTGGTCAGCTCCGCCTCTTTGGCATAAAGGTACCCGATCACCGGATGCTCGCCGAAGGCCACCCGTTTCCCCTGCATCAGGTAATGGGTCACTCCGTCGTCGCACAGCTTTTCGAACCGGGTCAGGCTGCCGCCCTTCATGGCTTCCTCGCCGCACTGGGCCGCCTCGTAAAGCTCGCTTCCCCGGAAGGGGTCCGAAAGGCCGCTGCCCCCCAGGGCCGCTTCCTTCAGCTTCGCCGTGGGGACGTTCCCCCCTTCCAGCAGCACCTGGTCGAGGAAGGCCCCGTCCTGCTCCATCCGCGCCGCGCGCACGGCGCTGCGCAGGTTGGCGCTGTCGATCATCACCCGGACATAGCCCGCCAGGAATTTGCTTCCGCAGTCTTCTGCCGCCTGGCCCAGCTCCTTGAAATAGGCCCGGTCCAGCAGCAGGTCCGCTTTCTGGGGATCGCGGGTTCGGCCCAGGGTCTCCTTCGCTTCCGTCACCGCCGTGCGGAACACATCGCTGAACTTATGGTCCAGCCCATCCTCCTCCAGCTTTGCCTTCAGCATCGCTGCGGGATACCGCCCCGCATCCACCAAAAGCCGCGAAGAGTCCAATCCCATGGCTTCGCTCTTCAGCAGCGCCTTGGCGTTATGATAGTCATAGGGGATGCGGAACACATCCGTCAGCCCCGGGTCCGGGGCCGCATTGCCCAACTCATGGAACAGCTTCAGCCGCTCCTTCGCCAGGGCCCGCTCCAGCTCCGTGGGGGTCTCGGCATTTAATTCGTCATAGCCGCACTCCCCCAGCACCTTGGCCGCCTCCTGGACGGAGTGAGCGTCCAGCATCCGCTCCATCCGCTCCCGGGTCAGCAGCCGGTTTTCCATGGCGTGGATGCGCCCGGAAAGATAAAGATAGTCGTTTTGTCTGATCTTGTGCCTGGCCGCCATCCTCAGCCGCCTCCTTTTTTCAGGGTCGCTCTCAGCGGAACAGAATTGCCGCCACATCTGCCGCGGCGGTGTCCCGGTTCTGCTGCAGCAGCGCTTCGAGGGAGCCATTGGCCTCAATGTTCCCTTCCTTCAGCACCACGCCGCCGGCCATCTCCCGACTCATGCTGGAAAGGGTCAGCTCTGCCGTTTTCCCGGCTTCTTTCAAAAGGCCGTTTGCCGCGTCCACAACGCTCTGTCCGTATTTCTCCCGGTCCTTGGGGGAGAAGAGCACCTGCTCCTTCCCACTCACGGATGCTTCGCAGCACAGCCGTGCCAGAAAGGCGGCGTACGCCTCCTCCGGCATGGCGGCAAACTGCATCAGCGCACGCTGGAAGGCTTTTTCCACCAGCTCCTGCTTTACGGCAAGATGCTTTTTCCGCTCCTCCAGCCGGGCGGTGTCCACCAGCCGGGTCTCGTAGGTATCCGCCTTCCGCTGCCCTTCGGCCAGAATGGCCTTCGTCTCTTTCTCGATGGCGGAAAGCGCCGCGCGGCGGCGCTCCTCCACCTCTTTTTTCGCGTCATCGCGCATTGCCTTGGCCTCCGCTTCCGCGTCGGCGGCGATCCGCTCGATGATCTTATCGATCCCGTCCATCGTCAGCGCCCCTTACAGGGTGATGCCCATGATCATCAGGATGGAAGCCAGCAGGGACAGGATGGCGTAAAATTCCACCATGGCGGCCATCAGGATGCCTTTTGCAGTCTCCTTGGGCTGCTTGCTGATGAGGGAAACGCCGGAAACGGCCACCCGCGCCTGAGCAATGGCGGACAGCAGGCCGCCGAACGCCATGGGCAGGCATGCAAAGAAGATAGAAAGTCCTGCACCCATGCTGATGCTGGTGACGGCGGTGCCACCCATAAAGCCCAGCTTATTCAGCACGAAGAAGCCGATAACGAAGCCATACAGGCCTTGCGTACCGGGCAGGATCTGCAAAATCAGGCACTGCGCGAACCGGCTGGGGTCCTCCGTCAGCAGACCGGCGGCAGACTCGCCCACCATACCCACGCCCTTGGCCGAGCCGATGCAGCTCAGGCCCACGGCCAGTGCGCCGCCCAGCAGCGCCAGGGGAATTCCAAACATACTCATTGTTTTTGCTCCTCCTTCACAACGTCCACATATTCTGTGTCGATCTTCAGCGGGTCGAAAGGCCGCCCGCCCTCTTTATAAAACCGGCTGAAAAATTCCAGGTACTGCAGCCGGGCCGCGTGTACATACGTGCCGATGATATTGATGCCCATGTTGAATGCATGACCCACCAGAAAAATCACGATGAATCCGATGACGCCGGTCATGGCGCCCAGCAGGTTCACCACGCTTGCGATCACCGACGTGGCCAGCACCAGCGCCATCAGGCGCAGATAGCTCAGCACGTCGGAAAGATAGTTGGTAATGCCGTAAATGCTCTTGATGCCGCCGAACAGCTTTTTGAAGATGCCCTTCTCGTGCCGCCCCTGGGTCAATATCAGCGCCAGCAGGCCCACAACAATGCCCACATAGGTCCCCTTCAGATAGGTGACCCCCAGTCCGACGAAGAGCACCCACCAGGGCACCACGTCCAGCACGCCGTCCAGACCTTCTCCGTCCCGGAAGCACATATACATGTGGATGCACTGGCTGGTGATGATCTGCACCGCACCCAGCACCAGGGCGAACACCATCATCTTCATGGGTTCGTTCATGGGGTTGAAGAGCGGCCCGCTGTTGAACCATGTGAGCCATGCTGGGAACTGCTCCGCCGGAATGTGCAGGAAGTTTTCAAAGATCACCGTCAGCACATCGCCGAAGAACCCGCCGAAGGCGAATCCCATGATCGCCGTGGTCACGCCGCAGATGACCATCAGGCCCATCATCTGCTTGATCATGCCCTTGGGCTTCAAAAATTTCTGTGCCGCCAGCCCCAGAATGATCAGGATAATGCCATACCCCAGATCGGCGTACATAATGCCGAAAAACAGGGAGAAAAACGGCAGTATCAGCGGGTTGGGGTCAACGCCGTCATAGGCAGGCAGGGAGTACATCTCCGTCACCATGTTCAGCGGTGCCGTCACCTTGTTGCTTTTGAGCTTGATGGGCACTTCTTCCGGGTCCTCCGGGTCGGAGAATTCATAGGCGCAGCCGTACTTTTCCAGCACGGTCTTCAGGGTCTTTTCCTCCGGCGCGGTCACCCAGCCTTCCAAAAAAACGGTGGCATCCCCGGCCAGTAACCGTTCACTCGCCGCTTCCCTGCGGATCTCCTGCTGCAGCCGGTCCAGGATCAGCTTGATGCTGTCCCGTACCTCGCCCAGGGCCGTCAGGCCGTCCCGCTCTGTCTTCCACTCCTCTTCCAAGGAGTTGATGCGGGCGGAGAGCTTGTCGCTGTCCTCCCTGGGTGTTCCCGGCCAGCCCCGCAGATTGGCCCGGACGAAGCTGAATTTCTTCACCGCCGCAAGGGCCTCCTCCTCCACGCTTCTGTGGCACATCAGCAGCAGGTACTGGAACTCCTGGTCGCTGTCCACCCATTGGATCTGGGCCAGCTCCGTTCCTTCCTGAAGAACGGCCTCCATCTCCTCCCGATTGGTTCTGGCGGGCACCGTGCCCGGCATCACTTTCATTTTCTCTGTAGAGGGGTGATCCAGATTCCGGTCGACGGAAAGCCACGGCTGCAGGGTCAGCCGCTTGGCCTTCAGGGCGCTCTGCTCACTGCGGATGGCCTTCATCCGCTCGCTGTGGCGGTTGATCTCCGCCGCGGCGGTGAGGACGGCTCCGTGGGTCTTCTCATCGAACAGCTCCTGTTCCGTCACCTCGGCCCGCTGGGGGAACAGCCCGCCCTTGCTGGGGACAAATTCATTCAGTGCCTTCAGGGAATCCTGCAGTGCCTCGATCTCGCCCTTCAGCTTGTCCAGTTCTGTGCTGTCCATCCGGTGCAGCCCGGCCCAGTCGTCCTCAGTCAGCTTTTCGGCGGGCTCGTCGATCTCCAGACAGCCCAGATGCTGAATGTCCCGCATCAATGCGTCCCGGTCATCCATCATGGCCAGCAGGCGTACCCGCCGCATTTTCACAATGGACATGTCAGCGTCCCACCACCTTTTTTACGATGCGCTCCGCCGCTTCGTCCAGGCGTTCCTCCGCCTGTTTCCGCAGTGCCTTGCGCGCCTCTTCCTCCTGTGTCTTCATGGCGCGAATCTTCTCCTCCGCCTGCTCTTCTGCTTTCTTCAGCAGTGCCTTGGCCTGTTCTTCCGCCTGTTTCACGGCGTCCTGCAGCGCCTTCTTTCCAGCCTTGTCCGCTTCCAGAAGCGAATTCTTCGCCTCCTCCGCCGCCTCAGCCCTGCGCTTCCGGGCCGCGTTTTCCGCTTCCGCCACCCGTTCGATGGCTTCCATAGCCATGGTCTTCACCGCCTTTCTGTCCCCTTGTGAAAAAAGGAAATCCTCTCACAAGTACTTTGATTGTACCCCTAAAGTCAAGTGGTTTCAAGCATTTTTGGTGAAAAGTTCTTCTCACTTTCTTCACTTTGTCCCGATTTTAATCATTCTTTCATCTTTGTTTTATTCTCCCTTTATTTTCCTCGTTTTTTTGCATGATCGTGCATAAAAAGAAGGCGCGGAAGCTGCCTTCCACGCCTTCTTTTTTCTCAGCATACACGTTTTTCCGTCTTTTTACAAGCGTTTTTTCAGTCCTGCCCTGCCGCACGGCGGTAGCGTTCCATAGACTGTCGGAACAGCTCGCCGTTGCTGGGGGGCGAATAGGTGATGGCGTTGGCCCCCGCCCGGATGGTCTCCAGAATGCTCTCCTCCGTGGGGCCGCCGGTGGCAATAATGGGCACCTTCGGGAATTCCTTTCGGATCTTCGCCACGATGGTCGGTGTCCGAGACGCCCCGGATACGTTCAGGATGTCCGCGCCCGCATCCAGCCGCTCTCTCACGTCGGTCTTTTCCGACACCACCGTCACCACCACTGGGATGTCCAGCTCCTGATGAAGCCCCCGCACCACCAGGTTGCTGGTGGGGGCGTTCACCACCACGCCGAAGGCCCCTTCAAATTCTGCGTCCCGGGCCAGGCTCAAAACCCGGATGCCCTTGGTCACGCCGCCGCCCACGCCCACGAAAACGGGCATGTCCGCCGCCATCATCACCGCCCGGGTGATGGCCGGCTGAGGCGTAAAGGGATAAACGGCGATGATCGCATCGGCATTGATGTTTTTGATGATGGCCACATCCGTGGTGAACGCCAGCGACTTGATCCGCCGCCCGAACACCCGGATGCCGGAGGCCTCCCGGATGCACCCGGGAATGGAAATTCTGTGGCTGCGCAGGGTGCCCTCATATTCCGGGACGAATTTCCCCTGCTTTTCCTGTTCCAGATTCGGTTCCATGGCCCACTCCTTTCTCCGGTTCCTTTACCGGCTCAGCTCCGCCTGCATGCCCTGCTCCACCCCGGTAAATCCGGTCTCCTCGGTGTGTATGGTCACCAGCTTTTCCTCCGCTTCGGCCCGCACCGCGTCATTCACATAGGAAATGCCGTTCTCCTGCTCGTCTACCCAGATGCGGTCGCAATGTTCCGTCAGGGCCGCGGCCGTCTGGCCGTCTTCCCCCGCGCCGGTCTCCAGGGTCTCCGCCCCGGTCAGTACGGACAGCTTCACGCCGTACCGCTCAGTCAGTTCCTTCGCCTGCCGGAGGAAAGCTGTTACCGTCTCCTGCCGCATCACCGGTGCTGTGGGGTAATTCTCTCCCGGTGCAATGGAGGCAGTCTTCGCCCCGGTGGGATAGCCGCAGTTGGTCAGCAGGATCTCGTCAAACCCCAGGCCGCACAGCTCTTCCATCACGCCCAGCAGGTAGCTGCACGCATGTTCATTGGCCGGGCTGATCCAGCGGATCTTCCCGCTGTCTCTCCACCGGTATCCGCTGTCCGCCATGATGGACCACGCCTTGTGCTCCGAGGACATGCCCAGATCGCGGAAGCAGGAAATCTTCGCCACCGTATAAAGCCCATCCTCCTGATTGGCCGCCCGGATGGCCTCGTTCAGCGCCGGGTCGGCGGAAGAAACACCCGCGCTCACCGCAGCCTCCGTTTCCGCCACATAGTGCAGGGTCCCGTCGGTCTCTTTCATGGTGAACACCGCCGCCGTGGCGTTTTTGGCCGCCAGCTGTTCCTTCACCTTCCCCTCGGTCAGTGCGGAAAGGGGCAGCTCCGCCGCCCGGTAGCCCTGCTGCTCTACCACCGCTTCCTCCGTGGGCTGGGGCGTGTCCACCACCAGGTCGCTCTTCACCGGGTCCTTGTCTTCCTCCCGCTGGAAGAAGGGCAGCTCCAGCTTCACGCCGTCATCGGTGTACACCAGATAACGGCTCAGGGATATAAACGAAAGGATCAGAAGCACCAAAATCACGGCAAGAATGATCAGGACCGTCCGTCCCGTCCATCTCCTCCCTCTGCCCCGGTAAGCATG
The DNA here is from genome assembly GCA_934646175.1 of uncultured Oscillospiraceae bacterium. Lineage (GTDB taxonomy): Bacteria > Bacillota > Clostridia > Oscillospirales > Oscillospiraceae > CAKUEI01. The sequence goes on from CAKUEI010000002.1 coordinate 43,112, forward strand.
GTATCCTCCAGGCCGTTTCATGCGCACGCCTCCTTACTGTCTTTCCAAAAATCACATCTTTCATGGAGGAATAGTATACCACAGGCTGCAAAAAAAGAAAAGCCCGCACATTTCCCGTCCGTTTCCCAAACTTTCCGTTTTGTCCCATATCCGCCCGCTGTTTTGAAAAAACACTCTTTCTCATCCGTGCAAAACATGATAAGATGCAGGAAATACAATGCATCATCTTATTCCCCGGAAGGAGCAAACAAAATGGCCAAAGAAGATCGTTTCGAACGCATTTATTCCCAGGGCATGGTGTCTGTGGTGGAAATCTGGGTGGATAAAGAGACCGGCGTCAACTACCTCTTTCACTCCGAAGGGTACGGCGGCGGCCTCACTCCCCTGTTGGACCGGGAGGGAAAGCCCGTCATTTCCCCCCTCCTCAACCGGTAAGCCGCGCGCAGAAAAAGAGGCCTTTTCTTCATGAAAAAGGCGAAAAAGCGCATTCTCCTCACCGCTCTCGCCACCGGGCACGCGCAGAACTTTGAGGGACTCGTCCTGCTGGCCGCTTATTCCACCAAGGGCCTGACCGGCAGCGGGCTTTCCGTCCTCTTCGTCTACGGCTCCGAAGGCAGCGTGCTCAACCGGGATTCCTACGAAAAGTACCGTTCCAACCTCCCCGATGACTGGCCAAGAGGTTGTTCTGGACGGTGGCTCCACGCCTATTTCGGAAGCTGCGCCCCCCGGAAGGGGGACGGGATCCCTACCCTTACCAATGAGCAACAGATTCAAAAGACTGCCTCCCTCATCGCCGCCTTTCTCACCGTAAAATATTAAAAAAGCGTGCGCTGTCCATTTGACAGCGCACGCTTTTCTCGTCTTTTTTATCCGCCCAGGTACGCTTTGCGCACCGCGTCGTTATGCAGCAGCTCCTCAC
>CAKUEI010000003.1 GCA_934646175.1 uncultured Oscillospiraceae bacterium
GTTGCCGTTACGTTTTCGGCAAAATAATGGCCGTAATCCAGCTTCAGCCGGACGCGCAGCCGGTACCAGCTATCGTTTACAAGGCTGGTCCCGCCTTCTTCATAGAGATAGCCGGCGGAAGCGGTGCAGCCCTCGGCGGCCACGCGGTTCCAGTAGAAGGTATCCGCAAAGCTGCTGTCAAACAGGCTGTCGCTGTCGATGAAGTATGGTTCGTTGCTGTCCACCGTCGGGGCGGTCAAAGCACTGCCGACCACAGGGGGCGTGACGCTGAGGGTGACCTGGCTGACCTCCTTCGGCGGTTCATAGGCCGCTTCCGCCGTCCCCGGCAGCAGCGCAAGGCACAGGCACAGGGCCAGCAGAATGCCCGTCATTTGTTTCTTCATGCTGGAATCCTCTCTTTCCGGAGACCGGATACGGATGGCTTGGCCTCCATTTGCATTGTAACGGAAATCTATGAACTGTTCACCGGATATTCCCGTTTTGTCATGGCCAGGGCGGAAACCGCTTTCCTTTTTTTACCGTATCCCTTATAATGAAGCTGAAAACAAGAAGCGATGGGGGCGGGGCAGCCATGTTCAAAGATCAACTCAACGCCTATATGGAAGAGCTGGGATGCTCCGGGCGGGAGCTGTCCGAGGCCAGCGGCCTTTCCACTGCGACGGTCAGCCGCTACCGCAGTGGGGAACGCAAGCCAGAAAGCGAGTCAGAGCGTGCAAAGCTCATCTGCGGCATTGCGCTGCTTGCCGCCGCGCGGGGCGTTTCCTCTTTGACAGAAGAGGCCGTGGCGGCCTCCTTCCGTCCCTTTTTCTCCGGCGGAAGTTTTGACGCGGAGCACCTGCGGAATAACCTCAACTGCCTGTTCACGACCTTTTCCATCAGCAACTCTGATTTGGCCCGCAGCACCAACTACGATGCCTCGTATCTCTCCCGCATCCGCAGCGGCCAGCGCCGGCTCGCGGACCCGGATCGGTTCGTTTCCGCTGTGGCCGGCTTTGTGCTCCGACGCTGCGATGGGACATCGGACCGCCGCGTGCTTGCGGAGCTGATCGGCGCAGAAGAGGCGGAGCAGGAGGAAGAGGCCCTTTCCCGGTGCCTGATCCGGTGGCTGAGCGGACGCAGTGCCGCGCAAAGCGGCGACGTGTCCTCTTTCCTGAAGCGCCTGGACGAGTTCGACCTCAATGAATATATCCGCACCATTCATTTCGACGCGCTGAAGGTTCCCTCTTCGCCCTTCCAACTCCCCCTGCACAAAACCTATTACGGATTGGAGGAGATGAAAGCCGGCGAGCTGGACTTCCTCAAGGCGACGGTGCTGGGGAAATCCCTCGATCCGGTCTTTCTGTGCAGCGACATGCCCATGGACGACATGGCGGAGGACCGGGAGTTCAAAAAGAAATACCTGTTCGGCCTTGCCATGATGCTGAAAAAGGGCCTGCATCTGGATGTGGTGCACAATCTGGACCGCCCGTTTCATGAGCTGATGCTGGGGCTGGAGGGGTGGATCCCCCTTTATATGACCGGGCAGGTCTCACCCTATTACCTCAAGGGCGTGCAAAATAACGTCTACTGCCACTTTCTCAATGTCTCCGGCAGCGCCGCCCTTTCCGGCGAGTGCATCGCCGGGGCCCACAGACAGGGCCGCTATGAGCTGGTCAAAGGGCGGGAGGCTTTGCGCTATTTCCGCGACCGGGCCGCGCATCCGTCTGCTGGCTGCGCCTCCGCTGGGGACGCTGTCAGAGAAAAGCCTGCGTGCCATGCTGCATTCCCGCTCTCTGCCGGAGGAGCTGGAAAAGCGCATTCTCGACCACGCCGCGGCCCAGCGGGTGCGCTTGGAAACGGTGCTGACCCACAGCAGCGTTATGGACCGATTCCCAGCGCTGAGCCGGGAGGAATTTGACCGCTATCCGCCTTCCCTTCCCCTTTCCATGCTGTTCCCCGGGCGGGACGTGCGGTATACCTACGAGGAGTATGTCCGCCATTGGGAGGAGACCCGCGCTTACGCGCAGACCCATGAGAACTACATCGTCCGCGCCTGCAACGCGGACTTCCGCAATATCTCCATTTCCGTCCATGCCTCCCAGTGGGCCATGGTGTCCAAAAGCAATTCACCTGCCATCCACTTTGTGATCCGTTATCCCAAGCTCCGCAGCGCGATCGAGGCATTTCTGGAAGAGTCGTGATCCCGCCGGTCTTTTTCATGTAGGACCAGCATGTGGAGGGAGGCAAAAAGCCTTGTGAGAGTGCTCTCACAAGGCTTTTTGCGTTTCGTTTCCATGAAACCGGGGTTCCGGTGGTTACTTTGCCAGATAGCGATACAGGAAGGTCACCATCTGACCGCGGGTGCAGGTCTCATCCGGTGCGAAGGTCGTGTCGGTAGCACCCTTGGTGATGCCCTGCTGGAAGGCCCAGGCAACGGCATCTCTGTAGTAGACATCCGTCTCCACATCGGTGAAGGACGTGCTTCCCGTCACAGCCGGGGACTTGGCGCTCCGATACAGGAATGCCGCCATCTGACCGCGGGCGCAGATCTCATCCGGGCTGAAGGTGGTATCCGTGGTGCCCGTAGTAATGCCGTTCTCGATGGCCCACAGCAGCGCCTTGTAGTAATAGGCATCGGCCTTTACATCGGTAAACGAATTGGTCTTTCCCGTCGGCTCCGGAGAACCGGCAGCACGCCAGAGGAAGGTCACCATCTGGCCGCGGGTGCAGCCTTCGTTGGGACTAAAGGTTGTATCCGTAGTGCCGTTGGTGATGCCCTGCTCCACCGCCCACTTCACCGCGTCGCAGTAATAATCGCTCACTTTGATATCGGCGAAGGGAAGTCCGGTGTTCAGCTTGGCGAATGCCGCTTCCGCTTCGGTCAGTACATTATAGTTGCTGACCAGCTTCTTCTGGGCATCCGTCAGCTTGTCATAGGCGCTGCGGGCAGCCTTGATTTGATCGCCGCTGTCCTTGGTGACCGTGCCGATGGCAGAGATCAGGCCGATGACCTCGCTGGCCGCCTTCTGATCGGCATCACTCGCTGTATCAGCGCTTACAGGGGTCACATCCGCTGCTTGCAGCCACTTGTTGTGCAGAGTGCCGTCACCCAGGCCGGGGTAATCGGGATCCGCCCAGTCCTCAACTTCATAGGCGTAATCATCCACATAGTGCCATACAACGGCATCACCGTCGAACAGCGTCCAATCGTTCAGGCCACGGTTGGGGTGGCTTCCATTAACTGTGTACATCCAGCCGGAGTTTGCACCGTTGTCCATTTCGGAAAGTGTATATCCGCCGCAGGAGGAAGGAGCGGTAATGGCGGAAATGTAGTTGTTTTCCAGGCCAGTATAGCTCAGTCCTGCATCACTCATGGCCTGTGCAAACAGAGTGCCCACAGTGGCATTCTTGTCCAGTGTGTAAGTGGTAGTTCTGATCCAAGTGACATATTCTGCGCCATTATAACCAGACACGCCCTTGCTCAGCTCCACGGCACTCTTTGCTTTGGTGGAACCGATCAGGCGGAACGTAACCCTGATCTTGTTCTCTGCGGGAGGCGTCGTGGGAGTGCTGGGATTCTTCAGGTTGGCCAATTTTGCCTCAGCAGCGGTGAGCGTGCCCTCGTTGGTGACCAGCGCCTTCTGGGTGTCGGTCAGGGCGTTGTAGGCAGCCCGGGCATCCTTGATGGCCTGCTCCTTGTCCAGCGTGACATCGCCGATGGCGCCGATAGCCGCGGTAACGGCGGCAGCGGCCTGCTGGTTGGCAGCATCGGCTGCCTCCTGCTCCGTCAGGGCGGTGAGCACCACATTGGAGATGCGGCCCATGTCGGCTCCAGAATCGCTGTAAGCGTCCTTGCTAAAGGTCAGGGCCAAGGTGTAGGTCCCCTTAGACAGCATCTTTTTCACATCGCCGCTGTTGCTGCCGCTGATGCCGTTGACCAGCGTCTCGTCCCCCAGCTTGACGGTCATCTTGTCACATCCAGCTTCGGAAGAGACCTCGTAGTGGAACTCCAACATTCCGCCATAGGTCAGGGTGAAGGTAACGGAGCTTGTGGACTCGCTGTTTCCTTTGCCCTGATTGCTGCTTTCCAGATAGGTTTTTTCTGTATTCCAAGCCCAGGGATAGCTTCCGGTATCGCTCATCGTGATGTTGGAAGCGTTTGTCGTTGTCGTGGGCAGGGTCATGCCGGACAGACGGTCATCATTCCATTCGGTGACCAGTTCCTTGCAGACGGTGCAGGTGTAGGTCTTGTAGGCGGGGTACACGGTGACATCGTCACCCTTGGTGTGCCCGGTGGCGTCCACATAGTCCGTCACATAGGTCTCGCCGCAGTTGGTGCAGGTATAGGTGGTATAGCCCCGCTCGGTGCAGGTGGGGGCGGTGACGGTGGAATGCCCATCGGAGGTGTGCGGGGTCACATCGGTCTGCCAGGCCAGCGCGGGATAGCCGTTGCAGATGAGCTGGAAGCCGTCGCCCAGCTCCGCGCTCTTCATGGCGGCCTCGGTGAGCACCTGCGCCTTGTCGTCCTCGGTGAGGGCATAGCACAGGGTGACGGTGCCGTTCACAGAACCGGCAAAGCCCTTGCCGCCGGTGACGGTGCCCACATTGTAGCAGGAGGAAACATTGCCGCCGGTCTTGCCGATCACGCCGCCCACATTAGCGCCGGTACCGGTGACCGCGCCGGTGTTATAGCAGTTGGTGACGGTACCGCTATAGGTGGTGCCGCCCAGAATGCCGCCCACCTCGCTGGCTCCGGTGATGGCGCCGGTATTGTAGCATCCGGTAACGGCGGTGGTGTTGCTCAGCGTTCCACCCACGATGCCGCCCACCTGCTTGCCGCTCTCGGCGGTGACGGCGCCGCGGTTCACGCAGTTGATGATCTGGGCATTGTTGTACATGTAGCCCGCAATGCCGCCGATGTTGGTCTTACCGCTGCCGGTGACGGTGATGGCAACATTGCTGACGCAGTCGGTGATCTTGCCGCTCTGCAGGTAACTGACGATGCCGCCCACGCTGCCGTTCGCGGTGTTCAGCACGCCGGACACGGTGAGGTTCTTGATCTCGGACGCGCCGCCCACAGTGCCGAACAAGCCCGTCACGGCGTTCAGGCCGGAGATCTCATGGCCTGCGCCGTCCAGCGTGAAGACATAGGAGGAGCCAGTGGTGTTGATGGCGGTCCAGGGATAGTCGCCCAGATCAATGTCGTTGGCCAGCTTGGCGGAGAACGTGTTCATGGTCTTGTCCGCCACCTTGGCGCTCAGCCATGCCAGCTCCGCGCCGGTTTTGACCACATACACATCGCCATCCTTCTGGGGTTCGGTGGTGGTGATGCCGTCCCAAGTGCCCGCGGGGGCGGACTGCATGGAAACGGTGAATTCCTTATTCTCCGCCGTCACAGCCACGGAACCGGTGGTGTAGCGGTAGCCCGCGGCGTTGATGGTGTAGGTATAGGTCTCTGCCAGAGCCTTAAAGCTGCCGTCCTCGGCCACGGTGACCACATTGCCGTCGGCATCCTTCAGGGTGATGGTCACTTTGCTGCGATCAATGGCCGTACTCTTCTCATCCTGGAAGGTGAGCTTCCCGGTGATAAAGTCGGTCTTCGCCAGAGAAATGGTGATGTTCCCGGGCAGACGGCTGAGGTAGCCGACCACATTGGGTGCATTAAACTGGGGGTTGGTACCCACTGCATAGGTGATGCCGCGATGGGTGGGGACGCCGGCAAAGCCGCCCTGAAGCAGCAGACCGGCAGTCAGGCTGTAGGAAGTTCCATCCCAGTACTTGGGAATGGTGATTGCGATCCGCTGACGGACAGGGTTGCTGCTGAAGTCGTACACACCAAATGGGCTGCCGGGATCAGAGTTGAAAATCGTACCGTCCTCGCCCTGATAGTGGAGTTTGAAATTGAAGTTATACACTCCGGAGAGCTTCTCCTTGGGGTTCAGCAGGCCGGAGAACTGGAGGTACACGGTGTCGCCGGCCTTGATGTTGGCTTTGGCCTCCTCCGTCAGCTCCTTGCCATCTTTATCCACCAGCTGATAGCTGACCTTGCGGGCGGTAACGACCTGATAATTGGCCACGCCGTTTTTCTCCACCTTGATGATGTGCCGCCCGGTGGTCAGGCCGGACACGGTGACCGTGCCGTCCTCCGCCACGGTGACGCCGTTGGAGGTGAAGCCGCTGAAGGTCATCTTGCCGCTGACGGTGGAACGGGCCACGGTAACGGTGCAGCCGCTCTCGGGCTTGAAGGAGTACTCCGCCCCCGCGTCCTCCAGATAGAACAGGATATCGTGCTCGGCATCCAGGTTCTTCTGTTCGTCCTTGGTGATGTTGGCATCCATACGGTCCATCTGCATATTGGTCTGAATGCCGGTGCCGTCTGCGCCAACGGTGACCACAAACACGCCGGTGCACTCCGGCCAGATGGCGGACATACGGGGATCCTCGTTCTTGCGGCCATATGCCAGAGGATAACTCATGGCGTCATAGGTGACCAGCACGATGGCGGTGCCCGCCTTGTTGGCGGTCATGGTGGCCACATTGCTGTTGTTTGCGTTGGGGGTGATGGTCACCACATCGCTGGGGCTGCCGTCGGCACTGATGACCTGGTAGTGCATATCAGGCAGAGCAACCTTACCGTTCATGGTGCTCTCGATGGCGAACCAGTTTCGGAAGGAATTCAGCTCGAAGGTCTCGCCCACGGCCATGTTCTTATAGCCCGCGGCGTTGATGTTCAGATAGATGTCTGCGCGGTCATAGCTGTTTGCGCTGAAATCGTTGATAACCGTATCCTTGTTGAAGGAATTGTTACCGATGTACAGGTCCTCTTTGGTGACATTGATGGTCTCCCCATTCGACCATCTCTTGTAGTTCCAATAGGTCACACCGTCGGGATTCTGCACGCGGTAAAAATAATCCGTGTTCTTGTCAAAGTGATAGGTGACCGTCACCTTGCCGTCCGCCGTGGTAGGGGCGGTGAAAGGCTGTGCATAGGTGTAAACATAGTACTTTGCCAGTGTGCCCGCCGTGATGGTGGAGCCCGCCGGCGCGGTGAAGGTCACCGCAACAAACTCCTTGCAGGTGGCGTCGAGGTCGTCATTCATAGTCGGCGTTTCGGTGACCGTCGCGGCGCTGTAAGTGGGGTGTTTCTCCCCATCGGGGGTCACAGTGGCGGTGACGGTGTCGCCCACCACAAAGATGCAGGTGAGGTAGGTATGTTCCCAACTCTGACCCTTGCTGTCTACAGTAGAACCAATCTGCGACGGACGTTCATTGCCGTTCGCATCTTTCACGGTCACATCCAGGGTATAGTCCGTGTCCTTCACCCAGCCGCTGTTGGTGGTAATCCGGTAGATGCGCTGGATCTTGTACTCCGTGCTCTGCCCCTCGGCCACGGTGATCTTCACGCCGCCGTTGCAGTCGCCGTTTGCGTCATAGCCCTCGACCCAGTAATCCCCGGCGGCCAGCGTCAGAGTGTACTTGCCGTCGGCAGCGGTCTTGCCGGCCAACAGATCGGTCTTGCCCTTGGTGCCGCCGGTGTAGGTGTACAGCTTCAGGGACTTCACCTGCGCGTCGTGCAGCCCGGACAGGGTCAATGTCGCCATGGTGGGGTCCTGTGCCATGGGCACCGTTACGGTATAAGTTTTGGTGAGTGCGGTATCACCATCACCGTGGGTAACGGTGATGGTCAGGACATTGTCCTGACCGGGAACCATGGTGTTAAAGCTTTGCACAGACTGAGTGGAAAAGTCCTTTTCGTTCGTGCCGTTCAGCTTTGCTTTGATCGTTGCATTGCTGTCAGCGGCAGTCAAGGTGACCATCAGAAGCGTCTTTGTAAAGTCGCTGCGGAACACTCGTTCTGCGGAAGTATAGCTCAAAACTTCGGGAGAAAACTTCGGAGTAAGCGCCAATTCTACCTGATCAAAGCCCGTGGCAGCATAGCCTTTCACCACAAGACTGCTCAGTGCACACGGATCCGCTTCCGTGGCATTGGTGTCCGCGACCACCTTAGTCAGGGACATAACCAAAGGATTGCTCTCGCTATTCTTATATGCGGTCAGGTAAGAGGTCCCCTCGTCAGCGGGCATAGTGAGGGTCACTTTTCCGGTTTCATCGGTGACCGCATTTTCAATTGCAGTTACCTCGCCTGTGGTGCTGTTGACCCATGCCAGCTGCGCACCTTTGACAATGGAACCGGCAGCGTGCATGGCTTCGGCATCACGGTACAGATAGCCGCCCATGTAGGAAGTACTCTTTAAAACCAAGTCTACTGTTGCAGCGGGCTTTGCGACAATGGTATCTGTAAACACGCCGCCCTGGCAGAACCACGCAAGATTGTCTGAATAACTTTCAGCATCCTGATAAGCAAAAAATTCCAGATCGTCATTGTCTACAACAGCCTGTGTGGTAACGGTGGTGCCGTTGTAGCCGCCAAAGGAGGACGCTGTTCCGTCATGGGGATAGGCACCGTTGAGGGTAAAGCCATTCGCGTTGGTTGTAGTGCTAAACAGCTTGGTTACAAAGCCGGAAGAACTGAGTTCCAAATAATCTGCTTTGTTGGCCGCAGTGAAAGCATCCCCATAAATGGTCTCATGCGCCTTCACCAGCACATCCAATGCGGATACGCCGTTGGTGACGCTGTCGGTATAGCCGAAGTTCTCGGCCTCCTTACTGCTGACTTCTACGTCAAATTGTGGGGCACAGAGAAAAGCGCCCGCGGCCTGCGCGGTGAAATTCACCGTTGCGGTGGTTTCCTGTGCAGGCGTAGTCGGTGCCTCGTTATCTGCCAGCGCAGTAGCGGGCAGTAGGCCCAGCAGCATAACGCAGGTCAGAAGCAGAGACAATACTCGTTTCTTCATCTGAAAATATCCTTCCTTTCACTCATTTTGGATTCCCGTGGGTGTCTGTTCGTCCTGTCATCGCTCCTTCCCACAGTGTTCGGTTCCCATCCCAAAACCGGACACTGACACCCGTCCTCATTCCCGAAAAAAGAAAAGCGAACACAGCTTCTGTGTCCGCTTTTATCCCAATCAGGAGGTGAAAGGAATGCGCCAAAGCGCAGCTTCCCTTCATCTGGCATTTTTCAGAGCAGCCCCGTGGAACGGGGATAAGCTCTTAGTAGGTCTTCTGACTGATGTGTTCAGGCGGCAGCTGGCTGCTATCGCCAACGCATATCCGCCGCCTTCCCAGCTAAGCCATTACGACCGCCAGTGACCTGCTTTCGCAGAAAACGGGTATGCTCCACACTCACAGCTATAGAATCGCGCGTGGCCAAAGCTTTCGCTCGGGTCAGCAGGCCGCGAAACATGTCCAGGAATTTCACCTGATTCCCTTGTTTAAGCAAACAAGGATGCGTGTCCGAACCGGAAAACCGGAGCGGGTCGCGCATTCGCCACAAAAGCCGGATGTGATATGAAATTATAAGGGCTCAAGTCCTTTCGTGAAAACTGTCAGTTTACGAAAGGACTTCTCCACTTCATTAGTATAACATGCCGATTTTGAATGTCAACCTTTCTTTCCCGCTGCAGGGCCGTTCCGAGAACAAACGGGGACATGACTTTCGCCATGCCTCGCACGAAGGACTCCAGGTGTTTTTTGTAAAACTTCGTGCCCGGAAACCAGCTGTGCTGCTTTTCTGAGGAGTTGGCAAAGCAGAACATGGCGGCAAGGAAAAAGGGCACCGTGGGCAAGATGGGCAGTACAATGCCCACGCAGCCCCACCCCAGGCGCAGGCAGCCAAGGACTAGAAAAATCACTCGTTTCGGCTTTATCCTGCATCCTTCAGTCGTTTTTTCTCCCGCTTGGTCTGAACGTTCTGCACCAGCTTATGTGGACATCATCCACGTTTCCGCTGGGCACCATTATAATACGATTCTTTTCCGCGCAAAAAAGGCCGGACGAAATTCGTCCGGCCTTTTTCCGTTTCAGTTTTCCTCTTTCTGTTCCAGCTGGGCGGCCACATGATGCTTCAGCGCTTCAAAGGTCTCTGCGCTGATCACGTGCTCCATGCGGCAGGCGTCCTCCGCTGCCACCTTGGGATCCACTCCCATGCTCACCAGCCATTTGGAGATCAAGGTGTGCCGCTCGTAGATCATCTCGGCAATGCTCTTTCCCTTTTCCGTCAGGGTGAGAAACCCCTCCCGATCCATCTCCACATAGCCGTTCTCTCTCAGGTTCTTCATGGCAACGCTGACGCTGGGCTTGCTGAATTCCATTTCATTTACGATGTCGATGGAGCGCACCTGTCCGTTTCTCCGCTGCAGAATCAGAATGGTCTCCAGATAGTTTTCCGCCGATTCCTGAATTTTCATCTGCTCCCGCCTTCCGTCTAAATGTGCTTCTTACTATTTATTGTATCGTCTCCGGCGAAAAAAAGCAAGCGCGTCTTTTCACACCCGTCCGGAAGGGTCATTTTTCTTCGATCACGTCTTCCAGTTCAGGCTTCATCAGCTCTATGATCTTATCGGAAATGATCAGGCGGAAGGCCGTCAGCTCGTCATCAAAATCCACACCCGTCAGCTCTGTGATACGGTTGATGCGGTACTTCATGGTGTTATAGTGTACGTTCATGGCCTTGGCCGCCGCCGTAATGTCGTTCTTGCTGCGCACGTAGCAGAACAGGGTCTCGGTGAAGTCGGTGTTCTTCTCCTGATCGTGCTTCAGCAGCATCTTGACACTGGGGTGGATCAGGTCGTTCAAATCGAACATTTCGCTGAAGTGAAGGAACATGTGCTCGATCATATAGTCCTCGTACCGGGCCACCGTCTCCTTCCGGCCCAGCTTCCGGGTGGTCAGCAGGCAGGAGGTAGTCTGAACATAGCACTTATAAAAATCCCCCAGCTTGCGGAAGGGCATACTCACCGCCGCCCGGCAGCCATTGGCCTCCAGCATCAAAGACAGGGCCCGCATCCAGCTTTCCGACAAAATGTCCTGATTCTTCACATCGTAAAGCACCACAACATAGTTCCGGTAGACCACCACCGTGGCCCGGTTCAAGTGGTTTTTCAGCTGTTTTTTGATCAGGTACAGCCGGTCCGTGCTGCAAAGCCGCTCGTCCAGTTCTGCTGTCAGCACGTATTTGGTGTCGTAAAGCTCCAGCTTGATGCGCTCCGCCCGGCTCTGGATCACCCCCGGGTCGCTGATCTTCCGCTCTAATAGCCCAGTGAGGAAGGACTCCACCATGGGGTTGCTGGTGGGGTCCGCACCGTAGAATTCGTCCATGGTGATGGACAGGAACTTGCACAGCACATTCAGGAAATACTCTTCGATCTCCGTAATGGGCTTATTGTACTCCAGCACCTTGACGTAGCCGATCAGGTGCCCGTTTTTGATGATCCGCCCGGCCATCATCCGGTGATGGAACAGGTCGTTGGTCCACAAAACCAGCCCGTCCCCCTCGCCGTCCCGGCGCCGCTCTTCCTCCGCCATGACAGCGTTCAGGTAGCACTCCGGCAGGAACCCGTGCGTGAGGGTATAGGTGATATGCTCCTCCCCCCGCACGGTCTCCATCCCCGCGTGCTTCATGAGGAAGAGGGAGGCATCCACCAGCATAACGGGGTTCCCGATGGCCTGATAGGCGGCGTTCAGTATCTCCTGAATGCTCTTGTTCTCATGGCACAGGTTGAGAATGCCGTAAGAGAAGTTGTTCACCCGAATCTGCACATCGAATACCCTGCGGATATTTTCCACACAGGCCCGGAAATCCGTTTCCGAATCCATGATGATCAGGTTGTTGCTGCTCTGGAACAGCGCCGGCGGGATGGGTGCATCCGCCATCAGCAGGAAATTCCCGTTCTCCACAAAATCCAGCGTGTTGGAAAGGTCGGACGCCTTTCCGGAATAGAGATCATCGGAGGCAAACCGCTTCAGGTTTGGCCGGATATCCGAGCAGCCGATGATATTCCGCTCGGGCGCGGGCACGATCTTTCTGCAGTTGCTGCTTGCGCAATTTGCGATCTGTTCAAAGTGAATGGCCATTTTCTCCGCACCCTTTCCATCTTTCCGCATTTTTTAGTATACAGATTATAGCAAAGAAACCGTCCCTTTTCAATAGGGAATCAACGGGTTTCGGCCCCGATTTGCAAAATCCATTCAGCTTTTATAGGACATTTTTATAATGTTCATTGGAAAAATCGTGGTTTTTTATAGTTTACCTCCCTCTGTATCTTTCAGCGTTTTCCACTTTTTTCTCAATCTTTCGCAATATACTTTCGCGTGCTCGATTGCACTTTTGGTGTATTTTTTATAAATACCTACGTTGTATTTTTCAATTCTTCGTGATATAGTGTAAACGGAATCAGACGATTCCAATTTGATTTGGCTGCAGGGCACCATTTTGCTGCGGTGCCGCGCAAAATATTATGAGGAGGTTACGCATATGTCCTATGTTCTGCGTCCCGTTACCGATCGCGTGCTGAAGATGCGCGAGAAGTATCGCACCACCAAGCCGAAGGTTTGTATTCAGCGTCTGAAGATCGTTACCGAATTTGATCAGCAGCACCCCGAGCTCACTGGTATTCTGAAGCGCGCGCTGGCCTTCAAAAATATCTGCGAGAAGACCCCCGTCCTCATCAGCCCCGATGAAGTCGTGGTGGGCAGCATGGCCTCCACCTATCGTGGTTCCTGCCTGTTCCCGGAAGGCGACCTCACCTGGATCAAGAAAGACTATGACGCCGGTCTGCTGATCGACCGTCCTCTGGATCCCTATGACATCGACCCCGACGACCTGGAGTACATCCTCTCCGTGGTCCCCTACTGGGAGAACCACTCCCTGTCCTCCAAGGTGGACCAGTACATCCCCTACGGCTATCTGAACCACTGCATCGGCAACCAGGTCACCGTTTATGGCAACAAGGGCATCTGCGCCGCCCCTGTGGGTCACTTCTGCACCAACTATGACAAGGCCATCCGCAAGGGCTTCGGCGCCATCAAAGCCGAAGCGGAAGAGAAAATGGCCGCCATGGAAGGCAATCTGGACGGCGACTCCATCCTGCGCTACAACTTCTATCGTGCCGTTGCCATCGACTGCGAAGGCATGATCATCCTGTCCGAGCGTTACGCTGCCGAGGCTGCCCGTCAGGCCAAAGAGTGCACCGATCCCGCCCGCAAGGCCGAGCTGGAGATGATGGCCGACTCCCTGAACTGGATCATGAAGAACCCTGCCCGCACCTTCTACGAGGCCATGCAGGTCATGTTCCTCTATCAGATCGGCCTGTGCCTGGACGTGAACATGCACGGCATTTCCTTCGGCCGCGTGGACCAGTACCTGAACAGCTTCTATCAGGACGACCTGAAGGCCGGCCGTCTGACCCCGGATCAGGGCCAGGAGCTCTATGACCTGCTGGCACTGAAGATCGCCGAGATGAACAAGATCTGGTCTTACGGCACCACCCTCACCGTCTCCGGTTACACCGTCGGCCAGCTGACCACCTGCGGCGGCGTGGACAAGGACGGCAACGACGCAACCAACGACGTGTCCTACATGATGCTGCAGTCCGCTGCCCGCCTGGAGCTGCACGATCCCCCGATCGCCCTGCGCGTGCATGACAACATGCCTCAGGAGATGTGGGAGGCTGCACTGGAGACCACCCGTCGCTGCGGCGGTGTGCCCACCTTTGAGTATGACGGCGTGATCATCCCCGCCCTGCAGAGCCGCGGTATGTCTCTGGAAGATGCCCGCAACTACTGCCTGATCGGCTGCGTGGAGCCCGGCGGCTGCGGCCACGAGTGGCCCGCCTGCGGCGGCAGCGGCGGCGAGGCATACTGGAATATGCCCATGGCCATCATCCACGCCATCAACAACGGCATCAATCCCATGAAGGTCGCCCGTGACCGCAACGGCAACGAAGTCGCCGCCGGTAAGCAGACCGGCGCCTCCACCGGCTATCTGTATGAGATGAACACCTTCGACGATGTTCTGGAAGCCGTTAAGACCCAGTACCGTTACTTCCTGCGTTGGCAGATGAGCATGGTCAACATGTTCGAGGTCGTGGCCGCCGAGCACATGGCTCAGCCTCTGATCTCCGCCACCATGGACGGCTGCATGGAGTCCGGCCGCGACGTGATGCGCGGCGGTGCCCGCAACAACAGCTGCGGCGTCCCCGGCATCGGTATCGGCAACGCCGTCGACTCTCTGTACGCCATCAAGCACCTGTGCTTCGACACCAAGAAGTGCACTACCCGTGAGCTGTATGACGCCCTGATGAACAACTGGGAAGGCTACAGCGAACTGCAGAACTACATCAACGGCGAGATGCCCCGTTACGGCAACGCCATCGAGGAAGTGGACCAGTGGGCCACCTGGCTGCTGAACCTGTTTGCTGACATCGTCACCGAGTTCACCAACATCCGCGGCTGCCATTTCGCCCCCGGCCTGTACCCCGTGGCTACCAACGTTCTGTGGGGTATGTTTACCCCCGCAACGCCTGACGGCCGTAAGGCCGGCGAGCCTCTGGCCGACGGCATCTCCCCCGTCCAGCAGATGGACAAGAGCGGCCCCACCGCTACTCTGACCTCCGTCGCTCACATTCCTCAGGTCCGTTATTCCAACGGTACCCTGCTGAATATGAAGTTCCATCCTTCTTCCGTCAACAGCCCTGAGTCTCAGGCGAAGCTGCAGGCTCTGATTGAGACCTACTTTAAGATGGGCGGCATGGAAGTTCAGATCAACATCACCTCCAGCGAAGTGATGAAGAAGGCCCAGGCTGACCCCGCCGCTTACAAGAACCTGGTCGTTCGTGTGGCCGGCTTCTCCGCTTACTTCGTGGAGCTGTTCAAGCCCTGCCAGGATGACCTGATCCGCCGCACCGAGCTGTCCCTGTAAGATAACCTTTTCCCTCTCTATCTAAGAAAGGAGCTGCGCCCAAACGGGTGCAGCTCCTTTTGTATTTTTTCACATTTGCGAAAGTGAAGTTTGGTTTTTTCAACGATGACAGGGCACAACTTTTTGTGATAATATAATCACGGTACAAATGCGCACCCCATACCAATCCTCTATTTATGCTTCTGCACAAAGTCCCGAGCTGGAAACAGCCCGGGACTTTGTGCGTCTTGACACCCCTTGCCATTCCATATTATAATGGTTTTTAATGCGCAGTCCCATTTTCTTCCGGAAAGGGCGTTTGTCATGCCAAAAAATGTATCCGCACCCACTCAAGAAGCCGATGCCAAGCTGAAGCTCTCCGCGCTGATCGGCCTTATCGCACTGGTCGCTATGACCATGTCTCAGGGCGCCACCTCCCCCGCGCTGGCCACCTTTGCAAAGGTATGGCCCGCCAGCGCAGGCAATATTGCCCTGATCAACACGCTGCCCAGCCTGCTGTTCATTCCGGCCTCACTGCTTTCCGGCCGTCTGGCGGATAAAGGCTATCTCTCCTACCGCTCCCTGGCCCTCATCGGTGTGCTGATCACCGCTTTGGGCGGCGCCGCCCCCGTTCTGGGCAACAGCTTTACCCTCGTGCTGATCTGCCGCGCCATTTACGGTTTTGGCATGGGCCTTTTCTCCCCCATCTGCAACGCTATGATCCTGCTGCTGATCCCCGGCGACCGGGCGCGGCATTATATGAGTATCACCACCGCCGCCAGCAATCTGGTCGGCATCCTGCTTCAGATCCTGGGCGGTATGCTGAGCAACATCCACTGGAAGCTCTCCTTCGCCCTTTACCTGCTGGGCGTGCCCTGCTTCCTCATCATGCTGTTCTGCCTGCCTAACGTGCCCCGCGGCCGGGTGCTGGAAAAGGCGGAGATCAAGAAGGAGCCTATGGGCAAGAAGGTCTACTTCTGGGCCATGCTGCAGTTCGGCTTCAGCGCCTCCTTCTTCATTCTCACCAACTGCATCGCCATGATCATCACCGGCAATCAGTACGGCACCTCCGCCGATGTGGGCTATGTCATGGCCACCTTCACCGTGGGCGGCTTCTTCGGCGCCATGTCCAGCAACAAAATTTTCCGAAAGCTGCACAGCTTCACCCTTCCCCTCTCCGCTCTGGTAGCCGCCTCCGGTTTCCTGCTTATCATCTTCGGGCAGAATCTTCCGCTGATGTACGCAGGCTCTCTGGTCTTCGGCCTTGGCTTCGGCTGCTGGAACCCCACCCTGCAGGCCACCGGCGGCCGCTCCGTCCCCCCCAACGACACCGCCACCGCCATCTCCCTCATCACCTGCTTTGGTAATTTCGGCAGCTTCCTCTCCATTTACATCACCAAGTTCTTCGGCCGATTCTTCCAACCGTGGGACCGGCTGGACATGTGCATCGGCTGCGCCATCTTCCTCCTTCTGTTCTTTATCACCCTGAGCTGCACCTTCTCCCGCCGCAAGGAAAACTGAAAAGCAAAACCAAACCGGCTCCATACCGTTTCGGTATGGAGCCGGTTTTTTGTCGTTTTTACTGCGCCGTGTTTGCTTTTTCCTGATGCCCCAGGCGGATGCAGGCAGCGATGATGCCGAACAGCAGCCAGAAGAGGAACATATTCCGCGGATAGAACCAGGTATACTCCGCAACGCTGATAACCAGAATGCCGCCGAAGGCGCCCAGCGCTGCAGACAGCACATACTTGATCTTTTTGGAGCCGTACCCCTCGTAAAATGCCCGCAGGCCGTTTTTAATCTGATACAGCAGCAGCGCCCCGAAGGCGATCAGGCCGCCGACGCCCATTTCGCACCAGACCTGCAGATAGTTATTGTGGCTGTGGATGGGGTAGCTTCCGTCGAACATGGTGGGATAGGTCTGGAATGCCTGCTTCACCACGTCGCTGCCCAGTCCCACGCCGGTCACGCCGTAATCCTTCAGCAGATTGCCCACCGCCTCGTAAATGGAGAAGCGGTACCGCGTGGAGGAGTCTTTCATGTTTCCGATGGTGAAAATGCGGTTGACAATGGTCTGCGGCAGCAGGGGAATGGCCACCAGCCCCAGCACGATACACAGGGGGATGAACCGCCAGTTCTGCATACCGATAAACACCAGCACCGCAAAGGCAAGGCCGATCCAGCCGGAACGGGAATAGGTCATGCCGATGGCCACCAGACACGGCACCATGGCAATGAATACCGCCAGTCTGGTCCAGAAACCCTTCAGATTGGCCAGCAGCGCCAGGAAGAAGGGGATCACCATGACCAGGATCTCCGCAAAGTTATTGGGGTTATCGAAGAAGGAATAGACCCGCCCCGGCATGCCCACATTCAGTGTCAGGTCCTGCTGTGAGGCAATCACCTCGATACCCATCAGCCGCTGATAGCAGCCATAGAACGAGGCGATTACCAGTCCGGCCACCAGAAACAGCAGCATGGTCTCCAGCTGCTGATAACTCTCGATGGCGCTCACCATCAGCAGCACGATGATCATGCACGTCAGGTGGAAGCAGAGGAAGCGGAAGCTGGCACTCCGGCTGGTGGAAAACACGAACCCATAGGCCACAAACATGGCATACAGGGCGAAAAATACGCTCAGCGCCTTGGTTTGCACCCGGGGTTTCTCGTTCACGATACCCCCCAGCCAGAAAATCGCCAGCAGCACTGCCGCCCCGGCAAGGCCGTAAATGTTGTTCCACATGCTGTGGGGCGCGATCAGCATCACAAAGAAGAAAAGGCCCAGCAGCACATACATCTTCTTCTGCAAAAAGCCCAGCAGGCGGAGGAACAGGCTCGTTTCCGTCAAACTCGGCGCTTTCCAGTGGACCCATTTCAGCGCGTTGGGGATTAGATTCAGCACCCAGTCCACAATGCGGCAGAAAATACTGTCCTCCCACCGGCGCGTCCACACGCTTTTCCGCCACAAGAACTGGCAGATGACGCTTTCCCGCACCAACGCGCAGAACCCCAGCCAGCCTTTGTGAAGCGTGCGGCCGACAACGCTTTCCTTCCAGGCTGCGCAGATATGCGCCCAGAACGTGGCAAGGGCCGCTAAAATCAGGCTGTCCGCCTCAGTGGTCATACCGGCTCCTCCTTTTCCCCGCAGGCTTTCAGGTACACGTTATAGGTCACCTTTACCATTTTGTGGACGTTGAATTTCTCTTCAATGGTGCGCAGGGCGCCCTCGCGGCAGGATTGCAGCAGCTGCGGTTCCTCCATCATTCGCTGCATAGCGGAGGCCATGCTGTCCGGATTATCGTACTCCACCAGAAGGCCGCAGCCTGCGTCCTCGTTGACGATGTCCCGGTTGCCGCCCATGTCGGTAGCGATCACCGGAAGCCCCGCCGCCATGGCCTCGATAATAAGGAAGGAGAGGGCCTCATGCTGAGAGGAGTTGACGTACAGGTCGCTGCCCAGATACAGATTCTTAATGTCCTTGCGGAAGCCGAGGAATTTCACGCAGTCGGAAAGGCCCAGCTGCTCCACCTGACGCTTCGCGTTCTCCAGCAGGTCGCCGTCCCCGGCCAGTGCCATGCAGAAGGGCTTGTCCGTCCGCTTTTTCAGCAGGGCCAGAGAATCGATCAGGTACCGATGACCCTTATCGTGGGCAAAGCGGGAGGCGCACAGCATGACGAAGGTATCCTCCCCCACGCCCAGTTCCTTCCGCAGGGTGGACTTCTCCGGCTGACGCCAGCTTTCCGGATCCACCGCGTTGTAGATGACCTGAATTTTCTCCGGGCTCCATCCGTTCTGGATCAGCTGATCCCGGCCGCGGTTGCAGACGGCGATGATCCGATCCTGCTTTTTATCCATCATCCGGTTGGACATTCGCGTGACAAAATCATTGGCCAGGATAAAATGGTTGGTGTACACCACCTTCACCCGGGGGTACCAGCTTTTCGCCAGCATGGCAATGTAATTTTCCCGCAGATAGTGGCAGTGGATCACGTCGATCTTCCAGCGGATGCACAGCTCCGCCAACTCCCGCGCAGCCTTGCGGTCGAAGCGGTTGTTCATCTCGATGCGTGCTGTGGGCACGCCCATGGCCTCCATCCGCTCCACCAGAAGGCCCGGCTCATGATAGGCGAAAAACGCCTCGATCTTATCGTGATTGAGGTATTGCACCAAAGTCTCCACATAGCGCTCCGTGCCCGCCTTCCCGGCGAAATTCAGCAGATAAAGCACCCGTTTCATGGCGCACGCCTCCTTTCTAACATAACAGGGGCAGTGTGTTTTCTATGCCCCAAAATATAGTCATATCAATGCTTTCCGCTCATTCATGTATAAAGTCCGTAGCATATGCGTGTATTATACCACAAACTTGTGCAAAAAGGAAATACTGAAAAAAGTTAGAAAAAGGAGCGCTTGCTGTTGCGGCCTCTTCCCCTTTCTCACTGTCTCGCAATGATGCTTGCGCACTGCCGGATAGCTTCCCGGATGTTCTCGTTGTAAGATTCTTCCATCGTCCGTTCCAGTTGCTCCTTCATGCGGTCGGTTTCGGAGCTTCTGCTGTACCGGCCCATGGAATCGCGTCCCCGGTAGCTGTTCCCCGGCTGTCGTCGTATTCCGCCGTCCCGGCTGCAAGAAAGGCAAAGCCTCATGGCCTGCCGATCTCCGCCGTGTCTACCTGCGCGCCGTAGTCCTTTACGATCTGCCGCGCCTTCTTCTCAATGCTCTTCTTGTCCGTGGTGGCGGCGGTGCTTTCCTTCGTCTGCCCCTTCCAGTAGGAAACGCGCTCTTTCAGGGCTTCCGTTTCCTTTTTCAGGCGGGAAAGCTCCCGGGATTCTTCCGTGCCTTTCAGGGAGTAGCGGTTATTTACTTCGCCGCCAGTCTGTTGGCCATATCCAGCGCTTCCTCGTCCGTTACCCTCTCCTTGGATAGTAGATACTCGATCATGTCCATTCGCTGGTTGTCTTCCTTGAGCATCAGGAATACCGCCATTGCTGCTCCTTTCCTTACTCCGTCTATCTTTAAACCATCTATTAAGCGCTCTTCGATTTCTGTCAGTGCCATAATCAAACCTCTTTCCAGCATCCATGAATGCTTTGTAATCAGCGTATGCCGTCCTCCCTCCGCTTGCATACAGCGGCGTGGCTTCCGTACCGTCTCCAATGCCGTAAATGGCAAACACCGTGAATTCTGTTCCGGTTCCGTGGTAGAGCGTCAGCAACCGCCCCTCGCCGTCCACCACTTTGCTGTCCTTGAAGTATTCCCGCTGCGCCTCCGTCAGTTCGCGGCCCTGGCTGTCCTCGTCCTTGTTGTGCAGGGCCAGCAGCTTGTCCGTCTCCTCCGCCGGGGTCTTGAGAGAAAATTTGGTCTTGACTTCCGCCCCGTTCTGGGCTACACTCTCACCCGTAGAGCGAATGCCATCTCCCACCGAGGCCGAATATGCGCCGTAGGTCTGGAGAAAAGCATTCGCTTTTTCTTTGTCCAGAAGAACGAGTTCTTTCCCGGCTTTGATTTGATTTTGCAGCCACGGGCCGGGGTTGTCCAGGCCATACACGCTGCGGATGGCGTTCACCTTGTCCGCGTCCATCTGCACGGCAGTCTGGATACCAACAAGAAGCGGTTTCCCGTCGCCGTCGATGTCTCCGGTCAAAATACCAATGCGGTCCCCGCTGCCAAATGCAAAGAGCGCAGTCTCCAGGTCACTGTTCAGATTTTTCAGAACGCGGCGAGGAATGTTATGCTTACCCTTTGCGGATCTTTTGAAATCCGCCTGCGTGAACGCCAAGGGGAGCGTATTAACCCCAGCTTTTTTCAGCACCGCAGGGGTCACTCCAAAGTAGAACGCATCGCTGGAGGCCATCTTCCCGTCGTAAAACACCTTGAGCTGCTGGGCCAGCGTCATTTGAGAGGTCCGTTTGATAGAGAATTTTGTGCCGCCGTTTGTCTGGGCGGCGTTTTTGTTTGCCGTCTGCTCGTTGGTTGCTTTCAGCGCCTCCTCGTAGGCATTGGCGTTCTTCTCACCCGCCTTCAGCGCCTGGATCAGCTTCTTTTCCGCCTGCTTGAAGCCCTGCGGCCTTATAGGCGTCTCTTTCCCGCTTCACCTTGCGGATGGTGCGTTCTATGCGGCGCTGCATCTCCCCTCCGGAAATGCAAAATGCCGCAAGATGCATTTCTGTACCTTACGGCATAGCAAGCGCCCGGAGTCGCACCGGGACCACAGCAAACACCGGTTCTCCTCGGCTTAAGCTATCACTTGCTACGCCGATTATACCATGTTTTCAGCACACATTCAACGATTGAGGGAAACCACAAAAAGAGCGGCCGGCATATGCCGGCCGCTCTTTTGTTCTGCAAGTTCTTCCCTGTCTCGGGTGAATTACACCAGCGCCTTCAGGGCGTCGACCTTGTCGGTCTTCTCCCAGGTAAAGCCGTCGCCGGTGCGGCCGAAGTGGCCATAAGCAGCGGTGGCCTCGTAGATGGGACGGCGCAGGTCCAGGGTCTGGATGATGGCCGCGGGACGCAGGTCGAACACCTTCTGAACCATCTCGGACAGTTTGGCCTCGTCCACCGTGCCGGTGCCGTAGGTGTCCACCACCACGGAGACGGGACGGGCGACGCCGATGGCGTAAGCCAGCTCGATCTGGCACTTCTTCGCCAGGCCGGCGGCCACGATGTTCTTGGCCACGTAACGGGCCATGTAAGCAGCGGAACGGTCCACCTTCGTGGGGTCCTTGCCGGAGAATGCGCCGCCGCCGTGGGCAGCAGCACCGCCGTAGGTGTCCACGATGATCTTACGGCCGGTCAGGCCGGTGTCGCCCATGGGGCCGCCGATGACGAAGCGGCCGGTGGGGTTCACGAAGAACTCGGTGTCCTTATCAATGTACTTGGCAGGGATTACGGGCTTGATCACGGTCTCCACAATGGCCTCGCGCAGATCGTTGAGCTCGATCTCGGGGGCGTGCTGAGTGGAAATGACGATGGCGGGGCAGCGCACCACGTTGTTGTTCTCGTCATATTCCACGGTGACCTGGCTCTTGCCATCGGGGCGCAGCCAGTTCAGCTCGCCGCTCTTGCGCACCTCGGTGAGGCGGCGGGTCAGCTTGTGGGCCAGAGAGATGGGGGCGGGCATCAGCTCTTCGGTCTCGGTGCAGGCATAGCCGAACATCATGCCCTGGTCGCCTGCGCCCACCAGATCCAGAGGATCGCCCTTGGCGCCCTGCTGGACCTCATAGGACTCGTTGACGCCCATAGCAATGTCGGGGGACTGCTGATGCAGAGCGGTCATGACGCCGCAGGTGTTGGCGTCAAAGCCGTAATCGCTGTGGTTATAGCCGATCTTATTCACGGTGCGGCGGACGATGGTGTCCACATCGCAGTAGTGAGTGGTGTTGATCTCGCCCATCACCACCACCATACCGGTGGTGGTAAAGGTCTCGCAGGCCACGTGGGCCTGGGGGTCATGGGCAATGATGTCGTCCAGAACAGCGTCGGAGATCTGGTCGCAGATTTTGTCGGGATGTCCTTCGGTAACGGACTCGGAGGTAAATACGCGATGGCTCATGAACATTCATTCCTTTCTGGTTCCTGAAAATTTGCTTCTTTTTTCGGTACAAAGCGCCGGAATACGACAACGTGCGCCCCGCTTTCCGGCGAGGCGCACGAATAAGGTCATATATCCCTCATCTTTCGATTTACACCGCCGGATTTAGCACCTTACGTCTTCCCGTAGGTTGCCAGGCTTCATCGGGCCGTTCCCTCCACCATTCTTGATAAGGTGATTCAGTTGTCACGACTTATTATAGCAATATCTTTCCGCTTGTCAAGCATTTCACCCATCACAGTTTCTTGTGGCCTTACGCTTTCCAGCCGTCCAGGTACGCGCGCTGTTCCTCTGTCAGTGCGTCAATGGCAAGGCCCATGCTGCTCAGCTTCACCCGTCCGATCTCCTCGTCGATGCTGTCCGGAACGTCATAGACCTTCTTTTCCAGCTCCGGCTGTTTCCGAAGCCATTCCAGCGCAAGGGCCTGCACGGCGAAGGACATGTCCATGATCTCCGCCGGGTGGCCGTTTCCGGCCGCCAGATTCACCAGCCGCCCCTCGGCGATCACGTTGAGGGTGCGGCCGTTTTCCAGGGTAAAGCCCTCGATGTTCTCCCGGCGCAGCTGATGGCTCACCGCCATCTTCCTAAGCCCTGCCACGTCCACCTCGCAGTCAAAGTGCCCCGCGTTGGTCAGGAAGGCGTTGTTTTTCATTTTGACAAAGTGCCGGGGTGTAATGACATCCTTACAGCTGGTCACGGTGACAAAAATATCGCCCAGCACGCACGCCTCGTCCATGGGCATAACGCGGTAGCCCTGCATGGTGGCGTCCAGCGCCTTGAAGGGATCCACCTCGCAGATGATCACGTCCGCGCCCATGCCCTTGGCCCGCATGGCAACGCCCTTGCCGCACCAGCCGAACCCGGCCACCACCACGGTCTTCCCCGCCACCACCAGATTGGTGGTGTGCATGATGCCATCCCACACCGACTGGCCGGTGCCGTACTTGTTGTCGTAATAGTGCTTCGCCTTTGCGTCGTTCACCGCCATCATGGCGCAGGGGAGAATGCCCTCCCGCTCGCGGGCCCGCAGGCGGTGGATGCCGGTGGTAGTCTCTTCACAGCCGCCCATCAGCGCATCAGCGTATTCGCTGCATTTGCCGCCCAGAAGGTCGATGAGGTCGCCGCCGTCGTCGATGACCAGATGGGGATGGAAGTCCAGGGTTTTGATGAGCAGTTCTTCGTATTCCTTCGGTGTCACGCCGTGGATACCGAAGGTCTCCACCCCCATGGAGGCAAGGCCCGCCGCCACATCGTCCTGCGTGGACAGGGGGTTGGAGCCGGTCACCCGCACCTCCGCGCCGCCCTTCTGCAGCACATAGCCCAAGTTGGCGGTTTTTGCCTCCAAATGGACGGAAACCGCCACCCTCAGCCCGGCAAAGGGCTTTTCCTTTTCAAAACGCTCCTCAATGCCGGACAGCACCGGCATGAAATCCCGTACCCATTGGATCTTTCTCCGGCCGCTCTCCGCCAGGGACATATCTCGTACAATGCTCATGGTGATTGGCTCCTTTTTCCCGTTTTTTCCATGGTACCACAGCTCGGCCCCTTTGGGAACCCAGAATTTACAGTTTGGTCATGGACTTTCCGGGAAAAATAAGGTATGATACCAGTCTGAAAGGGCTTGTATCCCTGTTTTTCAAAGGAGGTCTTCCCTTGTTCGACCGATTGCTCAGCAAATTCTGCTACCGGCATCCCCGCTTCGGGATCCCCAACCTGATGCGTTATATCGCCATCGGCAACATTATCGTTTTCCTGCTGGATCTGGTGTCCGACGGCTACTGCTCCGCCCTGCTGGCCTTTATCCCCGCCGCCATTCTGCATGGGCAGGTGTGGCGCGTCATCACCTTCGTCTTCATTCCGGTCAACTCCAACCCCATTTGGTTCGTCCTGTCCCTATTCCTTTATTATTCTCTGGGCACCGCGCTGGAGCGCACCTGGGGCACCGCGAAGTTTAACCTTTTCTACCTCATTGGCTTTGCCTTCACCATTGTGGGCGGCATCATTGCCACGGCGGCAAGACCGGAATTTGCTTTTGCCTCCGCCCAGATCGTGAATATGTATTATGTCAACATGTCCCTGTTCTTCGCCTTTGCCGCCCTGAACCCGGACGCTACCTTCCTGCTCTACTTCATCATCCCCGTGAAGGCCAAATGGCTGGCGTGGTTCGACATGGCCTTCTTTGCAATTCAGGCCATCCGTTATCTGGCGGTGGGCCTCTGGCCCATGGCACTGATCATTGCGCTGTCCTTCGTGAACTGCTTCCTGTTCTTCGGCAGCGATATCGGCGCCATGTTCGGCCGCATCAAGCGCACTGCCCACCGGAAGACCATCAACTTTGAACAGGCCCGCCGCCAGCAGGAGCAGACCCGCCGCAGTCAGAGCTACATCCACAAATGCGCCGTCTGCGGCATCACGGACGCGGACGCCCCCAACGAGGAGTTCCGCTATTGCAGTAAGTGCAACGGCTACTACTGCTATTGCAGCAAGCATATCAATAATCACATTCATATCCAGTAATTTTTTGTTTGTTTCCTTTCTAAATTTTCATTCTTTTTATCCGATTTTGACAATTCCAAAACAGGATGCCCCGGGAAAATTCTTTTTTTCCCGCAAGGCATCCTGTTTCTTTTTGTCTTTTGCGCTGTTTGAACACTCTTTTCCCCAGTTTTTGGGAAAAATGCGCTGTTTTTTTGTTATTTCCTTCACAATAAATTTTTGTCCGATTCCGACAGTGACAGTATTCCTTTTTTGTGCTATTTTCTAATCTGCCAGCTTGATAAAAAAATAGCAAACTGGCAGTTCCTGACAAACCATCAAAATAGGAGTGTGACGAATCCCATGGAAGGAACCCTAAAGCGGCTTCCGCATCCCAAGCGCGACAACTTCATCTATTTCCTGGCAAAATTCTTCTTCTCATCCATGACCTGCTGCGAACTCTATTACTTCTCCGCCTACCTGACCGACTCCGCCATGTTCAGCGTGGCCATCGTCGGCATGATCCTGTCGGTGACCTCGATCCTGGACACCCTGTTCTCCCTGGTCAACGGCGTTGTGCTGCAGAAGGTGGGCGATCTGATGCCCTGGGGCACTTACCGCAGTTGGCTGCTGGTGGCGCCCCCTTTGGCGCTGGTCACCTTCATTTTCTGTTTCATTCGCCTGAGCGACAATGAAATGGTGGCCGCCATCATCATCATCATTGCCTTCTTCGTCTCGCACGTGATCTGGTCTCTGGCCGAGGCCGCCTACATCACCATGAGCGTGGTCATGACCGATGACACCAATGAGCGTGCCGCCATGTCCATCAACATCGGCCGCGGCCAGATGGGCTCCTCTCTGGTGTTCGGCTTCGCCGCCGCCTCCATCCTGCAGGCCTTTGGTTCCAACCCCCTGCGTCACGCCTTCCTGGTCATCATCTTCGGCGTGCTATACGTGATCGGCTACTGGCTGCTCTTCGCCGTCTCCAAGGGCTGCGAAGACGATAAGGCCACCAAAAAGGCCAAGGCAGAGCGCGCCGCCAAGGCCGCTTCCGTCTCCAACCGCACCGCCTCTGTGGGCCAGATGTACAAAATCGTGTTCACCAGCAAGAACACCATCATCATGATCATCGCCGTCACCCTGGGCTACGCCGGTACCTTTATGAACTCCGGCCTCATGTTCTATTTCTTCACCTACTGCCTTGATTCCATTGCGCTGATGGGCACCTTTATGTCCATCCGTTCGCTGATCGGCCTGCTGGGCGGCTGGTGGACCCCTATCCTGCTGAAGCTCTGCAAGGGTGACAAGAAGCGCGCCTTCATCGTCTCCTGCTTCATTCAGGCCGTCGGCGCTCTCATCAACTTCGCCATTAAGCCCGGTTTCCTGGTGTTCGCCATCATCAACTGCACCACGCTGTTCTTCGGCGGCGGCTGCGATATGCTGCGCACCGCTCTGTACGGCGACTGCGCCGTTGAGTGCGAGTACAAGTCCGGCAAGGACGTCCGCGGCATGGTCATGTCTTTCATGTCCCTGCCCGTCAAGCTTGGCATCATCATCAAGTCCTTCCTGGTCACTGCGGCCCTGACCCTGTCCCACTATGTGGGCGGTATGGCCCCCACGGCCGAGACCTTCTCCGTCTTCAGTATGGCCTATCTGCTGTGGCCTGCCATCATCTTCATCGTCTGCGGCCTGCTGACCCTGCTCTACAAGCTGCCGGAAGCCCGTGTGAAGGAAATGATCGACGAAAACGCCCGCCGCGCCCGGGAAGATCAGGAAATGGTGGAAGCTACCCTTGCCAAAATGGGGCAGGGCTGATTTCTTTCCTTATTCTGCACTCTCTCATTCTGCCCCGCAAAAGGAAGGCGGCTGCCGCAAGGCAGCCGCCTTCCTTCTTTCATAGAACGATCATGCCTTCCCCTCTTTGCGGCAGAACGCCGGTGGGGTGGTCCACTCCCGGCCACAGGGCGGGACGGAGGGAAGGGTCAGGTCATAAAGATCGGTACAGCGCGCCTCCTGCCGCAGCACTGACCCCGCTGCCCCGGCCCAATGCTTTCCGCTGGCCGGGCGGCTCAAAACCGGAAGGGCGGCTGTTTTCTTCATCCGGGCCAGCAGCGCCTGCCCCCGCTCGTCAAAGGCGAGCGCCTTCAGGTAGGGCGGCAGCTCCGGCTGTTCGTCCGCTCTTAATCCCAAAGCAGCCCATAAAAGCGCCCGGCGGATGCGGGCGAGGGGGTACCGCTTCGTCTTGGCAAGGGCTGCGATCTCCCGCAGGCTGCACCCCTGACGCGCGGCGGCCATCAGCCTTCTGTGCAGCCCCTCTCCACAGTCCGGCAGCGCCAGAAAATCTTCCTCCGTCATCATGCGCAGCCGGGCCAGCGCCGCCCGTTCGCAGCGCTCCCAGTCGGAAAGAGGCCACTCTGAGAGATGCTCTCTCCCCGCCGGAGAAAGATAGGCCGCGGCCCGCTCCCCCTCCCCGGCGCGCAGCAGGGCACGGATGGCGGAGGCGGAGGCCGTCCCCCGTTCCGGCGCAGCGTCATGGCCCGCGCCCTCCCGCCGGATGGCCAGTGGTGTCATGGCGGCACCCAGCTTCTTCAAGGCAGCAAGATACTCTACAGCCAAGCTGTCGTTTGGCCCGCTCAGCACATCGGAAGTGGCCCCGGCGCAGCGATGTACCGCCTGCTGCCGGGCCTGTGCAAAGGGAAGGCCCAGATCCAGTCCCTCCCGCAGGGCCGCCCGGAACCGTTCTGTCTCCAGGCAGTCGGCAGTCTGTTCTAAGGAAGCAAGGTCCCCGCACTCGCTGCCGAAGGCCAGCACGTCCACCACGCCTGTTTCTTTCAGTAGGGAAACGCTCCCCCGGGCAAAGCGCTGCGCCCCGGCGGCCGCCCATGGCGTGGGCAGTTCCAGCACCAGATCCGCCCCGCTTTCCACCGCCAGCTGCGCCCGCTGCCACTTGTCCCAAAGGGCCGGTTCGCCCCGTTGGGCGAAATTCCCGCTCATGCAGCAGATAAAAGTGCAGTCTTCCACTAAGTTCGCTTTAATTTTATCCAGTAAAATCCCGTGTCCCGCGTGGAAAGGATTGTATTCCGCTACAATGCCAACATTTTTCATAATCATTACCTGTTTTTTTCACACAAATTTATCCAAAATAGATATGGTAGTTATGGTTGTTCTTTTCCGCAGAATCGGTTAGAATAAATAGAAAGGTCTTCTTGCAGTTTACCGTGAAAAAGGAGGAAATGCAAGTTTCCTCCCCAATGAAGTTTTGGAAGGAGCCACTTAAAATCATGAATGTTCTTGTTGTCAATGCAGGCAGCTCCTCCCTGAAATACCAGCTGCTGAATTCCAAGACCCATGCCGTGCTGGCCAAGGGTCTCTGCGAGCGCATCGGTATTGACGGTCATATCAAACATACCCCCACCGGCAAGCCCTATTACGAGGCGTACACGAATATGCCCACCCATGCTGAGGCCATTCAGGCCGCGCTGGAGCTTCTGGTGGATCCGGAATACGGCGTGATCAGCTCCATTTCCGAGATCGGTGCCGTGGGTCACCGCGTCCTTCACGGCGGCGACAAATTCACCGCCCCCTGTCTGGTGACGGATGAGGTCATGAAGGCCATTCACGACTGCATCCACCTCGGCCCCTTGCACAACCCCAACAACATCATCGGCATTCTGGCCTGCCAGCAGGTGATGCCCGGCATCCCCATGGTCGCAGTGTTCGACACCGCCTTTCACCAAACCATGCCGCCCCGCGCATACACCTATGCCCTCCCCTACCGTTTCTACGAGGAGGATAAGGTTCGCCGGTACGGCTTCCACGGCTCTTCCTACATCTACGTTTCCCAGCGGGCGGCTGAACTGCTGGGCAAACCGGACGGGCAGGGGCTGAAGCTGGTCTGCTGCCATCTGGGCAACGGTTCCTCCATCGCCGCCGTCAAGGACGGGAAATCGGTGGACACCTCCATGGGCCTCACCCCGCTGGAAGGTATGCCTATGGGCACCCGCTCCGGTTCGGTAGACCCCGGTGTCATGGAATATCTCATGTACCGCCGCAATCTGGACATTCATGAGATCCTAGACATCATGAACAAGGAATCCGGCGTGCTGGGCATCTCCGGCGTCTCTTCCGACTTCCGCGACCTGGAAGAGGCCGCGGATGAAGGCAACGAGCGCGCCAAGCTGGCCATTGAATGCTTTGCCTATCAGGTAAAGAAGTATATCGGCTCCTACGCCGCCGCCATGGGCGGGGTGGACGCCATCGTCATGACCGGCGGCATCGGCGAAAATTCCACTGCCGTCCGCGCCGCTGCCCTGGCCGGTCTTGAGTTCCTCGGTGTCAAGCTGGACCCCGACAAAATGAAGATCCGCGGCCAGGAAATGGACATCTCCGCGCCGGACGCCACGGTGCGCACCCTGATCATCCCCACCAACGAGGAGCTGGTCATCGCCACCGCCACCACCCGCATTGTGGAAGAGATGCAGGGTATCACCTCCTGAACAGTTTCCTAAACGCTCTGCAGCGTTTGCACCTGGAGGCGCAAACCAAATTCAATCGATCGCTCAGCCCGCACGGCAGTCACCGTGCGGGCTTTCTTTTTCCCCTTTCCCATGTTATAATCTGGGGAGACTTCAAGGGGAAAGGCGGCTTTTTATGCTGAACATTCAGAATCTTACTCTCGCGCCCGGTGAAGGGCTCTCCGTCCTCCGGGCCAAGGCCGCCAAGCGATTAAAGCTTTTCCCCGACCAGCTGGAGCAGTTCACCCTGGTCCGCAAATCCATCGACGCCCGCAAAAAGCAGGATGTTCACTATGTCTGCACGGTCCAGTGTACCGTCCCGGGGGAAGATGCACTGGTGAAACGCCTTTCTGACCCTCATGTCATCCTGGTCCAGCGCCGTCCTTATGAATTCCCCGCCCTTTCGCCCCGGGCGCCCAAACGCCCGGTGGTGGTCGGCATGGGCCCTGCCGGCTTGTTCGCCGCCCTGTTTCTGGCCCGGGCGGGACTTCCCCCCATCGTGCTGGAGCGGGGCCGCCCGGTGGAGGAGCGCACCCGGAACGTCGAGGCGTTCTGGGCCGGCGGCGCTCTCCTGCCGGAAAGCAACGTGCAGTTCGGTGAAGGCGGTGCAGGCACCTTTTCCGACGGAAAGCTCACCACCGGCATCCATGACGACCGCATCTCCGCCGTGCTGGATGTTTTCGTGCAGCACGGTGCGCCGGAGGACATCCATTACCTTCAAAAGCCCCACGTAGGCACCGACAAGCTGCGTCAGGTGGTCTCCGGTATCCGGCAGGAATTGATCGATCTCGGCTGCGACGTGCGCTTCGGCCACCGGCTGGACGGTATCACCGATGCAGGCGGCCGCATTGCATCCCTGACGGTCACGGCGGACGGGGTCTCCTACGCCCTGCCCTGCGACGGGTTGATCCTCGCCCCCGGCCACAGCGCCCGGGACACCTTTGACATGCTGCTGCGCAGCGGCATCGCCATAGAGCAGAAGCCGTTTGCCATCGGCGTCCGCATTGAGCAGCTGCAAAAGGCCGTCAGTGCCGCCCAGCTGGGCCCCCGCTGGGCGGAATTTCCGCCCGCCGACTATAAGCTGGCCGTCCATCTCCCCAACGGCCGCTCCGCCTATTCCTTCTGTGTCTGCCCCGGAGGACAGGTGGTCGCCGCAGCAAGCGAACGCGGCCGCGTGGTCACAAACGGCATGAGTGAGATGGCCCGGGACGGCAGGAACATCAACGGCGGCTTTCTGGTTGGTGTCACGCCGCAGGATTTCGGTTCCTCCCATCCTCTAGCCGGGGTCGCCTTCCAGCGCCGCTGGGAAGAACAGGCCTATATTCTGGGGGGCGGCGGATACCTGGCCCCGGCACAGACCGTAGGGGACTTCCTCGCCGGGCGGTCTTCCGACCAACTGGGCGGCGTTTCCCCCACCTATCGCCCCGGCATCACGTTGACAAACCTTTCCGCCGCCCTTCCGGATTATGTGGCGGATACCCTTCGGCAGGCGCTTCCCCTCATGGACCGGAAGCTCCGCGGCTTTGCCGCGCCGGACGCGGTCCTCACTGGGGTCGAGACCCGCTCCTCCTCCCCCGTCCGTATTCCCCGGGGGGCAAACCTCCAGTCCCTTTCTCTGGCAGGGCTTTACCCCTGTGGGGAAGGGGCCGGTTACGCGGGGGGCATCACCTCCGCCGCCGTGGACGGCATCCGCGCGGCAGAAGCCGTTGCCGCCGGAAATCAGGACTAAAAAGCCCCGCAGAGTTTCTCGACCGCAGACGGGAAAAGGGGGGAACACCGTTTTCTGCCGTGACATGTTCGTGGCAGAAAATACCTTGCGCGGAGCTCTCGTCGAATGGTCCACTGATGCGGACCCATGAGGTGCAGAGCGCAGCAAAGCCTTACCAAAAGCGGCAAAGCCACTTTTTCGAAAAAAGAAGCGATGCGAGAATCTCGCATCGCTTCTTTTTATGCGCCGTAATCGAAATAGCTCAGGTCCAGATCCACATTTCCGGAGATTCCGGGCACCTTTCCGGTGGAGGTGAACTGCCAGATCATGTGGTTGTGCCCCGTGGGGATCGATGCCGCCGACTGGTAGTAGGCATACCAGAAATCATGCTCTTGGATCTGGTCAAGGTCATAGTAATCGGTAGCCAGCTTCTTGTTGAAGTATACCATGGGGGTATACCCGGCGTCCTTCACCATTTTACAGAAGGCGTTGGCCGCATCGCACAGAGTTTGGGTGTCCAGGTTATTGGCCCGGCCACTGGCGCTGGAGACCGTCTCCCAGTCAAACACCACCGGGAAGGAGATGTTATAGCCCCGAATGGCACCCAGCAGCAGTGCTGCCTCCGCCTGTGCCTCTTCCACGGAGATAGCCTGAGAATAGTAGTAAACGCCCACCTTGATGCCGTTTTCCAGCGCGCCCTCGATATTGGCCTGATAGTTGGCGTCCAGATTCAAGGTGCCGGTGCCGTAACCGGTAAAGCCCACCCGGACAATGGCGAATTCCACGCCCGCCGCCTTTACCTTGGCCCAGTCGATCTTGCCCTGATAGCGGGCCACATCAATGCCGATCATGCCCTTGTCGGGATACTGGGCCAGAAAGGCCATCTTCTCCTCCTCCGTGACCAGCGGTGCATTGGGATCCGGTTCCGGCTCATCCTCTTTGATCACGATGTCCCGGCCGCTCTGGTTCAGGATGGAGCCGCCCACGGTCACCTTTTCCAGGGTGACCGTGCCGGTGGATGCGCCCGGTGCGATGATCAGGTCGCCGGAAATCGTCATCTCTTTCAGCGTGATGTCCCCGGTACCGATCAACACGTTCCCGTCCACATTACCGGTGTATGTACCCGCTTCGCGGTAATAGGCGTCCACCAGATTATCCAGGATTTTCACCACTTCCGCCCGGGTGATCTTGTTCTGGGGACGGAACAGTCCGCCGCTGCCCTTCATGTAGCCGCCGGCGTACATGGCGTTCACTGCGCCGCTTGCCCAGGAAGCGATCTGCTTTCCGTCGGTATAACCGGCGTTATCTGCTCCGGCGGTCTCCAGTTCAAAGGCACGGGCAAACAGCACGGCGGCCTCCTGCCGGGTGATGGGGTCCCCGGGGCGCACCAAACCGTTGCTGCCCTGCAAAATCCCGGCAGCGGACAGGCGGAGGATGGAGTCCGTATACCAGGTGTCCGAAAGGTCGCGGTAGGGGTTCTCCTGCGCCGCGCCGTACTGCATGACCCGCTGAAGGATCACCGCAAGCTCCGCCCGGGTGATGGTGTCATTGGGGCGGAATTTGCCGCCGCTGCCCTGGATCACGCCGTAATCGCTCCACCGGGCGATCTCCGCCTCGCCCCAGTGGCCGGAAATATCGCTGTAATCCACTGCAAACGCACAGGAAAGCAGCAGCACGGCGGCCAGCACGGCCGCCGCGGCGCGTTTCCCGATCTGCTTCCTTTTCAATGTTCTCTCTCCCTTTTCTCTTTGGTTTTCCTGTTTGCCCTTTTTTCTTCCTTATGGTAGCAAACTTTTGTCAAAAAAGTGTGAACATTCTATAACAAAACCGGTTTCCTGTCTGGAAATTCCTTGAAAAAGCACCCGGAGGACCCACAGCCCCCCGGGTGCTTAGCTTTTTGCTCAGGCTTCCAGTTCCTTGCGGATGGCCTGAAGGAATACCTTGCTGGTGACCTTCGTCGGCGCGGCCTCGCCTTCCCAGAGGCCGACCAGGTCGCCGGTCATGGTGCCGCTTTCGATGACGGCGATGGTGGCCTTCTCCAGCTTGTCCGCAAAAGCCATCAGCGCTGCATTGCCGTCCAGCTCGCCGCGCTTGCGCAGGGCGCCGCTCCAGGCAAAGATGGTGGCCACGGGGTTGGTGGAGGTCTCCTCCCCCTTCAGGTACTTATAATAGTGGCGGGTCACCGTTCCGTGGGCCGCCTCGTACTCGTAGTTGCCGTCCGGAGAGACCAGAACGGAGGTCATCATGGCCAGTGATCCGAACGCCGTGGAGACCATGTCACTCATCACGTCGCCGTCATAGTTCTTGCAGGCCCAGATGAAGCCGCCCTTGCTGCGGATCACGCGGGCCACGGCGTCATCGATGAGGGTGTAGAAATACTCGATGCCGGCGGCCTCGAACTTCTCTTTATACTCCGCGTCGTAGATCTCCTGGAAAATGTCCTTGAAGGTGTGATCGTACTTCTTGGAAATGGTGTCCTTGGTGGAGAACCAGAGGTCCTGCTTCACGGACAGGGCATACTGGAAGCAGGAGTGCGCGAAGGAGGCGATGGAGCTGTCCTTATTATACTGGCCCTGCAGCACGCCGGGGCCTTCAAAGTCATAGATGGTCTGTCGCTGCTCTTTTCCGTCCTCGCCGGTGAAGACCAGCTCCGCCTTTCCCTTGCCGGGGATGCGCATTTCCGAGCACTTATAGACGTCGCCGTAGGCGTGACGGGCGATGGTGATGGGGGCCTTCCAGTTCTTCACCACCGGGGAAATGCCGTTCACCATGATGGGCGCGCGGAACACGGTGCCATCCAGAATGGCGCGGATGGTGCCGTTGGGGGATTTCCACATCTGAGACAGCTTGTACTCCTCCACCCGCTGGGCATTGGGGGTGATGGTGGCGCACTTGACGGCAACGCCGTACTTCTTGGTGGCCTCCGCCGCATCCACGGTCACCTGATCGGCGGTCTTCTCCCGCTCGGGCAGGCCAAGGTCATAGTACTCCGTCTTCAGATCCAGGAACGGAAGCAGCAATTCCTCCTTAATATCTTTCCAGAGAATGCGGGTCATTTCGTCTCCGTCCATCTCTACCAGAGGAACGGTCATACGGATCTTTTCCATGGCTTCCACTCCTTTAATATGTATCGACTTTCCAAATCGTTTTCATTATAACGAGCCGTGCCCCACATTGCAAGGTATTTGCCCGCGCGCTGTTTTTTTCTGCGCAAAATACAAAAAACCTCTTTACAGACCGGTTCTTTTATGTTATTCTAATTACGCAGTTGAGAATTATTACTGTTATTGAGGTAACACATGGAACGAGCAACAAGGTACAGCAAAAAAAGAGAAGCGATCCTGGACGTGATCCGCGGCACCACGGTGCATCCCACGGCCGACTGGATCTATCAGCAGCTGAAGCCGACGCACCCCGACCTCAGTCTGGGCACGGTTTATCGGAACCTCTCCCTTTTCCGCGAGCAGGGGCTGATCAAAAGCGTCGGCGTGGTGGAAGGGCAGGAGCGGTTTGACGCCAATGTCTCCCCCCACAGTCACTTCATCTGCGTCCGGTGCGGCGCCGTGCTGGACCTTCACGCCATGCTGGCGGACTTCAGCCTAGACGATGCGGTGCGGAAGCAGTACGGGCACGAGGTATCTCATCACGAGCTGACCTTCCGCGGCGTCTGCCGTTCCTGTCTCAGCAAGCAGCATTCGTAACACCCGACCCCGGCGTTTGTGTATGGAACAGAAAATAAAATGTATGGAGGTATTCTTATGAAAAAGTGGGTTTGTCCGGTCTGCGGTTATGTACACGAAGGGGAAAATCCCCCGGAGAGTTGCCCCGTCTGCCATGTATCCGGCAGCAAGTTCATCGAGAAGAAGGAAGAGGACCAGAAGTTGGCCGCCGAACACGAGTACGGCATCTATGCCAAGACCGTGAAGAACAACGACGCCATCAGCGCCGAAGATAAGGCCTACATTCTGGAGCAGCTGAAGGCCAACTTCACCGGCGAGTGCAGCGAGGTGGGCATGTATCTCTGCATGGCCCGCATTGCTCACCGCGAGGGCTATCCCGAGATCGGCCTTTACTGGGAAAAGGCCGCCTATGAAGAGGCGGAGCACGCCGCCAAGTTCGCCGAGATGCTGGGCGAAGAGCTGGAACCCAACATGAAGGCCGACACCGCCAAGAACCTGGCCTGGCGCGTAGACTGCGAGTATGGCGCCACCGCCGGGAAGTTCGATCTGGCCCTGTGCGCCAAGAAAAATAACCTCGATGCCATCCATGACAGCGTGCATGAAATGGCAAGGGACGAGGCCCGGCACGCAAAGGCGCTGAAAGGCCTGCTGGACCGGTACTTCGGTAAATAATGTCCCAAATCAGGGCGTGATATGATGCGAACAGGAGCGGGACTTTTGTCCCGCTCCTGTTATTTGCGTTCATCAGCCTTCCGCTTTAAAGAGACGCCAATGATAATTATATGCCACCTACCTGTGAGGAGGCTCTTATGCCGCATACGAAGTATTGATAGAACGCGCCGCTGTCAGAGTTTCCTGAGCTTCCGCGGGAGAGCGAGAGAATGATGGCAGCTATTACATAAAGATATAATCACCACAGCTATCACAATTTTGATTATTCATACCCTATCTCTCCTCACAAATGCATTAACCGATTTTAGTTAATGCCGATATACACCGTTTCCGCTTAACATTCATGTAGTAAAGTGAGGCTTGGATGGAATGATCTCTTATGATAATCTTTGGAATGTCATGCGGGAAAAAGGTATTTCACAGTATGCACTGATCAAAAAATATCATATCAGCCCTGCGCAGATCACCCGCTTAAAGCGCAATGAAAGCGTCAGCACCCACACCATCGATATGTTCTGCGCCATTCTGCACTGCACCCCCGGCGACATCATGGAATACATCGAAACGCCCGAATCCGCCCCCGGGACCCCCGCAGAACATTGACAAAACCGCCAAAGTATACTATGATAGAAACAGGAAAAAATAAGCATCCCAGTTGGATTCGCAATCGCATCTGGGGTGTTTTTGCCTGTCTATCCGCACGCGGCGCGCAATCAGGAGGGGTTCGTTATGTTGACATTAGAGCACATCGCTTGGTCCACGCCAAGCGGCGATGAAATATTGAAAGGAATTGATCTCACCGTTCCGGCCGGCAAGCTGACGGTGGTCACCGGCCCCAATGGCGGCGGAAAGACATCGTTGGCCAAAATTATCTCCGGTTTAGAGATTCCCTCTTCCGGGCGGGTGTTGTTGGACGGTGAAGACATCACCGGCCTTGATATCACTCAACGTGCCAAGCGCGGCATCGGATATGCCTTCCAGCAGCCGGTGCGCTTCAAGGGCCTTACGGTGCGCGACCTTCTGGAGCTGGCCGCTGGCGGCGGTCTTGCGGAGGACAGGCTGTGCCACTATCTCGGCCAGGTGGGCCTGTGCGCCCGGGATTATATTGACCGCGAAGTGAACGCCAGCCTTTCCGGCGGCGAGATCAAGCGCATCGAGATCGCCATGGTGCTGGCCCGCCGGGGGCTGAAGCTGGCCGTGTTCGATGAGCCGGAGGCCGGTATCGACCTCTGGAGCTTTGACGGCCTCATCGACGCATTCCAGCACCTGAAAGGCGTGGAGGGACAGGCTCTGCTCATCATCTCCCATCAGGAGCGCATCCTTCAGATCGCGGACGAGATCTGCGTCATCGCAAACGGCACGGTGCGCATGTCCGGCCCGCGGGAGCAGGTGCTGCCCGCCCTGATGGCGGACGAAAAGTCCGCCCGCTGCCCCATGGAAAAGGAGGCGCCGTGCCATGAGTGAGACCATCAAGGAACGTACCCGCCGTCTGCTGGAGGCGGTCTCTGAATACAAGGGCGCTTACGAGGGCGCTTACAACATCCGCGAGAACGGCATGTGCGCCGGCCGCCGCAGCACCGAACACATCAAGATCAATTCCCTGCCCGACGGCAAGCCCGGCCTGCGGATCGACATCAGCCCGGAAACCAAGGGCGAGACCGTCTACATCCCCGCCTGTATCACCCACAGCGACGTGGAAGACCTGGTGTATAACGACTTCTACGTAGCGGAGGGGGCCGACGTCATCATCGTGGCGGGCTGCGGCGTCCACTCCGACGGCGAGGAGGACGCCCACCACAACGGCATCCACCGCTTCTTCCTCGGCAAAAATTCCCACGTGCTCTACAAGGAAAAGCACCTGGGCACCGGTTCCGGCAAGGGCGCCCGGAAGATCGACCCCGTCACCGAAGCCTATCTGGACGAAGACGCCGTCCTGGAAATGGACACCATCCAGCTGGGCGGCGTGGACAGCACCTTCCGCAAAACCTCCGGCAAGCTGGCCCGGCGGGCCAAGCTCATCATCCACGAGCGCATCATGACCGACGGGGACGAGACCGCCAAAACCGACTTCTCCGTCGATCTGGACGGCGAGGACTGCGGCGTGGACCTCATCTCCCGCAGCGTGGCAAAGGGCAGCTCCCATCAGGAGTACCACTCCGTCATCCGCGGCAACGCCCGCTGCACCGGCCACTCCGAGTGCGACGCCATTCTGGTGGGCCACGGCACCGTGAACGCCGCGCCGGAGCTGTTCGCCGGCGACATCGACGCCGCCCTCATCCACGAGGCCGCCATCGGCAAGATCGCAGGCGAGCAGATCCTGAAATTGCAGACCCTCGGCCTGTCCGAGGAAGAGGCGGAAGCAAAGATCATTGACGGCTTCCTGCGCGGATAAAAGATTTTTCCCAAAGCCGGGTGCTTTCTGCACCCGGCTTTTTTATTTGCAGCAGCCAGTGCACGCGAAGCCCTCTCCCCGGCCTATCAGTAGAAGGCACTTTTTGAAAGGGGAAAGAAAAATGGGACAAACAACCAACATCGGCCTGCACCAATGGGCGGCGGAGGACCCGGTGCTGCGGACCGACTTCAACGCGGACTTTGCCAAGATCGACCGGGCGGTGGGGGCCATTCCGCTCACAAAGCTCAAGGAGGTGGTGACCACACAGGACGCCCAGCAGCTGGACGTGGACGTGTCCGACATCGATTTTGACCTCTATGACGAGGTCATCGTCTATGCGGAGCTGGTGAACACCAAGGATGACAGCAATGTCAGCCCGTACTGTTCAATTCGAATCAATGGTGATGATGCTTCCAATTACCGCTACGCCTCCTCCGGCGATGACCACATGACCAGCAGCGCAAACATGAGCAACAATGATTATATCTGCTACCCCGGAATGCTGACGGATGGAACAGAATATGTTTCCTACCCGACGCGGCTTCGCTTCCACAAAAGTAGAAACTGCCTGTTCCTTTTTGCAGAGTACGCTTACGTTCGTCTCAGCAGCTACACCTTCTACTCCAGCACGGCAAGCGGTGCGTATCTCTTACGGGATGTTCCTGTCTCTACCTTAAATATTGCAGTGGGCAATGTGAGCAGCAATTCGATCAAGGCCGGAAGCAAGCTGTTCTTTTTGGGGGTGAAACGATGAAAGTAAAGGTGTTGGTATGTCATTCTGACGGAACGCAGGAACTGGTTGAGCGGGAGATCTCTTTTCCCGCGCCCCCTCCCCTGCCGGAAGAAGCAGCGGCAGAATAAAAAAGGCCCCGGGCATATCCTGCCCGGGGCCTTCTGTCGATACTTAAAGATTAAGCATTGACGGTGATGAACATAGCGGTGACTTCACCGGTCTCGTTCACCTGATACATAACGGTATCGTTCGCATCGGTCACGATGGAAGCAACGGAAGAAGCGGTAACCTCGCCACCGTTGATCATGAACACGACGCAGTCGCTGGTATAAGCCTTATAGGTAGCAGAGGCAGCGTCAGTGCCGAAGCCGATCAGGCCAGCAGCGGCCTTGACGGTACCAGTAGCATTGGTGGTCACAGCAGTGCCCAGAGTACCAACATTGTGCTGGTTATAGGTGATGCTGCTCACCAGAGTGTCAGCGGTCACCTTGGAAGCCAGGTCAATGGTGGTGATCTTGCCGTTCACAACAGCGGTGTGAGTGTAGTAGGTGCCGCGGACAGAGTCCACAGTAGCGGTGACGTGGCTGTCGCCCACGACATAGATCAGGTCCTTGCTGGCGGTGGTGTCAGCGGCAGCGCCGGAGACATAAACCACAGCGGCAACGCCCTTGTCAACATAGACCGCATAAGCAGCGCCAGAAGTAGCCTTCAGAGAAGGCACATTGGCGTAGCCGGTGTAAGCAGTGTAAACGGGCTTGCCGTTCACTTCGGTCTTCACCAGGAACACGGTGTTGTTGTTGGCATAGTAAGTGGTGCTGCCCAGAGTCAGAGCGGGCTTGCCCTTGGCAATGGTCAGAGCCTTGTCGCTACCCTTCAGGTTGGTAGTAGCAGCCTTCAGCACGGTCAGACCGTTGTTGTCCTTGGTGTAGGTAACAACAGAACCAGCCAGAGAAGTGTAATCAGCAGCAGCATCAACCACGCCGATGGAACCATCGGTGTACAGCAGCTGGGTCTGATAGGTAGTAACGCCAAACGCGGTAGCGCTCTGAGAAGCGATCACATAGGCATAGACGTTGGTCTCGGTAGCCTTGTACTGAACCATCTTGATGATGTTGCCATAGTTGTCGAAGTAGACGGTGACGTCGT
The DNA here is from genome assembly GCA_934646175.1 of uncultured Oscillospiraceae bacterium. Taxonomy (GTDB): domain Bacteria; phylum Bacillota; class Clostridia; order Oscillospirales; family Oscillospiraceae; genus CAKUEI01. The sequence goes on from CAKUEI010000003.1 coordinate 39,688, forward strand.
CCTTCAGGTCCTGACCGGACACAGCAACATAGGAAACAGCAGTGTCAGTGGTCTTAGCGGAATAAGAATAGGTAGTGCCGCCCACGACAGCGTTCTTGTCGGTGGTGTAGCCGGTCAGAGCGCCGGTAGCGCTGTTGGCCTTGGCAACGGACTGAATCTTGCTGTTAGCATAGGTGTACAGAACCACGTCGTCCTTCGCAAAAGCGGTGGTCTCGTAGGTGTCAGCAGCCTTAACGGGATCAGTGCCGTTAGCAGTCAGCTTGATGGTGGCGGGGTTGCCGTTCTTGGCGGGGGTCACGGTAGCAACGGTAGCAACATAGGTGTTGATAGTCACAACGGTGATCGTGTTGTTCACGTTGTAAACCTCGGTCAGAGCACCGTTAGCACCCAGAGTGTCAGTGCCGCCGTTGGTGAGGGAAGCGGTAGCAGGGGAAGCATTAGCGCCATCGACCTTAACATTAGCAGTGGTAGTAGTGGTCAGACCCAGAGCCTTATAGAGGTCGCCAGTCTTGACGCCAGTGGTATAGGTCAGAGTGGGGGCAGCAACAACCACAATGTCCTTCTTGCCGTCCTTGAAGGTGTACTTGGTAGCAGGACGCTGGAAGTCATCGTTGGAAGGGGTGCCAGCAGTGGTCTTGCCATCCACAATAGTGGTGTTAGCCTTGAAAGCGGAAGCAATCAGAGCCAGACCAGTCTTGGTGTAGATGGGGGTAGCGTTCTGATAAGAATCAATCTCCCAAGTGTTCAGGAACAGAGCGTTGTACATGATCTGAGCAGCTTCCTGACGGGTGATGGCGCGGGTAGCAGCGAAGTTGCTGTCCAGACCGGCGAACAGGCCAGCCTCGGTAGCCAGACGGATGGCGTTCAGCTGCCAGTTGGCGCCCACCAGAGTCTGGGTGGCGTTCTCGGACTTCTCGGGATAGCCCAGAGCGACCAGCATCATCTTGGCCAGCTGAGCGCCGGTCAGGGAAGCGTCGGGGGCGAAGGTGGTGGCGGTCATGCCGGTCACGATGCCGTTGGCGACGCAGTAGTTGATGGAGCCGGAAGCCCACTTGTGATTATCCTTCACATCGGTGAACTTGGTGGTACCATCATAGTAGC
>CAKUEI010000004.1 GCA_934646175.1 uncultured Oscillospiraceae bacterium
GTCCCTGATGTGCAGCACTGTATACTGTGTAAGGCCCGTGCGCTCGTCGGTCTTCGGTTCCGCTTTGGGGAAGGGCGGCCGCGGGCCGTACTGGAATCCGCCGGACTTCTCCTTCGGCTCCTGCTTTTCCGCCCGGGGCGGCTCTTCCGGTTTATCCGGCGCCGCTTCCCGCTTTTCGGGTGCGTCCGTCTCCGGCTTCTCCGGCTCGTCGCTGAAAAGGCCCGGCCGCTGATGCTCCCGGTCCAGCGCCCCCATGACGGTATAATATACCGCGTCAAACACCCGGCGCTCGGCGCCGAATTTCACTTCCGTCTTGGCCGGGTGGACGTTCACGTCCACCGCCGTCAGCCGCATTTCCAGAAACAGCACGCAGCCGGGGAATTTCCCCACCATCTTCCGGTTGCGGTACGCTTCTTCCACCGCCGCCGTCAGCAGCTTGGAGCGCACGTACCGCCCATTGACAAAGAAAAACTGCGCGCTTCTGGTGGTGCGGCAGCACACCGGGCGGGAGCAGAATCCCCGCACCAGCACCTCCTCGCCGCTGCCTGACACAGGGACGAAGCCCATGGCCACATCCCGGCCCAGCACGGCGAACATGGCGCTCTGCACCCGTCCGTCCCCAGGGGTCAGAAGCTCCTGCTTCCCCTCACGGATGAATTTCACCTTTATGTCCGGATGGGAAAGGGCCTCCCGCTGCACGGCGGCGAACACCGCCGCGCCCTCCGCTGCGTCCCGCTTCATGAACTTCAGCCGGGCGGGCGTGTTATAAAAGAGATTACGCACCACCATGGTAGTGCCCTTGGGGCAGCCTACCCGCTCCACCTCGCCGGGCACGCCGCCCTCCAGGCTGAGGGAAGCGCCCAGTGCGTCCCCCTCCCGGCAGGACATCACCTCCACCCGGGAAACGGCGGCAATGGCCGCCAGTGCCTCGCCGCGGAAGCCCAGGGTGCCGATGGCCTCCAGGTCGTGCTCGTCCCGGATCTTGCTGGTGGCGTGGCGCAGAAATGCCGTGGGCAGCTCCTCCGGGGCGATGCCGTCCCCGTCATCCGTCACCCGGATGAGGCTCATGCCTCCGCTGCTGATCTCTACGGTGACCGACTTTGCGTGGGCGTCGATGGCGTTTTCCACCAGTTCCTTCACCACGCTGGCCGGCCGCTCCACCACCTCGCCTGCGGCGATGAGGTCCGCTACATGGGCGGGCAGCTGCGCAATATGGGCCATGTTCCGCTCCTTTCCGGTCTCTGGTTTCATGTCTCGTCCTTTCCACTGTTCAGCAGGCTGTTCCGCAACTGGTAAAGGAGATTCATGGCCTCGATGGGCGTCAGCGTCTCCACCGCGGTGTTCCGCAGGGTCTCCGCCGCCTTCTGCGCGGCATCTTCCTCCCGCGTTTCCTCGTGGCTTGCCGCGGTGGGGGCATATGCCCCGTTCCGCCCGGTGCTCTGCTTCTCCAGCTCCTGCAAAATTTCTCTCGCCCGGTCGATCACACGCTCCGGCACACCGGCCAGCTTGGCCACCTCGATGCCGTAGCTCTGGTCCGCCCCGCCGGGGACGATCTTCCGCAGAAAGATCAGCTCGTCCCCCCGCTTTTTGGCAGCGATGTTGTAGTTTTTTACGCCCGGCAGGGTGTGCTCCAGCTCGGTCAGTTCGTGATAATGGGTGGCGAACAGTGTCTTCGCGCCGATCTGCTCTGCGCAGTATTCCAGCACCGCCCGGGCGATACTCATGCCGTCGTAGGTGGATGTGCCCCGCCCGATCTCGTCCAAAATCAAGAGGCTCCGGCCGGTGGCGCCCTTCAGAAGCTCGGCCACCTCGGCCATTTCCACCATGAAGGTGGACTGACCCGCTGCCAGGTCGTCGCTGGCCCCCACCCGGGTGAAGATGCGGTCGGCCACGCCGATCCGCGCGCTCCGCGCGGGCACAAAGCTGCCCATCTGGGCCATGAGGACGATGAGGGCCACCTGCCGCATGTAGGTGGATTTACCCGCCATGTTCGGCCCCGTGATGATGGCCGCCCGCTCGCCATTGGTGTCCATTCGGGTGTCGTTGGGTACGAACAAGCTCCCCTTCAGCATTTTTTCCACCACGGGGTGACGCCCTTCCCGGATGTCCAGCGCGCCGCTTTCGTCCACCGCAGGGCGGCAGTAATTCTGCTCTTCCGCAACGTTGGCGAAGGAGCACAGCACATCCAGCCGCGCCGCCGCCCGGGCGGAATGCTGAATGAACGCGATCCGATCCGCCGTCTTCCGGCTCAGAGCGCAGAAAAGCTCGTATTCCAGCGCCGTCACCCGGTCCCGGGCGGAGAGGATGGTATGTTCCATCTCCTTCAGTTCCTGGGTGATATAGCGCTCGCAATTTACCAGGGTCTGCTTGCGGATATAGTGCTCCGGCACCTGATCGTAATAGGACTTGGACACCTCGATATAGTACCCGAACACCTTGTTGTAGCCCACCTTCAGGCTCTTGATGCCGGTCTTTTCCCGCTCGCTGGCCTCCATTTGGGCCACCACGCTCTTCCCATCGGTCAGGATGCGGCGCAGCTCGTCCACCTCGCTGCTGTAGCCCTCCCGGATGACGCCGCCGTCCTTGACGGACACCGGCGGCTCGTCGCAGATGGCCCGGTCCAGCTCTTTCCGCAAAGCAGGCAGGTCGTCCAGCCCGTCGTAAATGTCGTTGATGATGGCCGCGGGCTTCATTTTGGAAAGCTCCTCCCGCAATGCGGGCAGCATCCCCAGTCCCTGAGAAAGAGCCTGCAGGTCCCGCCCGGTGGCCGTGCCGTAGATCACCTTGCCGGACAGCCGTTCCAGGTCGCCGATCTCCTTCAGCATGGCAGTGATGGCCTGCCGCTGCACCGGGAAGGTCAGCAGGTCCTCCACCCCGTCCAGTCGCCCGTCGATCTCCGCCGGGGAGAGAAGGGGGCGCTCCATCCACCGCCGCATCAGGCGGGAGCCCATGGCCGTTTTCGTCTTGTCCAGCACCCAGAGAAGGCTTCCCTTCTTCTCCTTGCCCCGCATGGTCTCGCACAGCTCCAGATTCCGCCGGGCGGTGAGGTCCAGCTCCATGAACTGCTCGGCAGTGTAGTAATTCAGGGTGCGCATATGGCTCAGGGTGCTCTTCTGGGTCTCCGCGGCGTAGCGGACGATGGCCCCCGCCGCCGCCAGAACGGCATCGCAGTCCTCCGGCAGGCGGTCAAGTCCCGTTTCAAACTGCGCCTCCAGCGCTTTCCGGTCGGCGGTCATCTCCGCCTTCTGGCAGACGCAGCCCAGCTTTCCCTCCAGGAAATGATGCACCGCCTCCCGGCTCCACGCCGTCTCGTCCAGCAGTGCCTCTCTCGGGCGGAAGCGGGAAAGCTCGTTCCACATATGCTCCCGGCTTCCGTCCAGATCGAAGGCAGTGGCGAACAGGTCGCCGGTGGTGATGTCCGCAAAGCAGAGGCCCCACATGCCGTCCGATGCCGCGGCGGCACAGATGAAGTTATTCTTCCCCTCGTCCAGCATGGTGTCGTCGATGATGGTGCCCGGGGTCACGATGCGGGTCACCTCCCGCTGCACCAGGCCCTTGGCCAATGCCGGGTCCTCCATCTGCTCACAGATGGCCACCTTGTACCCCTTGCCGATCAGCCGGGCAAGGTAGGACTGCACCGCATGGTACGGCACGCCGCACATGGGCACCTGTTCCTCCTTTGGCTTTCCCCGGTCCCGGGTGGTCAAGGTGAGGTCCAGCTCCTGCGAGGCCAGCTTTGCGTCCTCCTGGAACATCTCATAAAAATCCCCCAGCCGGAACATGATAATGCAGTCCGGATGGGCATTTTTCACTTCGTAGTACTGTTTCATCATGGGGGTCATTTCCTTCATGCTTCCCCATCCTTTCTAAGGCGGCGTTCCGCCGCCGCGCTCACGTTTCGCTTGTCAGCTTGCCTTCCAGCGCCCAGGTGGTGGCCCCGGTGATCTTCGCCGCGCGGTACTGTCCCACGGCGTCCCGGTCCCCGAAAAGGTGCACCAGCCGGTTCCCCGGCGTCCGCCCGGTGAGGTCGTGCTTTCCGTCCCCGGCCACGCCGTCCACCAGCACGCGGACGGTTTTCCCCACATAGGCGGCGTGCTTTTCGGCGGAAATTTTGTCCTGCAGCGCCGTCAGGCGCTCGAACCGCTTCACCTTGTCCCCGTGGGACACGGGGTCTTCCAGCCCGGCCGCCGGGGTCCCCTCCCGGGGGGAGAAAATGAAGGTGAACAGCGCGTCGAACCCCACTTCCTCCAGAAGGGTGAGGGTCTCTTCAAACTCCTCCTCCGTCTCCCCGGGGAAGCCCACGATGATGTCGCTGGTCAGCACGATGCCGGGCACGGCTTCTTTCACCGCCCGCACCTTCGCCAGATATTCCTCCCGGCTATAGCCCCGGTTCATGGCCTTCAGCACCCGGCTGCTGCCCGCCTGCACCGGCAGGTGCAGTTGGGGCGCCACCTTTTCGCATTCCCCCATGGCGTCAAACAAGGCCTGGGAGGCGTCTTTGGGGTGGCTGGTCATAAAACGGATGAGAAAGTCCCCCTCCACCTCGTTTACCCTGCGCAGAAGGCCGGCGAAATCAATGTCTTCCTCCAGGTCCTTGCCATAGGAATTTACGTTTTGCCCCAGAAGGGTGATCTCCTTGTACCCCTCCGCGGCCAGCTCCTTTACTTCCCGCAGAATGTCCTCCGGTCTGCGGGAGCGTTCCCGGCCCCGGACATAGGGCACGATGCAGTAAGAGCAGAAGTTGTTGCATCCGTACATGACGGAGACCCAGGCTTTCATCTTCCCCTGCCGCACCACGGGCATCCCTTCGGCAATGGCGTCCTCATTCTCCTGATCGAACACCCGCTTGCCGTCATCCATCACCTTCTGCAGAAGCTCCGGAAAGCGCCACAGGGCCTGGGGCGGAAACACAAGGTCCACGTGGCGGTAGCTGGCGCGGATCTTTTCCTTCACGTGCTCTTCGTTCATCATGCACCCGCACAGGCAGATGATCTGCCCCGGATGGCGCCGCTTCACGTGCACCAGCGCCCCTACGTTGCCCAGCACCCGATTCTCCGCGTGCTCCCGGATGGCGCAGGTGTTGATGACGATGACGTCGGCCTCGTCCTCAGACTCCGTAAAGCCGTAGCCCATGGCCCTCAGAAAGCCGCGGATATGCTCGGAATCCGCCTCGTTCTGCTGGCAGCCGTAGGTGTCCACCATGGCCTTCGCCCCGGCCTTCACCCGCTGGGAAAGGGCGGCGCAGACGGCCAGCTGATGCTGCATCTCCTGTTCGGAAATCGTTCTCAAAGTTCCATTCTCCTTATTCGTCCTTCGTTCGGATATCCTGTCCGAAAAACAGCAGGGTCTGATAATCCCCCAGCAGGCGGGAGGCGATCTGCGGCGAATACCGCCGCTCGATCTCCTGTGTACCCAGATTGGTGCTGATCACCGTGTGCTTCCCGGCGGTCAACCGGTCGTTTATCAACGTGTAAAGGGATGACTGCACCATGCTGGTGGTCATCTCGCTGCCCAGATCGTCCAGGATCATCAGGTCGCACTGCACATAGCGCTTCGTGCTCGCCTCCGCCTCCGGATCCCGGCGGAACTTTTCCTCTTCATAGGCAGTAAAGACATGCACGGCCGAGTCGTACACGACGGAAAATCCGTTTTCCGCCACCGTCCGCGCGATACAGGCGGAAAGGAAGGTCTTCCCCAGTCCCGTCCCGCCGGAAAACAGCAGGTTTTTCAGCGGGAACCGGGGGAACTTCCGGGCGTAATCTCCCGCCGTGTCCCGGACGAACTCCATGTTCTCCCGGGGGCTTTCCCCCATGCCGGGCCAGACCTCCGTGCCGTATTCCTCCAGAGAAAAGGTCTCAAAGGACGCATTCCCCAGGGGCAGCATACTGGAGAGGAGCTTCACTTGCTCTCTGGCGCACAGAGTTTTCAGGCAGGAGCACATTTCCGCCCCTACCCAGCCCCGTCCACCGCATTTGCGGCAGATCGGGGTGTCCTCCATGGCATCCTCCGGATATCCGGCGGAAAGCAGCAGCGTCCGCCGCTCTTCCTGCAATCCGAGGCTCCGCTCCCGCAGGGCGGAAAGCCGCGGGGCCGGGTCCTCCCCGCTTTTCAAGGCGGACAGCGCCGCCTGCGATGCCGTCTGCCGCAGCTCCCGTTCAATCTCCTTCAGCCGGGGAAAGCGCCGTGTAAGCTCCTCCCGCTGCCGGGCCTGCCGCATCTCCTGTTCTCTGCGCTGCCGGCCAAGCTCTTCCGCCGCTGCGCGCACCACGCAGATCTCATACGCCATCCGGGCTCACCTCTTCCTTTTCCTGCCGCAGCTTCCGCCGCAGCTTTTCCATGCTGGCTCTGGCCCGCTCGTCCTGCTCCGGCCGCGGAGGCTGTCCCCCCGCCATGCCGGCCTGCCCGGCGCTGCGGCGTGGGGATGAGCGGTCGCCGGTCTCGATGGCCGCCGCCGTGTGCAGGCCCTTTTCGTGCCAGCTTCTCAAAATGGAATTCATATACGCCCAGTTCATGCCCTGTTTGCGCAGGACAGTCTTTTCATAGGCAAGGCGAATGGCTTCGTCCTCAAAACCCATGGAGTCCCAGGCTTCCAGATAGCTTTCTTCCTTCCCCACCGGGGGGCGCTGGGGCATGTCCATCAGGCGGAACAGCTCTGCCTGACGCTTGGTCATGGCCGTCCGCTTTCTCACGTAGCGGTCGGCCTCCTCCGCCGTGTCCACACCCAGGCGGTGCCAGGTGAAGGCCTCCTTGCGGATCTGGCTCATTCTGGGGCGGCGGCCCACCCCGTACTTCCGCTCGTAGTCCTCCACGCACCAGTTCACCAGCATCAGCACCACCTCCGCCGGAAGGGCCAGATGGTCATAAACGGTCAGCAGCATCTTAAGGTCGGCGCTGTTGAGCTTTCGCCCCAGCCGCCGCTCCACCTCGTCCACCAGATGGGGGAAGATCTTGTCGCTCTCCAGCTCCCGCTTCAGGTCCTCCGTGGTGTACTCCGGCGGCTCTTCGCTCTCCTGCGGCAGGGGTGCAAGGGGCGCCTCCGCCGCCTCCCGGGTGACCAGTTTCAGCCTGTAAAGGGTCTCTCTCGCGGCAAGCAGGCGCTCTTCCGGCCAGCCGCCTTTCGGCAGCGCGCCCGTGCGCAGAATATAAAGATATAAAAGCGCCGCGTCGCCGTCGCCCTGCTTCCAAAGGCGGTCAGCCGCGCCGCCGGTCATGGACACAATACCATCCGGCACCAAAATCGCCACTCTCATGCCGCCTTTCTTCCAAAAAATTCAATTCTCGACTGATACATTATAGCATGAACTCCCCCGCCCCGCAAATCCAAAATCGCCTTCCGTCCTGAAAATCAAAAATTCACAAATATTTTGTTTTGAAACCCTCTGTGGATATGATATAATCCTTAAATAAAGAAAAGGGCGCCCCGCGCCCATAACAAAGAGGAGTGTCCGGCATGAAAAACAAAGTCACCGTTACCATCGCCGATCGGGAATATACTCTGGTGGGCACCGAGAACGAGGCATACGTCCAGAAGCTCGCCGCCTATGTGGACCAGCAGATCTCCGGCGTCATGTCCTCCGGCCGTGTCTCCATGGCCGACGGCGCCGTTCTGGCCGCCATCAACATCGCAGACGAGCTGCTGAAGGAGCAGGCCGCGTCGGAAAACCTCCGCCGCCAGCTCAAGGACGATCTGGAGGATGCCGCCAAGCTCAAAATGGAGCTTTCCGAAGCAAAGCGCGAGATCTTCAAGCTGCAGAATAAGAAGTAATTTTAGGGGAGCGCGAATTTTCTCCCCGCTTTTGACACCAAAAGCGGGGAGAAAAGCGCAAGGGCCGCGGCCCTTGACCCGTGGAACTGCCGCAAGGTGCAGTTTTCTTCTTCCGGCGTCCGTTGCGGTTGGCCACTGCTTCTCTTTGCACTTAGCCGTGCTTTGTCCAGCGCTGGGATGGCCTCTCACATCTTTCCAACTCGCCTGCCGCTCGTGTCACCAAACCTCCAGCGGCGAGGCGCTGCGCGCCGTTCAGCGCTTTCGCCCGTCCTGCCTTTGCTCGCCGGACATCGTCGATGCAAACTCCGTATCATTCGCTCCGTTGCATCTCCTCTCCAAACAGGACCCGCTTCGCTGGGCTTCTGTTTGGTGCTGCTGTTGCGCACCTTTCTTCCCTCTTTCTTCGGGAAGAAAGGGGGCGCCACCTGAGTAGGGCAACGTCCCCCGCCGCCCTCAGGCGGCGTTCCCTCGTCCCGCCCGCGGGCAAAAAATCGTCCCCCGCAAATTCCCCATTGGAGATGAATCCATGCTCGAACTTCTTTCCCCCGCCGGGTCTCCGGAGGCGGTCACCGCCGCCGTCCAGAGTGGCGCCGATGCCATCTATCTCGGATACGGTTCCTATAACGCCCGCCGCAATGCGAAAAACTTCACGGAAGAGGAGTTTGCGGCGGCGGTTTCTTACTGCCATCTGCGGGATGTAAAGGTTTACCTCACCCTGAACACCCTGCTCACCGACCGGGAGTTGCCCGCCGCTGCCGAACAGGCCGCCCGCGCTGCCCAGCTGGGGGTGGACGCCGTACTGGTGCAGGACCTGGGCCTTGCCCGCGCCCTGCGGCAGACCGTTCCCTCCCTGCCGCTGCACGCCTCCACCCAGCTTTCCGTCCACAATCTGGACGGGGTGAAGGCCGCCGCCGATCTGGGCTTCACCCGGGTGGTCCTGGCCCGGGAGCTTTCCCGGAAGGATCTGGACCTTATCTGCACCCGCTCCCCCATTGAGACCGAGGTCTTCGCCCACGGCGCTTTGTGTATGTGCTTCAGCGGCCAGTGTGAGATGTCCGCCCTCATCGGCTCCCGCAGCGGCAACCGCGGCCTGTGCGCCCAGCCCTGCCGTTTGCAGTATGGTTTTGGTCGCCGGGCGGATGCCTATCCGCTTTCTTTGAAGGATCTCTCCCTGGCCTCACATATCCACGAACTCAAAAAGCTGGGGGTCACCTGCCTGAAAATTGAAGGACGCATGAAGCGCCCGGAGTACGTGGCTGTGGTCACCTCCATCTATTCCTCCCTCATCCGCGAGGACCGCCTCCCCACAGAAAAGGAACTGCACGACCTGCAGGAGGCGTTTTCCCGCCAAGGCTTTACCGACGGGTACTTCACCGGTCACACCGGTCCCCATATGTTCGGCACCCGCACCCAGCAATCGGAGCCGTCGGCCCTCTTTGCCGCCGCCCGCGCCGCGTATGAGGACGGCTCCGCCCGTCGGGTAAGCGTAAACTTTTACGCCCTCATCCGGAAGGACGAGCCCGCCCAGGTAGCGGTGGAGGACCCCTCTTACGGCCTGTTCCGCGCCGCCGGCCCCGTGCCGGAGCCGGCCCGGAATCACCCCCTCACCCGCAGCGCGGTGGAGGCGCAGCTTTCCCGCACCGGCGGCACCCCCTTCCGCGTTCAGTCCGTGAAGGCCGCGGTGGAGGAGGGGCTTTCCCTCCCCCTTTCCGCCCTGAACGCCCTCCGGAGGGACGTGCTGGAACAGCTTTCCGCGGCCCGTCAGGCCCTGCCCGACCGCCCCGCCGTCCCCTTCAAGCCCGGCATCCGCTATGAAAACGAGAAGACCCCTCCGGCCTTCACTGTTTCCCTCCGCCGGTATCATCAGCTGTCGGACGACCTTCTTTCCCTTGCCCCCGCCCGGCTTTACCTCCCGGTGGAAGAGCTTGCCGCCCATCCGGAGGCCGCCGAGCGCTGCAAGGCATCCGACGTCCCCCTCTGCGTCACCCTGCCCCGGGTGGTGCTGGACACCGAGCGGCCGCAGCTTCTCTCCCTTCTGGACGCAGCCGCTGCCTGCGGCGTAGGGGAGGTACTCACCGGCGACCTGGGTCTTGCCCGTCTGGCGCAGGAGAAGGGCTTCACTCTTCGGGGGGACTTCGGCCTTCCCGTGTTCAACAGCCAGACGGAGAAAGAGCTGAAGCGCCTTTTCTTCGCTTCGGTCACTGCCTCCTTCGAGCTGAAATTCCCCCAGATCCGCGACCTTTCCAAGGCGGTGGAGACCGAGCTCATCGTCTATGGCCGCCTTCCCCTCATGATCACCCAGAACTGCGTGATCAAATCGGCTACCGGCCAGTGCAGCTGTGAAAAGCAGCCGGAGCTGACCGACCGTTTGGGCGAGCATTTCCCCGTGGTAAAAGCCTTCGGCTGCCGCAGCGAGATCTTGAACGGCAAGCAGCTTTTCCTTGCCGACAAGCAGGCGGACTGGACCCATCTGGGCATCCGCTACGCCCGTCTTTCCTTCACGACGGAGTCCACCCCCGAGTGCGCCGCCGTCTTCCGGCGGTACCGCGGCGTGGGCCGCTCCGCCCCGAAAGCCTTCACCCGCGGTCTTTATTACCGCGGCGTGGAATGACTCTGCCCCACAGGAGGTACTATTCATGCATCCCACCGTACTCTTCAAGCGGCTGGACCCCCGGGCACAGCTCCCGCGATACCAGACTCCCGGCGCCGCCGCCATGGACCTGCATGCTCTGCTGGATTCCCCCCTCACCATCGCCCCCCGGCAGTTGGTCAGCGTCCCCACCGGCCTTGCCATGGCTCTTCCGGACGAGAACTGGGTGGCCCTCATTCTGGCCCGCAGCGGATTGGGCATCAAGCACGGCGTTTCCCCCTCCAACTGCGTCGGCGTCATTGACAGCGACTACCGCGGTGAGCTGAAGGTGGGCCTTACCAATTTTTCCGACACGCCCTATACCATCCAGCCCGGCGACCGGTTTGCCCAGCTCATGATCCTCCCTGTGGCGCAGGCCGTGGTGGAAGAGCGGGAGGAGCTTCCCACCACCCTTCGGGGGGAAGGTGGCTTCGGCTCCACCGGCGTATAAGGCCGTATTCCATTTTCCGTTTCACTGAAAGGTGGTTTTTCATTATGGAGATCATTCTCGCCTCCGGCTCCCCCCGCAGGAAGGAGCTTCTCTCCCTCATGGGGCTTTCCTCCTTCCGGGTGGCCGTTTCCGATTTTGACGAATCCTCCGTGGGCGCCCTTCCCCCGCAGCAGCTGGTGGAAACCCTGTCCCGCGGCAAAGCCGGGGCCGTGCAGGCCCTGCCCGGAAATGCAAGCGCTCTCATTCTGGCGGCGGACACCGTGGTGGCGCTGGATGACACGGTCCTGGGCAAGCCTCACAGCGAGGAAGAGGCCGCGGCCATGCTTCGCGCCCTCTCCGGCCGCACCCACCGGGTCTATACCGGCTTCACCGTCCTCTCCCCTGAGCGGGCGGAAACGGGCAGCGAGTGTACCCTCGTCACCTTCCGCCCCTTAACGGAGAAGGAGATCGTCCATTACGTGGCCACCGGTGAGCCCATGGACAAGGCGGGGGCCTACGGCATTCAGGGCATCGGCGGCCAACTCATCGAGGGCATCACCGGCGACTTTTTTAACGTCATGGGTCTTCCCATCTGCCGTCTGGCCTCCGTGCTCCGCTCCTTCGAGGTGGACCCGCTGGCCATGGCCGCCGAAAGGGGCGCCGCCCAATGAAGGACTTTCTCCGCCATAACGGCGGTCTTGTGCTGTTGGTGGCCGTTCTGCTGGCTGTGGCCACCGCCCTCGGTTCCGTCCTTCTGGGGGGCAGCTCCAACCCCATTTCCAACGCGTGGGGCGTGATCACCTCCCCCATCCGCGGCGGTGTCAACTCCTTCCTCACCTGGGTGGAGGACCGGTACGATTACGCCTTCCGCTATGAAGCGTTGAAGGAAGAAAACCAGCGGCTGAAGGAAGAAAACGCCCAGCTGCAGAAGGATGCCCGGGAGGGGCAGGCCGCCGCCCAGGAAAACGAGCGGCTGCGCGATCTTCTGGGCCTTGCCCAGAAACGCAGCGACTTACAGATGGAGTCCGCCAACGTCTCCTCCTACGGTTCCTCCAACTGGGAATCCACCCTTACCCTCTCCAAGGGCACCAACTGCGGCATCGAGGTGGGCGACTGCGTCATCACCTCCACCGGTGCCCTGGTGGGCGTGGTCAGCGAGGTGGGCTATAACTTCTGCTCCGTTTCCACCGTGGTGGACGCAGGGCTGGAAATGGGCGGTCTCATCTCCCGCACCTCCGCTGCCGGCATTCTGGAGGGCGACTTCTCCCTCATGGAAGAAAGCCGTCTGAAGCTCTCCTACCTCCCCGAGGATACGGATTTCATCGCTGGGGACGAAGTGGTCACCTCCGGCATGGGCGGCACGTACCCCTCCGGTCTTCTGGTGGGCTATGTGGAAGAGGTGCGGAATGACCCCTCCGGCATGACCCGGTACGCCGTCATTTCCCCCGCCGCAGAGCTGAATAAGCTCATCGAGGTCTTTGTCATCAAGGACTTCGATGTCATTGAATAAGTCTTTTTCTCCGGAAAGGGGGCGTGTCTTCCGTGACCCGTTATGATTTTTTCTGCAAATGGGCGCTTTATGCCATCGCCCTCATTCCCGCGCATATTCTGGAATTTGTGGTGTTCTCCCGCTTTCCCCTGTTCGGGGCCACCCCGCTGCTGCTCGTCGTCTCCGCTCTCTGCGTGGCCCTGCTGGAAGGCCCCGCGGGGGGTGCGGGCTTCGGACTTTTTACCGCGCTGGTGTGGAGCGCTTCCACCCCCGGGGACTCTGGCGGCATCTTCGTGGTGCTCACCTTCCTGTGCTTTTTCGTGGGCCTTGCGTCCACCCGCTTTCTGCGGCAGAATTTTCTGGGGGCGCTGCTCTGCTCCGTCGTGGGCCTTGGCGTGTGGGAGGGGCTGCACATCGCCGTCCGCCTGTTCTCCCGGGTCTCATCCCCTGCGCCGCTGCTGCGCATTGCCCTGCCGGAATTTCTCGTCTCCCTCGCCTTTCTCGTGGTGCTTTACCCTCTGTTCCGGGCGGTGTACCAGAAGGTGGGCGGCGAGAAGCTGGCCAATTCCTGATTTTCTTTTTCCACACCCTTCCGGAAAGGAGGCAGTCCTTTGGAACCCAAACAGGCCCGCCGTGTCAACCTTGTGCTTTTGATCTTCTTCGCCATTCTGGGCGTGTTCTTCTTCGTGCTGTACGGTCTTCAGATCGTCAATGGTGCGGATTATCTGGCCCAGTCCCAGCGCCGCATCTCCGCCACCGAAACGGTGGAGGCCGCTCGCGGCCCCATTCTGGACCGGTACGGCCGCGTTCTGGTCACCAACCGCACCACCTATCAGGTCACGCTGGACTCCTCCCGCATGGGCAAGGTGGAAGAACGCAATGCCACCCTGCTTCAGCTGATCTCCATCTGCCGGACGCAGGGTGTGGAGTGGACCGACACCCTGCCCATCTCTTCCTCCGCTCCCTTTTCCTTCACCACTGACACACCGTACTCCTATATCTCCACCTCTGACAACGGCTCCGCCTCCGTGGTGCAGACCCGACTGGGCAAACTCACGGAAAAGATGAAGGGCTGGGACAGCTCCGACTCTGCTTCCGACCTTCTTGCCCATATGCGGGAAAGCTGGGAGATCGGGGAGGATGTCTCCGACGAAGATGCCCGCGCCCTCTGCGGCGTTTTGTACGAGCTGTGGCTCCGCCGCCGGGAGATCACATGGAACGAATACGTCTTCGCCTCCGATGTGGATATTGCCTTCATCACCGCAGTGAAGGAGCAGGGTCTTCCCGGCGTCAGCATCGACCCCGTCACCGTCCGGCAGTACAACACGAAGTACGCCGCCCACCTACTGGGGCAAGTTGGTGTCATCAACCCCGATGAATGGGAGTACTATAAGACCCAGAACGGCTATAGCATGAATGATACCGTGGGCAAGAACGGAGCAGAAAAGGCCTTTGAATCCTATCTGAAGGGCACCGCCGGCACCCGCGTCATCGAGACCGACACCTCCGGCAAGGTGGTGGGCGAAACCTGGCTCACCGATTCCGAGACCGGGGAAGAGCTTTCTCCCCAGCCCGGCGGCAGCGTCATCCTGACGCTGGACATCGACCTGCAGGGTGCGGTGGAGGATTCTCTGGCCGCCCGCATCCCGAAGCTCTCCAGCGGCCACGCCCAGGGCGGTGCCGCCGTGGTGCTGGACGTCAACACCAGCGAGGTGTTGGCCTGCGCCAGCTACCCCACCTATAACCTCGCCACCTATTCGCAGGATTACCCCACGCTGTCCAAAAACCCCCTGAACCCATACCTGAACCGGGCGCTGCAGGGTCTTTATCCCCCTGGCTCCACCTTCAAAATGGTCACCGCCGTGGCCGGTCTTGAGGAGGGACTCATCACCCCCTCCACCAAAATTCTGGACACCGGCCGCTACACCTACTATAAGGACTATCAGCCCCAATGCTGGTACTTCCGCCAGCATCACCGCACCCACGGGTGGGAGACCGTCAGCACCGCCCTGCGGGATTCCTGCAACGTCTTCTTCTACGATGTGGGCCGCCGGGTGGGCATCGACCGCTTAAACGATTACGCCCGCCACTTCGGCCTCGGCGAGGCCACGGGCATCGAGCTTCCGGAAAAAAGCGGCGTTCTGGCCGGGCCGGACTATACCGAAGGCGTTTTGGGCCAGAAGTGGAACGAAGGCTCCACCCTCCCCGCCGCCATCGGGCAGGAGAACAACCAGTTCACCCCCATCCAGCTTGCAAACTACGTGGCCACGCTGGTAAACGGCGGCACCCGCCACTCCGTCCATCTGCTGCGCGCCGTCAAGTCCTTTGACTATTCCGAGACTCTCATGACCTACGAGCGCACCGTTCAGAGCACCCTGGACATCAGCAGCAAAAACCTGAACGCCGTCAAGTACGGCATGTTCATGGTGGCAAACGACGGTTCCCCCTCCAAGTACTTTGAGGGGCTGCCCGTCACGGTGGGCGCCAAGACCGGCTCCGCTCAGGTCACCGGCAATGAGGATTCCAACGCCGTGTTCGTCTGTTTTGCCCCCTATGAGAACCCGGAGATCGTGATCTCCATCGTGGTGGAGCAGGGCGGCTCCGGCTCCGAGCTGGCCGCCATCGCCGCGGATATCCTCTCTGCCTACTTCTCCTCCGAGCACACCACATCCTCCGGAATCGCCCAGGAAAACACCCTTCTGCCCTGATCCTTCGGAAGGAGGTCACGCCCCATGGAACCCATTTTCACCCATACCCCCTCCGGCGCCGTTCCCATGGGGGAGACTATCTCTTTCACCCTCCGTCCCCTGCGGGCGGAGGGTTTTTCCGCCGTTTTTCTCACCCTTTCCTTCGAGCAGGACGGAGGGAGATCCGTCACGCTCCCCCTGTCCTGGGCCGGGCTCAATGGCGCGCATGAGCTTTTCTCCGCCTCCTGTTCCCTTCCGGCGGACTATACCGGGCTGGTGTGGTGTTCCCTCACCGCCGCCCGGTTGGATGGAAAGGAAACCTCCTTCGGTCCCTTCCAGCTCACGGTCTATGACGATTCCGAGGCCGTCCCCCGCTGGTTTGGCCGGGGCGTCACCTACCAGATCTTCCCCGACCGGTTCTGCCGCACCGCCGTTCCCGACTCCGCCGGGATGCCCGGTGACCGCACCGTACATGAAAACTGGAATGACCTTCCCGATTTTCTCCCCAACGAGCAGGGGGAGGTGCGCAACCGAGACTTCTTCGGCGGCAGTCTGGAGGGCATCCGGCGGAAGATCCCCTACCTGAAAACTCTAGGGGTGGAGACCGTTTACCTCTGCCCCATTTTCGAAGGGGCGGAAAATCACCGCTACGGCACCGGCGACTATGAGAAGGTCGATCCCATGCTGGGCACGGAAGCGGACTTCCGCGCCCTTTGCGATGCCCTGCATAAAAACGGCATGAAGCTCATTCTGGATGGGGTCTTCAGCCATACGGGCTTCGTCAGTCGGTACTTTAACGGCGACGGGAGTTACCCCGATCCTGGTGCGGCCCAGTCGCAGGAAAGCCCCTATTATCCCTGGTACTCCTTCACCCATTGGCCGGACGGCTACGACAGCTGGTGGGGGGTCTATTCCCTCCCCACCGTCCGCAAGCTGGAGCCGTCCTACCTTGACTACATCGTCCGGGATAAAAACAGCATCATCCGCCGCTGGCTGCGGGCGGGGGCGGACGGCTGGCGGCTGGACGTGGCGGACGAACTGCCCGATGAATTCATTTTCGCCCTTCACGCCGCCGTTCGGGAAGAAAAGCCGGACGCCGTCCTTCTGGGCGAGGTGTGGGAAGACGGCAGCAATAAGATCGCCTACGGCGTCCGCCGCAGGCACCTCTGGGGCCGCCATCTGGACAGCGTGATGAACTACCCCCTGCGGAACGCCTTATTTGCCTCCATTGCCGCAAAGAACTGGTCCCATCTTGCCCAAAATGAGGCCGCACTGGCCCAAAATTACCCGCTCTTCGCCCGGCAGAACAGCATGAATTTTCTCGGAACCCACGATACTGTCCGCGTCCTCTCCGCCTTGGGCGCTCTGCTGACCCCACCGCCGGCGGAAAAGGTCCAGCGGGCAAATTATGCCCTCCCGCCGGAATTCTCTTCTCCCGCCCGGGCACTGGTGCGCATCGCCGCCGCCGTTCTGTACGCCCTCCCCGGCTCCCCCACCCTTTATTACGGGGACGAGTGGGGCCTTGAGGGGTTCGAGGACCCATTGAACCGGAAAACCATCCCCTGGGGCACCCCCATCGACCCCCTTTATGCCTGGTTCTGCGCCCTCGGCGCCCTGCGGGCGCAAAACGCCCCCCTTCGCCGGGGTGGGCTGCACTTTCTCTGCGCCGACGGGCCGCTTCTTGCCTTCTGCCGCACCGACGGGGCGGAAGGGGTCCTTTGCTGCGCCAATCTGGACGACATTTCCCGGGAAGTGCCCCTTCCCGACGAATTCACGCCCCAAGCTGTCCTTTGGGGCGAGGCGGAGATCACCGACCTGGGCCTTCCCGTGCTGTCTCCCTGCTCCGCCGCTCTTTTTTCTCTCCCTTTTCCGCCGGAAAACACTTGACATCCGGCGGAAATCCTTTTATCCTAAATTCGTAACCTGTTACATATTTTTGTCTACCCGTATCTTGGAAAGGAGGAACCCCCGCATGACCGTAGAAGAACTGAACCGTTTCGGCGAAGAATTGGAATCCCTTCTGCTCCTGCGCTATTCTCCTATCGCGTTAAAGGTCCTGCATCAGGAAAGCGAGATCCCGGAGGGCACCCTTCGTCCCTTCCGTGACCGGGGGCAGCATCTGGCCATGTGTCAGGCATACGCCATGGTCCGGCGGGACCGGAAAGCCATCACCATGCTGGCGGAGGATCACTGGTGCGTCTGGCCGCTGGTCTCCTTTGGCATGAAGTCGGTCTCTGAGGAGATGGCGCAGGAAGCGGGCACAAAATTTTTCATGAAGGACCCGCAGAAAAGCCTTGCCTACTTCCGGGAGGAATACCCCCGGCTGAACGACACCGGCGTCATCGGCTTTACCCTCGCTCCGCTGCGCAGCTGTAAGTTCGTCCCCGATCTGGTCACGATCTACTGCCGCCCCGCCCAGATCCGCAGCCTTCAGATGGCAGCAAAGTTCCACAGCGGGAAAATGCTCTCCCTGAAGCTGGACCCGGTGGACTCCTGCGTCCATTCCTCCATCCCCGTCCTCAATGGGCAGGACTACAACATCACTTTCCCCGACCCCGGCGAGTATGAGCGCGCACTGGCCAATGAGGACGAGGTCATGTTTACCCTGAAAAGGGAAAAGCTGCCGGAAATTCTGGAGGCGCTGCGCTTTTTAAGTTCCGCCCATTTCGGGTATCAGGAACTCAGCATGTCCATGATCACGGATTTCCCCCGCCCGGAATTTTATAACGACATGTTCGGCGCCTGGGGTCTTTCCACAGGCGAAGTCTGGCGCAAAGGCGAAGAATAACAGCATAGAAGGAGACATTTATGCCGGAAACACAGCAGCAGGAGCTTGGCTACAAGCTCAAACGCATCTGCGACGAGGTGGAGCGCATGTCCAATCAGGACGTGGCAAAGCTGGACCTTACCTTTGTGCAGGGCACCATTTTGCTCTTCCTCTTCGAAAAAGGCGGCACCTGCGCCCAGTGCGAGGTAGAGCGCTACCTCGGCATTTCCCACCCCGCCGTGGGCGGCATCCTGCGCAGGATGGAGCAGAAAAAGCTGATTCGCTGCGCCTTTGACGCCCAGGATAAGCGGGTGAAAAACGTCTATCTCACCCCCGCGGGCAAGGCGCTGTATCCCCAGGTCGTCACCATCCGCCATGAGGCCGACCGCAAGCTCAACCACGTCTTAACGGAGGAGCAGTCCGCACAGCTCCACCGTCTTCTGGACCTGATCTATGACCATCTTTTCGAGTAATCTCCCCAGTCAACATGTTCGCAAAGTGCCCTGATAAGCGCTTTATGGGTAAGAAAGAGTTTTTGAAAGTGAGGTTTTGTTCCCTATGACCCAGGAAGAAAAAAAGGCCATTATCGACAAAGTGGTGGCGACCGCCGTCGCCACCCAGATCCGGGACGACGTCTGTTCCCGCAGCACCATGTACGGACTTCAGACGCAGTTCGATTTTATCTCCGATGAGATGGTCACCGCTACCGCCTCTCTCTGCGGCGGCACCGGCAGCGGCAGCGGCAGCTGCGGTGCCTACTGCGCCGGTCTTCTGGCCGTCGGGCAGAAGTTCAACTCCACCATGGAGGAGGAGCTGAAAGACGAAGCGGCCTTCGGGAAGACCGCCGCCGCCTTCACGGAATACCGCGAGCGCTTCGTGAAGGAAATGGGCACCATTCTCTGCCCCAAAATTCACGAAAAGCTCTTCGGCAAAGCCTATGACCTGACCGACCCCAAGGACAGCGAAGAATTTTTGAACTTGCCCGGGCACGTGGAAAAATGCGGCGAGACGGTGGCCGTGGCCGCCCGCATCGCGGCGGAAATGCTGCTGAAGGACGAATAATTCCGCACTCGTCTTTTCCCGGGAAACCGGCTTTAGAAATGTACATCCAAACCGTTGTGTATAGGAGGGTTTTATCATGTTTGACCACAAGGAAATGAACGCGCAGATCAAGGAACTCATGGGAATGCTGGACCTTACCCTGAATCCTCAGGCCATCAAGATGGTGGAGGATGAGAAGGACGTCCCCGCCGACGCCATCTGGCCCCGCCGCGACAAAAAGATCCATCTGGCCCTGTGCCAGGCCATGGCCTGGACCAAGCGGGAAGGGAAGACCGTTTTCGTCACCAAGGAAGACCACTGGTGCTGGAACCCCCTCATCGGCCTGGGCCACGTCAAGTGCGAGCCGGGCATGGACTCCTTTGAAGAAGTGTCCAAGAATCTGGGCATCGCCGACATGGACGCCGCCCGCGACTTCTTCGCCAAGTTCCCCAAGCTGGAGTACGGCAAGTACGCCGGCACCCTGATGGCCCCTGCCCAGACCGCCGCGTTTGAGCCGGACGTCATCCTCGTCAACTGCAGCAACAACTTCCAGCTGCGCACCATGATCTGGGCTATTAAGAGCCAGACCGGCAAGATGCTGGAGACCTCCTTCGACGCCATCGACTCCTGCATCCACTCCATCGTCACCCCCATGAAGGACAACGAATTCCGCATCACCATCCCCGATCCCGGCGATCAGGAGCGCGCGCTGGCCGACAGCAACGAAATCGTCCTCACCATTCCCACCAATCGTCTGGGCGAGCTGATGACCGGCATGCGTATGCTGGACAGCCGCGGCATCGGCTATCATGGCATGAAGGAAGAGATGAAGTACGACTTCGCCCGTCCCCCGTTCTATAACACCCTGTATCAGATCTGGGGGCTGGATCAGGGCGAGGACTGGGAGCACTAAGTCCCCGATCTCAAGTTCATCGGAAGCATCAAAAGGGTCCCCTCCGGCAAGCGGAGGGGACCCTGACAGGAATGGAGGAATTCCCATGAAAATTGTTGTGATCGGCGGCGTGGCCGCCGGCGCCTCTGCCGCCGCCAAGGCCCGCCGCACCGACGAGCACGCGGAGATCATCATTCTGGAGCAGGGGGAGTACGTTTCCTTCGCCAACTGCGGCCTTCCGTACTATGTGGGCGGCACCATTGAGGACCGTGACGACCTGATCCTGGTCTCGCCGGAGCTGTTCCGGGACCGATACCACATCGACGTCCGCCTGCAGCACAAGGTCACATCCTTCAATGCCGCGGAAAAGGTCGTCTGCGGCACCTGCCCGGAGGGCGAATTTGAAGAGCATTACGATAAGCTCATCCTTGCCATGGGCGGCGAACCCATCCGCCCCCCCATGCCGGGAAGCGACCTGCCCGGCGTCTACAACGTCTTCACGGTCCCCGATGTGGATGAAATCATGCTGGCCCTAGGCGACGGCGTGAAGAAGGCCATCGTGGTGGGCGGCGGATTCATCGGCGTGGAGACCGCGGAGGAGCTTTTGAAGCGCCATGTGGACACCACCCTGGTGGAGCTTGCGCCCCAGCTGCTGGGCAACTTTGACAAGGAATTTTCTCCCCCCATCGAGCGGCATCTTGAGTCCCTCGGCCTGCACATCTGCCTCGGCAAGTCCCTGACTGAGGTCAGGGGAGAGGGCCGCGTGCAGAAGGCCGTCCTCTCCGACGGCACCGTGCTGGATACGGACATGGTCATTCTCGCTGTGGGCGTCCGGCCCCGCGTTTCCCTCGCCAAAGAGGCTGGTGTCCGGCTGGGCGAGACCGGCGGCATTCTGGTGGACGGCGGCATGCGCACCAATCTGCCCGACGTTTTCGCCGCCGGTGACATTGTGGAGTCTCTGCACCTCGTCTCCCGCAAAAAGGTGAAGATCCCTCTGGCCGGAAGCGCCAACAAGCAGGGGAGAGTGGCCGGCGCCAATGCCGCCGGGGGGAATATGCTGTTCCGCGGCGTTCTGGGTACCGCCATCATCAAGGCGGGGGAGTTCAGCTGCGGCCGCACCGGTCTTTCCGAAAAAGAAGTCAAGGCTCTGGGCCTTTCCTATCAGGTGGCCTGGCTGCCCTCCAACAGCAACGCAAGCTATTATCCAACGGCGGAAACGCTGATCGTCAAACTGATCTTCGAGACCCCCACCGGCCGCATTCTGGGCGCACAGGCCATCGGCCGTCAGGGCGTTGACAAGCGAATCGATGTATTTTCCACCGCCATGATGGGCAACCTGACGGTGTTCGATCTGGAAAACCTGGATCTTGCCTATGCGCCCCCCTTCGGCTCCGCCAAGGACCCCGTCATCATGATCGGCATGGTGGCAGCCAACGTGCTGCGCGGGCAGGAAAAGCTTATCACCGCAGAAGCAGCGCTCTCCGCCGCGAAAGAAGATCCCAACGCCGTGATCCTTGACGTGCGCACGCAGGAGGAATACGATGAAGGGCATCTGGACGGCGCGGTGCTGCTCCCCGTGGACGAGCTGCGCGGCCGCCTTCAGGAGCTGGATCGGAAAAAGCGCTATCTGGTCACCTGCCGGGTGGGCGCCCGTGCCTGGCTTGCCTGCTGTATCCTGCAGCAGAACGGCTTCTCCGCCGAGAACATCACCGGTGGCTGGCTTGGCCACACCATGGAGCTGGACTGACCGCACAACAGGGAAGGAGTGAAATTTCACATGGCTGACTGTCAGGGCCTCACACACATTTATTACGGGGACGGGAAAGGGAAGACCACCGCGGCCTTCGGGCTGGCCCTGCGCTGCGCCGGGCACGAAAAGCGCGTGGTCATCGCCCAGTTTCTGAAGGGCACCCCAACCGGCGAGGTGACTGCGCTGGAAGCCCTGCCCGGCGTCACCGTGCTGCGAGGTGCCAAGGCGGTAAACAAGTTTACCTTTCAGATGAACGAGGCGGAAAAGGCTGCCACCGCCCAATGCTGCTGCGACTTGCTCCATCAGGCGACAGCGCTTGCGGAAACAGCGCAAGCCCGTCTGCTGATCCTGGATGAGGTGATTGACGCCTGCTTCGGCTTTATACCGTTGCAAGAGCTGTGTTTCTTTTTAGACCACAAGCCCTCCGGGCTGGAGGTAGTGCTCACCGGGCACAGTCTGCCCCCGGAGTTGGCCCAGCGGGCGGACTATATTTCCCACATCGTCAAGGAAAAGCACCCTTATGACGCCGGGATTTCCGCCCGAAAGGACATTGAGTTTTAAAGCCTTCAAACGGAAGTCCGCTTCGCTGGGCTTCTGTTGGTAAAAAGCTGCGGCGCGCCGAGAAGTGTTTTCTGTTTTCCGTCCTCTGCGGAGAGCGGAAACTCTACGAGGCCTGCACAAATCAAAAGAGGACGGCAGCAATGCTGCCGTCCTCCTTTTAATTCCCGTATTCCTCCAGTACCCGAAGGGCAAAGGGGTCTTTCTCCGCCACCAGGCGGTAGCCGCCGCAGTTGGGGCGGATCCAGCCGTAATAGTCCCGCTCCGGCTTCCCGAATTGAGAGAGCAGCCCCATGATGGACCCGCCGTGGGACACCACGCCGATCCGCCGGTACCCGTGCGCCTCCGCATCCTGCATGATCTGCCACGCGCCCTCCGCCAGCCGGGCGGCGCACTCTTCCGGAGATTCCCCCACGGGGACGGAATCTCTGGTGTGGCCGTCCAGCCAGCGTTGATACATGGGATCGTCCTTCAACTCCTCGTGATTTTTCCCCTCAAAGGGGCCGAAATCCGTCTCCCGGATGGCGGGGATCAGCGTCTCACGCACCCCCGGCCACAGCAGGGCCGCCGTCTGGCGGCAGCGCAGCAGGGGAGAGACGTAAAGGTGCTCCACCTCCGGCAGGGTAGGGGATACCCGCCGCGCCAGCTCTTCGCCCTCCGCGATCAGCGGCAGATCGGTCACCCCGATAAACCGGTGCTCCAGATTGCCCTGGGTGGTGCCGTGGCGCATCAAGATCCATTCCATGGTCCTTCTCCTTTCAATACCGTGGAAATGCCGCAGCACAGGCGTTCCACCCGGTCCGCCCGCTCGGCCAGAAAACAGCACACCCGGCCGACGCGCTCCCGCCAGTCCCGCTCGGTCCGCTCCATGGGCACCACGCCGCAGCCCACTTCCTGACATAAGATCACCACGCCGGGATTCCGCCGCAGCAGCTCCTTTAACTCCGGCAAGGGGTCTTCCTGTTCCTTCAGCCAAGTCTCCAGCCCGGCGAAAACCGGCTTTTCCCACGCCTCTTCGGGCATACACGCAATACTGCCCGGCCCGGCGCCGGTCTTTTTCATGGCGTAGCTCAGCTTTCCCTGCCCCTTTCCACCTACGATCAGCACCACAGCAAACCACCCACTTTCTGCCCCAGTACCAGAAACAGCACCATGGCGCATTCTGCAACCTGAAGGAAAAAGCCCGCCAGATCGCCGGTGATCCCGCCGAACTGGCGGCGGGACATGGTCACATAGTAAAGGGCGGAAAGAAACGCCCCCGCCAGCACCCAAAGGGCCAGCCAGAGATCGGATAGTCCCATCCCCAGCGCTGCGGCGAACACCCAGAGGAGCAGGATGACCCGCGCCTTTTCCCCGTCCATGGGCTGGGTGAACGAGGCCAACAGGCCGCTTCCCCGGGCATTGGGAAGGGAAGCGGCAAAAAAGCCGGACATGGCCCGGGACAAAACTGGCATCAGGGCGGCAATGCCGATCACGCCCGGCGCCGGTTCCGCCTCCCGCCAGAATACCAGCAGCGCCATCAGATAAAGGCAGCAGCAGATGATGGCAAAGGCCCCGGTGTGGGAATCCTTCAGAATTTCCAATTTGCGCTCCCGCGGCTGGTGGGAGGAAAGGGCGTCGCAGGTGTCGCAGAACCCGTCCAGATGAATGCCGCCGGACACCAGCACCGGCAAGATCAGCATCACAAATCCCCGCAGCAGGGGAGAGAAGCCCAGCACCGCCGAAAGGGCCCAGCCCGCCGCCATCAGAAGGCCGATGACCACCCCCACTACCGGAAAAAAGCAGAGGGCCCAGCTCAGGGATTTTTTATCCCACTCCACCATGGGGGCCGGGAGCTTGGAGTACATGGCGATGGCAATGAAAAACGACTTCATGGTGTCGCCTCCTTTTTTAAGTAGAGCGGGATGCCGCACACGACCTCCCACACCTCGTCCGCTTCTTCCGCTGCGGCACGGTTCAAGTCAGAAAGGGCGGCGAGATATTCCTCGGTCTCCGGTGGGTACTGCTCCCCGTCCCGGAAGATATCGTTCCCCACCACCACCAGAAGGGCGGCCTTCTCCCGCACATGAGCAAGGCCGGAAAGCACCCGCTCCCGCGCTCCCTCCGTCGAAACGGAAAACCATTCGTTTGCAAAGAGATTCGTAAGGTCCTCCAGCAAAACGGCACTGTCCTCCGGCACGTCCAGCCCCGTGAGATCGGTGTCCCGCTCCGCCGTGAGAAACCCTTTCCCCATTCGCATCTCCCGGTGCCGTTTGATGCGGCGGGCGCTTTCCTCCCCGAAGGGCTGCATGGTGGCGAGATAGATCCGCTGCGCAAGGCCGCTTTCCACCACCTGCCGCTCCGCAAAGGCGGATTTCCCGCTGCCGGAGCCGCCGGTAACGAACAAAAGCCGGTTATTTGAGCTCTTCATAGGCATCGATCTCAATATCGGAAAAGGTGCACATCTCCCGGTACACCGCAAGGGACATATCCAGCAGGGGCATCACCGCCGCCGCGCCGGTGCCCTCTCCCAGACGCATCCCGGCATAGAGGAAGGGCTTCAGCCCCAGCGCTTCCAGCACCGCCGTGCCCGCCGGTTCCGCCGACGCGTGACTGCCCAGCATATAGTCCGCCGCTGCAGGGCAGAGCCGCACAGCGCACAGGGCCGCCACGTTGGAGATAAAGCCGTCCAGCAGGACGGGAATGCGGCAGAGGGCGCAGCCCAGGCACAGCCCGGTCAGCCCCGCAATGTCCAACCCGCCCACCTTGCTTAAAACGTCCACCGGGTCGCTGCGATCCGGCCGGTTTTTCTCGATGCCCCTGCGGATGGCCGCGATCTTCCGCTGCAGGCCCTCGGTGGAAAGGCCTGCGCCCCGGCCGGTCATGTCCTCCACTGGGCGGTTCAGCAGCACCGCCGCCACCGCGGAGGAGGTGGTGGTGTTGCCGATCCCCATTTCGCCGGTTGCCAGCAGGCAATAGCCCTGCTGCACCAGCTCCCGGGCGATCTCCACCCCGATGAGGATGGCCCTTTCGCACTCCTCCCGGGTCATGGCGGGGCCTTGGGTGAAGTTTGCCGTGCCCCGGCGAACATGTTTCTGCAAAATTCGCTCGCCGCTGACCGGCCGCGCTACACCGATGTCCACCGGGATCACATCGGCCCCCGCCAGCCGGGCCATGCAGCATACGCTGGTATCCCCCCGGGACATGTTCTCCGTCACGATGGCGGTCACTTCCTGCCCGGTCTGGGTGACTCCTTCCTCCACCACGCCGTTGTCCGCGCACATGGCCACCACGGCCCGTTTGGAAATGTCCACATCCGCGCTGCCCTTCATCCCGGCCATGCGCACCACAGCCTCTTCCAGCAAACCAAGGCTGCCCAAAGGCTTCGCCACCGCGTTCCAGCGGCGGACAGCCGCTTCCTCCCCGGCGCGGGAAGCCGGGGAGATCCCGGATATCACGTCCTGCAGAGTCACACGCTCGCTTCCTTTCTCGCTTTCAAAAAGCGTCCCCTCCGCAATGGGGGAGAGGACGCTCCGTTCGATTTTTATTCTTGCCTCTGTTTCCGGCGCACAAACCGCCGTTTTCGGTCAGCGGCCGTCCCGGGCGCTTCCTCCTGGGGAGACCCGGTCGATCTTCTTTCCGCCCGCGGCGGAGCCGTAGTTTACAAAGCTGATGTTCCGGTCCACCGTGGTGGAGATGCCGGGCACCGTCCCGGTGTGGGTATACTGCCAGATCTGAAAATCGTAGTAGAAATCCGGTTTTTCCCCCAATTCCGCCAGCCACAGGGCGCAGTCGGTAAGCCGGCTCAAGTCATAGGAAAGATATCCCAGATCCTGATTGAAATATACCGCCGGGGTATACCCCGCCGCCCGGACCTCCTGACAGAAGGCGACAGCGAAGTCCGTCAGTTGTGCCCGCTCCACCCCGTCCGTCCGGGCCTGCGCGTCGGTGATGCGCTCCCAATCGTACACCACGGGGTAGGTGATCGCGCTGTGATAATCCTCGATGAGCCAGAGAAGATAACCCGCTTCCTCCGCGGCCTCCTCCGCCGAGGTTGCCTGCGAGAAGAAGTAAACGCCCACATCCAACCCCGCCGCCAGAGCGCCCTCCATATTCTTGCGGAAATAGGGGTCCTCATGGATGAGGCCGTCGCTTCCGTATCCGCGGTAGCCCGCCCGGATGATGGCAAAGTCGATGCCGGACTCCTTCACGGCCGTCCAGTCGATCTCCCGCTGGTGGGAGGAAACGTCCACGCCGTACCGTGCCCTTTTATCCCGGTAGGTCACCGCGCCGTTCTCCGCGGAAAAGGCCTCCGCCGAGTAGGAGTTCACCGGCACATGCTCCAGCACCGGCACCTGATTGCCCGCAAAGGAAATGGTTGGGACGTCCTCTTCCTCACAGGCCGCCAAAACGGAAAGCAGCAGCACCGCGCACAGAAGGGCGGAAACAAAACGACGCATGAAGTTCTTCCTTTCGATGGGATTCAACATGCACAGGATACCACAGCCGCGTCGAAAAAACAAGGAAGGGAATGAGAGAGCATGGATTTCCCCCGGTTTTCATGTGCACATTGCACAAGCGTTTCCGAAAAGTTCGTTTGATTCCCCGTTGCTTTTTTTCTGTGCTTCCCGTATCATTAATTTTTAGAATGGATGGATATCATTCTGCTTATCGCAGTTCCCTGCATTCCGGAGTCAGAATTAGAAAGGAGCAGCATTGGTTATGATCGAACTTGTTGATCACTATCCCCACGTATTCACGCCCTTGAAGGTGGGTCCTTTGACCCTGAAAAACCGCATTCAATGGTCCCCCATGGTGTCCGCACTGTCCACCGCCTACGGCGAGGTCACGCCGGAGTACATTGACTTTATCTCCATGCAGGCCCGGGCCGGGGTCGGCCTGGTCACCATCGGCGCCACCGCCGTGGACGAGGAAAACGGCCAGGACTATCCCGGCGAGCTGCTGATCACCCGGGACGAGTGCATCGGCGGGCTTTACAAGATCACCGATGCCGCTCACCGCTACGGCGCCAAAATCTCGGTGGAGATGTGCCATGCGGGCCGCGGCGCCGACGGCAACATCGCCAAGACGCCTTACGCCATCGCCCCCACCGCCATGCCCATTCCTTACCGCACCAAATTCGTCAAGGCCATGGATCAGGGCGATATCGACCGCATCATCGAGGCCTATGCCGACTGTGCCGCCCGCCTTTACAAGGCCGGGTTTGATATGTGCATGATCCACGCCGCCCATGGCAACCTGCTGTCCCAGTTCCTTTCCCCCGCCACCAACCACCGGGAGGACGATTACGGCGGAACGCCGGAGAACCGCTGGCGCTTCCCCCTGGAGGTGTGTAAGGCCGTCCGCGACCGGGTGGGCAACAAGATGGCCGTGGAAATGCGCATCTCCGCCGATGAGATCATGCCCGAAGGCATGCGGTTAGAGGACACATTGGCTTTCCTGAAGCAGGCTCAGAAGTACATTGATCTGGTTCACGTTTCCAAAGGCTTGATCGTGGATAAAAAATACTCTTTCCACACCATCCCGCCCTACTATCACCCCTACTGCCACAACGTCCACTACGCCGAAGCAGCCAAGCAGGCGCTGGACATCCCCGTGGCCACGGTGGGCTCCATCAAAAATCTGGACATGGCGGAAGAAATTCTGGCCGGGAACAAGGCGGACGTGGTCGCCATGGGCCGCGCCCTGCTGACCGACCCCGGGATGCTGAAAAAGTCCCGCGCCGGTCATCCGGAGCAGGTCCGTCCCTGCCTGCGCTGCCTGCAGATGTGCGACAAGAACGTGGACGACGGAAAGCCCATCCGCTGCGCCGTCAACCCCCGCGTGGGCCACGAGGGGCACTATTCCTTCCTGCAGCCCGCCGTGCAGAAGAAGAAGGCCGTGGTGGTGGGCGGCGGCGCCGCCGGCATGATGGCGGCCCAGACCCTGACCGAGCGCGGCCATCACGTGGTCCTCTTCGAGGCAAAGGACCATCTGGGCGGTCACCTGCCCAACATCTGCTGCCTGCCCTTTAAGGACGATCTGAAGCAGTACTGCGAGTGGGACGTGCGCACCACCATGAACTGCGGCGCGGACATCCGCCTGAACACCAAGGCCACGCCGGAGCTGATCCAGGCCGAGAACCCCGACGTGCTGGTGCTGGCCACCGGCTCCGTCCTGCTCACGCCGCCCGTGCCCGGCATCGACGGCAAAAACGTGGTGGACGTTATCAGCGTGGACAGCAAGAAGGTCACCACCGGGCAGAAGGTCGTGGTCTGCGGCGGTGGAATGAGCGGCCTCGAGTGCGCGCTGGGCCTTGCCATGGAAGGCAAGGAGGTCACCGTGGTGGACATGGTGCCTGTGGACAAATTCGCCGGCGAGATCGTGTTCTTCACCCGCAACATGCTGTTGGCCGAACTGCAGAAGTACGGCGTGAAGCTGGTGGGCGACAGCAAAGTGGAAGCCATCACCGAAAAAGGCGTGGAGACCATCGACCGCAACTGGAAGCGCGTCCTTCACGAGGCGGACACTGTAGTCAGCGCCTTTGGCCTGAAGTCCAACACCGAGGGCTTTGACGTGCTGACCCGTTTGGTTCCCGAGACCTATATCGTGGGCGACTGCGGCGACGGTGCCAAGAGCATCGGCAACGCAAACTACGGCGCCTTCCACCAGACGGTGGAGGTGTGATCCCATTGTTCCCCGGGCCGGGGGTGGCAGACGCCGCCCCCGGCCTTTTTCCATCTTTCTCCCCCCGGGCGAACGTGTTGCAACCTGTCGGGAAACACGATATAATATAGTTGGAGTGTTTTATGCACTTCCCCTTCCGGAAAGGAGGATACATAGATGGAATATTTTCGCTGTGAAAACGCCGACTGCGGCTTTATCACAGATAACGCCCAGCTGGACGTCTGCCCCGACTGTGGGGCCATGCTGTTCCCGGTGGGGGAATCGGACATTCTAGGCGATGAATGGACCGAGCTTGGCAATCAGGCCCTTGACCGGGGCGACCCGGCTCTGGCCGCTCGGCGCTTTCAGCGCGCTGCCGACCTAAACGACCCTTACGGCATGACCAATCTGGGCTGGTGCTATGAAGTGGGCCAGGGGACCGAGCGCGCCCCCGAGCGCGCTGTGCAGTATTACCGGAAAGCGGCGGAGCTGGGCTATCATCCCGCCCTCTGCAATCTGGGCATCTGCCTTCTAAACGGCATCGGCACACCGGTGGACGAGGCCGGCGCTCTGCAGTGCATCCGGACATCCGCCGAAGGCGGCGTCCCCCGGGCGCAGCACCTGCTGGGGGATTTCTATTCCGCCGGGCGTCTGGTCCCCCGGGACGAGGGGCGAGCGGTGCAGTGGTATCAGTCCGCCGCCTGGCTGGGCTATCCCCCGGCGCAGACCGATCTGGGCCGCTGTCTGGAATTCGGTGTGGGCATCCCGGAGGACAAAAAAGCCGCCGTACACTGGTACCGTCTGGCGGCAGACACCGGGTTCCCCTTGGCCGCTTATTGCCTGGGAAATTGCCTCAATCAGGGCACCGGCATCCCGCAGGACGGGAAAGCGGCCGCGGAATGGTACCAAAAAGCGGCGGATGCGGATTTTCCGCCCGCCCTTTGTAACCTGGGTGTCTGCTACGAGCACGGAAACGGCGTGCTGGAGGACCTCGCCAGGGCCGCCGCCCTTTATCTCCGGGGCGCGGAGCTGGGGGACGCGGGAGCGCAGTGCAACCTCGGCTTCTGTCTGGAATCCAGCCGTGGCGTGGAGCAGAGCTGGGAAAAGGCCATCTTCTGGTACCGCCGGGCGGCAGAGCAGGGCCATGCCCGTGCCCAGTGCAATCTGGGCTGGTGCTACGAGGCGGGGAAGGGCGTCCCCCAGAACTGGACGGAGGCCGCGGACTGGTACCGTCAGTCCGCGGAGCAGGGCTATCCCCGGGGGCTGAACAATCTGGGGGTCTGCTATGAACACGGGTACGGCGTCACTCAGGACGCTGCCAAGGCGGTCTTCCTCTACCGCAAGGCCGCCGAGCAGGACTACGCCCCCGCCTATCACTGTCTGGGCAACTGCTATATCAAAGGTATCGGCGTCCCCGTCGACAAGGGTGAGGCCGCGCGGATGTATCAGAAGGGCGCAGACCTTGATTATCCGCCCTCCATGTGCAACCTGGGCGTCAGCTATGAAAATGGCGACGGCGTGGAAAAGGACGTGGAAAAGGCCGCCCAGCTCTATCGCCGGGCATCCGACGGTGGGGACCGCGCCGCCATGTGCAATCTGGGGTACTGCTATGAATCCGGTCTGGGCGTAGCACAAAGCTGGGAGGATGCGGCCCTGTGGTATCAGAGATCCGCCGATCTGGGCTATGCCCGGGGGCAGTGCAACCTGGGCTGGTGCTTCGAGGCAGGGAAGGGCGTCCCCCAAAGCTGGCCCAAGGCCGCCGACTGGTACGGTCGGGCTGCCCGGCAGGGGTACGTCCGGGCGCAGTATAATCTTGCCCTTTGCTACTATACGGGCCGCGGCATCAAGCAGGATTACGAACAGGCGGCAAAGCTATTCCAACTGGCCGCCGATCAGGGCGACCCTTCCGCACGCAATTATCTGGGCGACCTGTACCGCACGGGGAAGGGAGTCCCGCAGGACGCCGTCCGCGCCTTTCAGCTGTACAGCGCCGCTGCCAAGGACGGCGCGCTCCCCCTCGCCGTGCGCAACCTCGGCCTCTGCTATGAACAGGGCATCGGCACGGCAAAGGACGTGGAAAAGGCCCGCGCCTGCTTCGAGCAGGCGGCAAAGGACGGCGACGAACTGGCGAAGCGGTTTCTGGCCCGGCTGGGGAAATCCCCTGCTGCCAATTCCACCCCGCCGGAGGAGGAAAACGGCGGGAAGCGCCGCGGCTTCTGGCCCTTCCGCAGAAAATAAAAAGCGCCCCGCATCTGCCGGGAAAGCCCTCCGACTTTCCCGGAAAAGGCTCTTAGAGTTCTTCAAAATGCGAAAAGCACCCCGAAACTTGTTTCGGGGTGCTTTTCATTCTTCTTTCTTTTTGCGCACCTTTTTCCGCTCCTGCAGCTCCAGATTGCGCTCCAGCGGCTTCGGCCCGCGCCATGCAAAGGACCGGTCGCCGTACTTTTCCCGAAAGGTCCGGTTGGACAGCCCCGCCAGATCCTCCTGGTTCAACCGGCGCAGCAGGTCCTGCCGGAATTCCGGCAGAGCGGTCTCCACCGCCTCCCGGTTATAAGGGCAAACAATCTGACAGTTGTCGCAGCCCCACACCAGATCGTGATGGGCCACCGCGGCGGCCTCATACTGGCTCAGCTCGCCCTTCTTCTGCGTCAGGTAGGAAAGGCAGACCGTAAAATCCCAGTATTTCAGCGCGCCGGTGGGGCATGCCTCCACACAGGCGTTGCACCGGCAGCAGTTGGGTGCGGGGGGGCGGTCGGTCTCCAACGGCTGATCGGTCAAAATCGTCCCGAGGAAGATCCACGAGCCGTAGGGCGGCAGGATCACCATTCCGTTGCGGCCCATCAGGCCAAGGCCCGCCAGGCAAGCCGCCTGCCGCTCCGGCAGAGGGGAATTATCCGTCAGCACGCGGAAACAAGCCTTGCCGCCCGCTTCCTTCTGCAGTGCGTCGCCCACCGCCTGCAATCGGCGGCTGATGGCCGCGTGATAATCCCGGCCCCGGGCGTACTGGGAAAGGTTCCCGCCCTCTTCGTCCGCATAGTAGGGGAAGGCCGCCACGAAAACGCCCTGGGGCTCCACGCCCAGCAGCTCTGCCGCCCGGCCTTGCGCCGCACCGGTCATACAGGCCTTCAAATCCTGATACGCAAGCTGCCCCCATGCCGCCGCACCAGCGGCCCGGAACAGTTGGTTCAGCTCCATGGCTCCTCCTTTTCCTTCGCCACAACAGCCGTACCGATGCTCTTGGGTGAAATGGACTCCAGCAGCAGAGCGTGCTCCACCCGGCCGTCCAGAATGACCACCCGGTTCACCCCGTTTTTCACCGCGGCCACGGCGGAGCGCACCTTGGGCGACATGCCCCCGGCCGCCAGCCCGCTTTCCAGCAGCTCTTCCGCCCGGGCCACGTCCATTTCATGGATCAGCGTGCTGCTGTTGTGGCTGTCCACCAGAATTCCGTCCACATCGGTAAGGTACAGCAGCTTTTCCGCCTTCAGGGCGCAGGCCACGCCCAGGGCCGCGTCGTCGGCGTTTACGTTCAGGGCGCCGCCGTCCTCCCCCTGGGCAATGGGGGAGACCACGGGGACAAATCCGCCATCCAGCAGGCAGCACAGCACTTTGGCGTCCGCTTTGGTCAGGGTCCCTACCCGGCCCAGGGCCGCGTCCTTCACCCGGGCGGTGAACAGTCCGCCGGAGCGGCCGGAAAGTCCCACTGCGGAGACGCCCAGCCGCCGCAGCTGCCCCACCAGGTCCTGATTGACCGTGCCGGACAGCACCATTTCGGCGGCCGCCATAGTCTCTTCATCGGTCACGCGATAACCGTCCCGGAAGGTGCTTTCGTGCCCCAGCCGGTTCAGAAGGGAGGTGATGGCCTTGCCTCCGCCGTGCACCAGCACCACCCGGACGCCCGCCATATGCAGCGCCGCCACATCCTGCAGGATGCTGTCCACCTCGTCGCTGCCCGCCAGGGCGGCGCCGCCGTATTTCACCACCACGGTCTTCCCCGCAAGGGCACGCAGACGGGGCAGGGTGTCCAGAAGGCCGTGGACCTTGTCCATGCCGTCCAGTCCGTGGAGCTTATCGTATTCCTGCAGGGCTTCTTTAACGTATTCCACGTCGGAAGGGCAGTCGATATACGCCGTGCCGCGTTTCTGGCGGGTCTCCGCCCCCTTGCCGGTGATCAGGATGATGGTGGGAACGTCGCTGCCCAAAACCGCGCTGCGGATGGCCTGCCCGCGGTCCGGTTCGATAGAGTATTCACACCCGGCGGAGGCCACGTGGGCCGCCACCTGGCGGGAGATGTCCATCACGTCCTCCTCTCCGGGGTCCTCTTCGGTGACGATGACCAGATCGGAGTGAGCACCGGAGATCTCGCCCAGGTCCTTCCGCCGGTCCAGAGCCTTTTTGCCCGGGCAGCCGAACACGGTGACCACCCGCCGGCCGGGATACTCCTCCGCCACGGATTCATAGAGCTTCTGGAAGGAAAGGCGGTTGTGGGCATAGTCCACGATGGCGGTGACGCGGCCGTCCGCATTGGCGTATACCTCCATGCGGCCGGGCACCCGGGCCTTCTGAAGGCCGAGGTAAATGGCGTGTTCCGGAATGCCCAGCGCCTCGCACACGGCAATGGCCGCCAGCGCGTTCTGCACGTTGAAAAGGCCCGGCATGGTCAGGCGGAAGGTGCGGCAGAACCGGGGGGTGCATACCTTGAACAGAATGTCGCCGCCGGACTTGCGCACCTCGCTGCCATAGACCACGGCGTCCGGGTCCGTCTGGGAGAAGGTGATCACCCGTGGGGCCTTCTGCGCCGCGTTCAGGATGTCCTCCTTCCGGTCGGAATCCAGATTGACGCAGGCCACCTTGCATTGGTCGAAAATTTTCAGCTTAGACTGGAAATAGTCCTCAAAATCCGGGTGCTCGATTGGGGAGATGTGGTCGTACCCGATATTCAAAAAGCAGCCCACGGCAAACTCCACGCCCAAAACCCGGTCATATTTCAATGCCTGACTGGAGACCTCCATGGTCAGCAGGGGGATGCCGGTTTCCAGCGCGTGGGCGAAATGACGCTCCAGCTCCAGCGGCTCCGGCGTGGTCAGGTGGCTTTCAAACCGCTCCACCCCGTCGTAGGTGTCGATGGAGGAGACCACGGCACTCTCTTTCCCGCTTGAGGCAAGCACCTCGTCAAAAATGTACTTGAGGTAATACGTGGTGGAGGATTTCCCCTTGGTGCCGGTGATGCCAACCACACTGAGGGTCCCGCTGGGATGTCCGTAGAACGCGTCCGCCAGCAGGGCCATGGCCCGCCGGACATCCTTTACCAGCAGAGCCGGGAGGGCCTTCCCCTCCGGGATCGGCTGCTCCGCCACATAGAGCAGGGCGCCCTTCTGTGCCGCCTGGGCGAGGTATTCGCCCTTAAAGTGCGCGCCCTTGCAGAGGAACACCGTTCCGGGCACCACCTCCTGCGAATTGCAGGACACCAGCTCCACCGGCGTTTCCAGCAGCTTGGCGGAAAAGGCCGCGTTCTCTTTCAAAAGGCCGTTTTTTTGCAGCAGCTGAACATAATCGCCCAGCGCACGTTTCATTTTACTCATTGTTTCCAGCTCTCCTTAACGCGGCATGTTCCCTTACACGTTGCGCAGCTTTTTCCCGCAGGCAAGGATGGATTGCTCCACCAGCACCTCCATGGCGTCGAGGTAAAAATCCTCCGGCAGGTCATGGTAATGGCGGTAGACCGAAAGCTCGGTACACGCCAGAATGGCGCAGTCGCAGCCCATTTCCCGCACCTTTCGGTCAATGGCGCCGAACTTTTCCCGGCTGCCCTGCTCGCCCTTTTTGATCTCGTCGTAAATAATGCTCATGACCAGCGCCTGCTCCTTCTCCGGCGGGGCCAGACAGGTAAGGCCCACCTGCCCGCAGGCCTTCTGGTAAAGCTGCATCTGCACGGTCCCGTCCGTTCCCAGGACGCAGGGGCGTTGTTTGCCTCTGCGTTTTAATTCCGCCGCCGTTTCCCGGATCATGTGGATAATGGGGATCGTGAGGTGCTTCTGCAGGTCGTCCGCAAAATAGTGGGAGGTGTTGCAGGGGATGGCGATGCACCGGCAGCCGCACTGCTCCAGCATTTTGGCATCCGCCAGCATCCGCTCGAATACCCGCCCCGGGTCCCCGTGAAGGATCGCCTCCGTCCGGTCAGGCATCCCGGTGTCCGACAAGATCAGCGCCGGGAGATGGTCCTGATCCCGCTCGGCCTCCGTCCGATCCAGAATGCGCTGGTAAAAGACCTGGGTGGCCTGGGGCCCCATGCCGCCCAGCACGCCCAACTGCGGGCGGAAATCCATCGTCTTTTCTGCCATGGGGGTTTCCCCTCCTCAGTTCTTTTTCTCGTTATACTGCC
Organism: uncultured Oscillospiraceae bacterium; assembly: GCA_934646175.1. Taxonomy (GTDB): domain Bacteria; phylum Bacillota; class Clostridia; order Oscillospirales; family Oscillospiraceae; genus CAKUEI01. Next base: position 35,036 of record CAKUEI010000004.1, read on the forward strand.
GGTAGAGCTTCACGTTGCGCCAGTGATTCTTGATGGTACGCAGCTTATGGCGGAAGCTGGTGTCCGCCGGGCAGAACAGGGGATTGTGAGCCTTGCCCGCCCGGATCAGCTTCTTCATCTCTTCATGATAGCGTGAGGGGATGTAGTCAAAGGCCACCTGCTTGGGCACCACCCAGAAAAGGCTCTTATTCTGCGCCAGAACAAAGGGAAGCTCCTTCTTTTCCACTCGGTCCTCCACCAGAAGGCGGGCGATGTTGTACCCGTCCCCGGTGACATAATAGTTGCTGCGCCCCTGGCGGCAGTTGATCTCAAAGAGCTTATACTCGCCGGTGCGCTCGTCATACTTGATGTCGAAGTTGGAAAAGCCCGTGTAGTGCAGGTCCTCCAGAAAGGCACGGATCTTTTCGCACAGCGCCTCGTTCTGCTCCGTCATGATGACGGCGTGGTTGCCGATACCGTGGGGGTTATGCTCCTCTAAAAGGACGTGTCCCAGGCACATGAGCTTTACCTTGCCGTTCCGGTCGGAATAATTGGTCAGCACCCGCATGTAGCTGTCGTCCCCGGGGATGAATTCCTGAATGATCATGGAGGAGGGATAGCCGGAGGCATAGACTTTGCGGAGGGTGCTCACCAGCGCCTCCCGGGAGTCCAGCAGAAAGACCTTTTCGTTCCCCTCAAATGGATGCGCCCAGTAGGCGACGCCGTCCGCGGGCTTGCAGATGTACGGCGGCTCAAAGGGCAGGGCAAAGTCATCCCCCATTTCCGGGCGGTACACCACCGTGGCCGGATGAGGAAGACCATACCGGTCGCACATCTCATAGAATTTTTCCTTGTTGATCAGGGTGTTCAGCAGTTCGCCCGGAATATAGGGGGCGATCACGTTGGCCGGGAACTCCTCCCGGTGCTCCGCCAGCAGCTGCACATAGCTGTCGCCGCAGCCGATGGCCAGCACGGTTTTGTCCGGATGCCGGGCGGAAAATTCCCGCACCTTGCCGCACAGAACCTCGGCCTGCTCGATCTTCGACTCCACCCGGTAGTCCAGAATGGCGCTGTCCGCGCAGACGGAGGCGCCGAAGCGCCCGTAAGCCGTGGCTTTCACTCCATAGGCCTCATAAAATGCACGGGCCACGCTGTACACATTGATATCGCCGCCGAACAGCAGCGGCAGAAACTTGGTTTCCCCGGTCATAAGCCTTTAACACGTTCCTTCCAGAATAATGTGATACCATGTTTTCCCGCCGGAGGGAGCCCCCATGGGGGTACACGCCGCCTCCGGGCACTCCCGGCAAAGGGCGGCAAGCTCCTCCGGGGCAAGGCGCAGCTCCCGCTCCGGGCGAAGGCCCCCTTCAAAGGCGTCCCAGAATGGGAAAGTGCCCTGCTTTTGCCCTTCCATCAGCGGTATACCCGCTTCAGGCCGCGGGCAAACATGGGCTCCAGCTCAAAGCGGGCGGTGTCACCCATATGGCAGTCCAGATCCGTCACGTCCACCAGCGTCTCCCGGGCACCGATGCTGCCGATCAGCTTGGCCTTGCTGCTGCCAATGCGCACCGTGTTCTTCTTTTCGCCCAAAAGGCCGAACAGCAGCCCCTCGTCCTTTTTATCCGGGGCGGTGATGCCCATGCCGTTTTCATACCCCACCGGGAGCACCGCCACCCGGGTGGCCTTCTTCAGGGTGATGGGCTTTTCCGCGCCGATGGTATGCCCCTTGGGCAGCCAGCGGATATCGGAAAGCGTAGCCTCGCCGTACCCGACGGTCTGCAGCTTGTCCCCCTTGGTGCGGCGGCAGCGGCCCATGAGCACGCTGCCCGCCCGGACCGCGTCCCGGCGCATGAAGTCATAGGTCATAAGCCCGTGGGACCCGGCCAGATGGACCACGCCAGTCTCAAACCCGGCTTGATGGATCTGCTCGATAAGGGCATCCAGCTTATTCACCGCATCCAGCGCCTCCGGGTTCGCACCGTCGCGGAAATGGATCTGGGTAAACAGGCCGCACACCGCCACGTTGGGCATGGTGCGATAGGCAAGCAGGATCTTCTCCGGCTCCTCCAGCGGGAATCCGCCGAAACCCAAGCCGCAATCGATCTGCACATGGGCCTCGATCACCGTGGCCCGCTCAGACGCCAGCGCGTTCACCGCCGCGGCCGCCTCGGCGGAGCCCACGGCACAGACCACATGGTTGTCCGCCAGCAGTTCCAGCTCCTCCTGGTCGGTGGTAGAGCGCAGCATCAGCAGCTCTTCCTCCACAAATCCGGCCCGGCGCAGGCGCTCGCCGTCCTCCGGCTCGGTGATGGCAAAGCGGGCGATCCCGGATTCCCGGCAGATGGTGGCAAGCTCCGTCAGTCCCGCCCCCTGTCCGTCGCCGGAAAGCACCGCATAGATAAAAGAGGACCCGGCCTTTTCCCGCACCACGCAAATGTTGTTTCGGATCGCCTGTTTTTCGATGATCAACGCTTTCATATGCAGCTCATCCTCTCTTTGCGGCCCGGTATGCCGGAAATCCGCACATATCCCGCCAATTTGACAGGATATTATATCATATCCCCCACAGGGACGCAAGCAAGGCCGGTGTAGAAATGGCTCTTTCCGCGGGTGGTCTTTACAGCACCGCCCGCCCTGTGTATAATGAGGTGAAAAAAATCATTTTTCTTTTCGAAAGGCGGCGGAAAACGTGAGGCTGCTGCATCCTCAAATGTCAGAATCTGTTCTGGTGGGTATCCTGCTTTCTTTAAGCGGCGGACTGCAGGACGCGTATACCTATCTTTGCCGCGGAAAGACCTTCGCAAACGCCCAGACAGGAAATGTGGTGCTCATGAGCATGGCCTTGGCGGACCGCGACTGGCGGCAGGCCCTTCTGCACCTGATCCCGTTGGTCGCCTTCGTGGCCGGACTGCTGCTGGCCCAGCAGATCCGGCTGCACCTGAGCACCCTGACCGCGGTGCACTGGCGGCAGCTGATCTTACTTATCGAGATCGGTCTGCTGTTTGCCGCCGGGCTGCTCCCCGCCGCGGTGGATCATCTCTCCAGCGCCCTGGTCTCGCTTTCCTGCGCCATGCAGATCGACAGCTTCCGCACGGTGGAGCATAAGCCCTACGCCTCCACCATGTGCATCGGCAATCTGCGCTGCGCGGCGGACGCCCTGTCCGCCTATTGGGGGACGGGGGAGCGGGAGCATCTGCGCCGCAGCGTCCTTTACTTTTTCTTCATCATCGTTTT
>CAKUEI010000005.1 GCA_934646175.1 uncultured Oscillospiraceae bacterium
GGCAACGCCGACGCCACGGACGAGGAAATGATCCGCGTCTGCAAACTGGCTCAGGCCGACCCCTTCATCGAGGAATTCCCCGATAAGTACGACACCTATATCGAGCAGGGCGGCTCCAACGTTTCCGGCGGCCAGAAGCAGCGCCTGTGCATCGCCCGGGCCCTGCTGAAAAAGCCCAAGATCTTGATCCTGGACGACTCCACCTCCGCCGTGGACACCAAGACCGATGCCCTCATCCGGAAGGCCTTCGCGGAAGAGATCCCGGACACCACCAAATTCATCATCGCTCAGCGCATCTCCTCCATTGAAGATGCAGACAAAATCCTGGTGATGGACGGCGGCGAGATCGCCGCCATGGGCACCCACGAAGAGCTGCTGAAAACCTGCGAGATCTACCGCGAGATCTACGAATCCCAGACGAAGGAGGGAAACGACGATGAATAAAAAAGGAAAAGGCGGCCCCGGTCTGAAGAATGCAGGCAAGACCCTCCGCCGGCTGATGAATTATGTGGGCACCGGGTATAAGGTCCGCTTCATTCTGGTGCTGGTGTGCATTTTCCTCAGCGCCATCGCCGGTGTGGCCGGTTCCCTGTTCCTGGGCACCCTGATCGACGATTATATCACCCCCCTCATCGGCTCCGCGGCCCCCAACTTCGCCCCCCTGCTCCGCGCGCTTGTTACCATGGGCTGCGTCTATCTGGTGGGTATTCTCTGCTCCTACGCCTATAACCGCAACATGGTCGTGGTCTCTCAGGGCGTGCAGAAAAAGGTCCGTGACGACCTGTTCGCCCACATGCAGACTCTTCCCATCAAGTATTTTGACACTCACGCCCACGGCGATGTCATGAGCGTTTACACCAACGACGTGGACTCCCTGCGCCAGATGCTCTCCCAGAGCGTGCCCCAGATGTTCAACTCCGGCATGATGATCGTGGCCACCTTCATCGGCATGCTCATTACCAACATCCCCCTGACCATCGTGGTCATCGTCTGCGTATTCCTCATGATGTTCGTCACCAAGTTCATCGCCGGGCGCAGCGGCCGCTATTTCATCAGCCAGCAGCGCACCCTGGGCGCCCTGAACGGCTATATCGAAGAGATGATCAACGGCCAGAAGGTGGTCAAGGTCTTCTGCCACGAGGAAGAGGCCAAAGAGGGCTTTGACAAGGTGAACGATGCCATGTTCGAAAGTGCCGACAAGGCCCACACCTATGCCAGCATCCTCATGCCCATCATGGTCAACATCGGCAACATCCAGTACGTCATCGTGGCCATGGCCGGCGGCGCGCTGGCCCTCAACGGCATCGGCTCCATCACCCTGGGCACCATCGCAACCTTCCTTCAGCTGTCCAAGAGCTTTACCAACCCTATCAACCAGATCTCCCAGCAGTTCAACTCCGTCCTCATGGCTCTGGCAGGCGCCGAGCGTATCTTCAACCTGATGGATGAGGCACCGGAGGAGGACCACGGCACCGTCACGCTGGTGAACGCCACTTATGACCAGAACGGCGAGTTGACAGAATCCGCCAGCCGCACCAACACCTGGGCCTGGAAGGTCCCCCAGGAAGACGGTTCCTTCCGGTATGTAAAGCTCGCCGGCGACGTGCGCTTTGACCACGTGGACTTTGCCTATGAAGAGGGCAAGACCATCCTGCATGACATCTCCCTCTTCGCAAAGCCCGGCCAGAAGCTGGCCTTTGTGGGCGCCACCGGTGCCGGGAAAACTACCATCACCAATCTGGTCAACCGGTTCTACGACATTGCCGACGGCAAGATCCACTACGACGGCATCAGCATCAACGACATCCGCAAGCCTGACCTGCGCCGCAGCCTGGGCATCGTCCTGCAGGACACCAACCTCTTTACCGGCACCGTGCGGGAAAACATCCGCTACGGCAACCTGAACGCCACGGATGAAGAGGTCGAGGTGGCCGCCAAGCTGGCCAACGCGGACGACTTCATCCGCCGCCTCCCCCAGGGGTACGACACCATGCTCACCGGCAACGGCGCCAACCTCAGCCAGGGCCAGCGTCAGCTGCTGGCCATCGCCCGCGCCGCCGTGGCCGATCCCCCGGTCATGATCCTGGATGAGGCCACCTCCTCCATCGACACTCGCACTGAGGCTCTCGTCCAGCAGGGTATGGACGCGCTAATGTCCGGCCGCACGGTCTTCGTCATCGCTCACCGGCTCTCCACCGTCCGTAATTCCAACGCGATCATCGTGCTGGATCACGGACATATTGTGGAGCGTGGCGACCATGACGACCTTATCCGTCAGCACGGCATCTATTATCAGCTTTACACCGGCGCATTTGAGCTGGAGTAAGGATATAAAGGACAGACCACAGCAAAACAGCAGGAGGGCACACCCGTACGGGTGCGCCCTCCTGCTGTTTTGGCGTAAAAGAACCCCGGCAGCCCTTGCACAATGGCTGCCGGGGTTCTTTCAGTTCAGCTTGGAGCGCTTCAGCACCGCTGTGAACCGGTTTTTGCCCTCTTTATCCTGCCCCAGGACGAAGCCGCCGTCCTCATGGCTGCCGGTCAGCAGCTCCAGCGTCTCACCGCACTGGCACTCCGAAAGGTAGCACACCTGCCACTCGCTGACGTACTCCTCCTTCGTCATATGCTCCAGATGCAGCGCGTCGCAGGCGAAGTCGGCATAGTGAATGTTGTTCACATGGCCGTTGATGTCCGTATCGCTGTAGTAGAGCTTCCGCTCGTCCGTTTTTTCCAGCTTGTCCGGATGGCGGAGGTTTGCGATGGTCTTTTCCTTGCACCGCTCGCCCCCGGCGTTTACCTTGCTGCACTCCTCGATGCTTGACATGCGCATCAGCTTCCGGTCGCTCAGGCTGGCCAGCACCCAGATGGACACCGCCTCGCCCACGTTCTCTCCATCCACCGTCAGGTCAAAATCCCGGTAAAGGGACGCACCCTTTCCGTCCCGGTGCCAGGTGGTTACGGTAAGGTGTTCGCCGAAGCGCAGCGGCCGCTTCAGGGAGACCCAGATACGCACCAGCATCCAGAAGCAGCTGTATTTGGCCACCACCCGGTCCCGGTCCACCTTCATCTCCACCGAGGCTTCCACCGCTGCCTCCTGCAAATATCCCAGCACGGCGGAAGGCCGGGCTTGATTCCGGTTGTCCACGTCCCGGGAGTCCACCATGAATTCATAATTCAGTTCCATCGTTTACCCCTTTTTTCTTCCCTGAATGGTCAGGGTCATCTTACAGCAGATGGCGTCCAGATCGTCCGCTGTGGCCGCGGGAATGCGCATGGTGGCTCCGCAGTCGGGGCAACTCAGCTCCACGGCGTTATAGCCCACCTTTACGCGGCAACCCTTGCCGCCGCAGGCGCAGCCCACGCCGCCGCGCTTGATGATATCCCGCACCTCGGACAATACCTCGTGCATGATGATGTCGTTCTGAAAGGTACCCGGCTCTTCCTGGGCCTTTTCCAGCTGCTCCAGCGTTTCCTTCAGGCGGGCAGCCTGCTTGCGCACCAGTCCTTCCTCGCCGATGTAGCAGCAGTCCACCCCACGCTGCACGCAGGAGCAGACGATCAGCTTTTCGTCGCAGAAGGTATGAGCGTCAAAGGTGCCCTTGTGCCCCTCGCCGCAGAAGGCGCAGGGAATGGCCACCGTGGCCGTCCGTTGGTCCAGCTCGATATGCACGGCAGAGCCGCCGCAGGTGCATTTCACGTCGGTAGGCTCCGCCATCAGGGCAAAAATGCTGCGTTCCGCCAGCACGATCTGGCGGCACTTCGGGCACAAATAGGCAATGGTTCGTTTGGTTTCACTGCTCAAAGGGCTTCTCCCCATTCTGTTCCGCCCGATAGGGCGGCTTTTTGTTTGTGTTTGATTATACCTTATCCCCGCCGTTTTTTCCAGCGCGCGCCGGGATTTTTTCGTTCTTTCTCATACTTTTTTCCACACAGGGCACCCTATGGAAAAAGGAGCGATGAACGTGAACGAAAACCGCTTGGGCCGCCGCACCCTTCTCTTCCCCTCCGCGCCCTCCGTGCTGGGCTTTGCCTCCGCCGCCGGAAAGAAAGAGGGGGAAGGCCCTCTTTCCGCCTTTTTTGACTATGTGGACAAAGACGACACCTTTGGCGAAAACAGCTGGGAAAAGTCCGAGACTGCCCTGCAGCAGCGCGCCATCCGCACCGCCCTTTCCAAGGCAAACCGCACGCCGGAGGAGCTGCAGCTGCTTTTCGCCGGCGACCTTTTGAATCAGTGCATCGGCTCGTCCTATGCCGCGCGGGGGATCGCCGCGCCATTTCTCGGGCTGTACGGTGCCTGCTCCACCATGGCGGAGTCCCTGCTGCTCTCCGCCATGGCGGTGGACGGCGGCTATGCGGCCCTGGCCGCGGCAGCGGCCTCCTCCCACTTCTGCACGGCGGAACGGCAGTACCGCACGCCGCTGGAATACGGCGGCCAGCGCACCCCCACCGCCCAGTGGACGGTCACCGGCGCGGGGGCCGTTCTCCTCGGCCCGGACGGCCCGGGGCCGTATGTCACCTGCGCCACCGTTGGAATTGTACAGGATAAGGGCATTCAGGACGCCAACAATATGGGCGCCGCCATGGCTCCCGCCGCTTATGACACCCTGAAGTCCCACTTTGCCGACACCGGTCTTTCCCCTTTCGATTATGACCTTATTGTCACCGGCGATCTGGGCAGTCTGGGCATGGGCATCGTCGCCGATTTCTTCCGGAAAGACGGCCGCCCCCTGGGGGATACCTATCAGGACTGCGGCGTTTTGATCTTCGACCCAGAAAAGCAGGACGTTCACTGCGGCGGTTCCGGCTGCGGCTGCTCCGCCTCGGTTCTGGGCGGCTATCTGCTGCGGGGAATGCGCGCCGGGCGCTGGAACCGGGTCCTTTTCTGCGGCACTGGTGCCCTCCACTCCCCCGTTTCCGTCCAGCAGGGGGAGAGCATCCCCGGCATCTGTCACGCTGTGGTCCTGCAAACTGCACGCCCCGCCCCCGGGGCATTTCGCTGAAAGGAGTTCTCCCTATGGAGCTTGCCTCTTCCCTTCTCCGTGCCTTTCTGGTGGGCGGTGTTCTCTGCCTCATCGGTCAGGTGCTCATTGACAAAACCAGCCTCACCCCCGCCCGCATTCTGGTGCTCTATGTGGTCTCCGGTGTTATTCTCAGCGCGCTGGGACTTTATCAGCCTCTTGCTGACTTCGCTGGGGCCGGGGCCACCGTTCCCCTCACCGGATTCGGGCATCTGCTGGCCAAAGGCGTCCGCGAGGCCGTGGCGGAAAGCGGCCTCCTCGGCGCCCTCAGCGGCGGCATCACTGCCGCTTCCGCCGGGATCACCGCCGCCATTTTCTTCGGCCTTCTGGCGGCCCTGTTCTTCCGCTCCCGCAGAAAGCGGTAAACCGCTTTTCCCCGACAAGGGGGCGCTGCCGCCGGGCAGCGCCCCCTTTTCGTCTTTTTTTGTCCCGGAAGTAGACAACCCCTCTCTGCCGCGCTATAATAAAGGTAACTTACGGTACAGACAAAGGGAGGCGGCTTAAGTGGACTATCATCGCTCCATTCCCGCCCTGTCTGACCGGTTATGGGCCATAGTGTCCGCCCAGGGGCGGCCGGTCTCTCTCCCGGCGGGGCACGTACTGTACGAGCAGAATGCCCCCAGCGGCGGATTTTTCTTCCTCCGCTCCGGTCAGGTGAAGGTCTCACACATTCTGGACGACGGCAATGAATCCATCGTAGCGCTGTACGGCCCACGCGATCTGGTGGGGGAAGCCTCCGCCCTCCAGCGGGACAGCAGTCCCGCTGCCATCGCCATGACAGAAGTCACCGCCTGGCTGCTCACCGCCGAACAGGCGGACGCGCTGCTGGCGTCCGAGCCGGAATTTGCCCGCTATCTGGTGGCCATGCTGGCCTATAAGCTCCGTATGGCCAATGCCCACCTCTGCACCGTCACCGGCAAACGGGGGGACGCCAAGCTGGCCGCCACCCTGCTTCTCCTGCCAGAGCTGGGCGTCCCGTGGGATGGGGAGAACTGGTTTCTCATCACTCATGCGCAGCTTGCCTGCTTCACCGGGGCCACCCGGGCCAACACCACCCTGCTTCTGCGCCGTTTCTGCCGCAGCGGGCTGGTGGAGTCCCGCCGGGGCGGCCTCCGCATTTTAGATTTGTCCCGCCTGCGGGATCTGTCGGAAGGAGCTTCCTTATGAAAACCAAACTGATCTTCATGGCCATTGACGCCTTGTGTATTGCCTTCACGGTCTCGCTGGGCTATACCTTTCACCGCTCCGGTGCCTTCGCCTCCCGCCTGATCCCCGGCTTCGGCCATAAGTCCGCGGAAGAGCGCGCCCGGTACAACGAAGAAGGTATGTGCCGTGAGGTGGCCGCTGCCCTCATTTTCTGTGCCGTCGCCTTTATCGTGGGCGTCATTCTGGACTCGATTCGCCCCGGGCTGGGACTGGCCATTGGTATTCTTCTCTCCGTGATCCGGCTGGCTTTGGTTCGGAAGCACTTCGCCAACGACTTTTCCTATTGGCTGAAGAAGTGACCTTTTCCAACCCAAAAGCCCCGTTCCGCTTTCGGCGGAACGGGGCTTTTCTTTTAATCCAGGAACATGGCCGCGTCAAAGCCGCTGCGGATGGCTTCCTTCACCTGTCCGGGCTTCATGCAGTTGCCGATGTCCATCACCTGAGGCGCGCATTCGCGGAAAGATTCCGCCAACGCCGTCCGTGCCCGCATCCCCACGGCCAAAATTACCGTGTCCGTCGGGATGGTCACGACGCTTCCGTCCTCGCGCTGTGCTTCCACCGTATGGTCGCCGATGGCGGTGCAGCGGGCGGACACTTCGGTCTTTACGCCCCGCTTTTCAATCTCCATGGCAATGGTGCGCACATAGCGGAAGTTCGCGTCGCCGGACACCCGGGGAGCCATCTCCACAATGGTCACGTTTTTGCCCTGACCGGCAAAGTCCAGCGCTGTTTCGCAGCCTACCATGCCGCCGCCGATGACCACCACGTTCTGGCCGACCTTCGCGGCGTTCTCATGGGCCTCCGCGGCCATCAGGACGAAATCCTGCTCCTTTCCGGGGAAAGGCGGCACGATCTCATCTGCCCCCACCGCTACGAGGATGGCGTCATACTTGCCCCAGCGGGCCTCCTCCGGGGTGACCTCCGTATTCAGCAGCACCTTCACGGGCAGCTCACGCAGTTCCCGCTCCATGGTGCCCACCAGACGGTAAAGATCCTGCTTAAAATCTACAAACTGTGCGAATTTCAGTGCGCCGCCCAGGCTGTCGCTTTTTTCGCACAGAGTTACATCATGGCCACGCCGTGCCGCCGTGATAGCGGCCTCCATGCCGCCCGGGCCTCCGCCGATCACCAGCACCTTGCGCTTCTCTTTCGCAGGGGGCCAGAAGTCGGACTCGTATTCCCGGCCGATCAGCGGGTTCAGGCTGCACCGCGCAGCGCCGTGGGTAAACCGGCCGGACTGGCAGTTGGCGCACCGCAGGCAGTGGCGCACCTTGTCCGCCTGCCCCAGCATACCCTTCTTAGGGAGATAGGGGTCAGCCAGCAGCTGGCGGCCCATAGCGATGATGTCTGCCTCGCCGTCGGCCACAATGCGCTCCATCTCTGCCAGGTCGCTGTGTCCGCCGATGGTGATCACCGGCTTCTGCACCACCTTTTTCACTGCGGCGGCATACTTCAGCAGATGCCCTCTCGGGGTGTAGATTGGGGACTGCATCAGGTCCTGCAGCAGTGCCTCATAATGGACGCTGGCCGACACGTGGAAGCAGTCCACATACGGCTCCAGAATCTTGCAGATCTCCAGGCTTTCGGGCAGCTCCAGTCCGCCCTCCACGCCGTCCCAGCCGTTGATGCGCATGGAGATGGGGAACTGCTTGCCCACTGCCTGCCGGATGGCCTTCAGCACCATGATGGGGAACCGGCAGCGGTTCTCCAAGCTGCCGCCGTACTCATCCGTGCGCTTATTGGTGTTAGGGGAGAGGAACTGGGAGATGAGCCAGCCATGGGCGCCGTGCACCTGCACCATGTCAAAGCCGCACAGCTTCACCCGGGCCGCCGCTGCGGCGAAAGCCGCCGCGATCTCCTCCATCATCTCTACGGTCATGGCCTCGCTCATGGTCTCCACCGACCCCGTGGTCTGGAACCCGATGGACACCGGCATTTCCGAAGGGCCGAGTGGCCGCCGGCCGCCGATAAAGGCGGGGTTGCAGACAATGCCGCCGTGGGACAGCTGCATACAGGCCTTCCCGCCATACTTGTGGATCTCCTCGCTGCACCGCAGCAGACTGGCCCGCACAGCCTCGTCATACAGCTTCACCTGAGTGGGGTGATCCTGCCCGGTGGGATGGACAATGCCGTCGCCCACAGTCACCAGCGCCGCGCCGCCCTTTGCCTTGTGCCCGAAATAGGCGATGTTGTGCACCCCCAGAGTGCCGTCCGGCTGTACGTCCGCCTGGGATGTGGGGGACGAAATGAGGCGGTTCTTCAGCCGCAGTCCGGCGATCTGAATGGGCTCATACAAATGGGGAAAATATGCGTTCATAGATACTTTTTCCTCCTCATGGCGAAAAATCACCTGTTACTTGCTTTCAGTGTAACACATCAACCATAACTCTGTCGGTTCTGGAGAAAACATAAGAAAAAAGGCAGGGAGCACTGCTGCGCTCTCTGCCTTTTCCCCTTACTGTTTTTTCTTCTTTTTCCGGTGTTTTCTCACCAGCCCAACGGCGCCGCCTGCCAGAATGGCCACTCCGGCCACCGCCGCACCGGCCACGATGGTGGGGGCTCCCGGGTCCTTCAGCACCGCGGCGGGGCTGCGGCTGTCCTCCACGTTTTTCCATCCCTCCGGCGCGCCGTACCGGGCTGGCACCACCTTCAGGTCATGGAGATAATCCGCCAGGGCGAACCATTCCTTCACCTCGCTGCCGTCGGGGTTATGGAGAATACGCGTCTCCATATCCTCCACCGGGTCTCCGTTCTCGTCCCGCGGGGTGATGGAGAGGATCCCGAAGCTCTTCTCCTCCACCATGCCCAGCATCTGAGCGCAGTACAACCCGGTCACCACCCGGTAGAGCTTGTCGTCCTCGATCTCCGCCGTGCTGCCGTCGGGCAGCACCTGATGGCACTCCGTCACCTTGTCAAAGATCATCCGGTGAGGGTTGAAGGTCCATTCCATGCCCGCACTGTAGAGCTGGGCATAGGACATCAGCGGCGTCACCGAGGCGTCCACCTCAAAGGTGTCCTTCAGCTCCTTCCCCGTCAGATAGGCGGACACCAGCGGATATCCCGGGGATCCGTCCGCCCCGGAGCCGAGGGAGGACACGTTAAAAGCATCGCTTACCGTAATCTCCCCCTGGGCCAGGGAGCCGCGCACCACACCGGACGCTGTCACTGCGAAGTCCACAGGTACGTAGTTTTCCCCTTCTGCCTTCTTCACCGCCGCCACAAAGCTGTCGGCGATCAAATTGCCGAGGCCCTCCTCCTTCTGCTCCCGGGCAAATTCTGAAAAGCGGACGAACTCCACCGGATTTTCCGCCAGCACCTGGTCAAACCCATAGCCGAACTGGGAGAGGTACTCCTGCTCTACCAGCCGCTTGAACCCTTCGGCGTACTCTGTCATGTCCGGATCGGCCTCCACCGTCTCGTCTACCGGAAGCAAACCGTAGGAAACAAGCTTCGTCTTCCCATTGTCCTTTTTCAGCTGAATGACGCCCAGATTCTCCGTATACTCTCCGCAGGAGACGATGTACGTCCCCTTTACCTCCAGCGGCTCCGCAAGGGTAGAGTGGGTATGGCCGGAGACGATCAGGTCGATCCCGTCCACCGCCTTGGCAAGTTCCACGTCCTCGCCGCCGCCCTTGCCGTCGGTGCCGGAGTGGGAAAGGCAGATGAGATAGTCATACGTCTCGTTCTCCTGAATCTCCTTCACCACCGCCTTGGCAGTCTCCTTCGGGTCCTGCAGTTCCATGCCGGACATCGGGGCGGTCATGTCTGCGTCCTCGCCCAGAATGCCGAACACCGCAAAGCGCACCCCGTCCTTTTCCACCATGGTGTAGGGCTTCACGCCGTAATTTGTAAGCGCCTCCTGCAGGGCGATGCTCCCCGCGTCCTCCGGATCCTTGGGTGTCACGTAGTTTGCCTGCACGATCTCCGGCACCGTGTGGGGAAGGCCGTCGTCCGCCGATACCTCCCGGCTTTCCGCCGCGGCGTTCAGCATCTCGGCCAGCCCCTTGGCCCGGTAGTCAAATTCGTGGTTGCCGAAGGTGGTCACGTCGCACCCCAGCGCTCCCAACATCCGAAGTTCAGAGGCATGCTGGGTGTAAATGGTCTGGAAGAGACTGCCCATGGAAAAGTCGCCGCCGTCCACCGTCAGCACGGCGCTGCCGTTCTTCTCCGCTGCAGCGCGCTGCTTCTTCATCAGGGTGGCCAGGCGGTTATAGCCGCCGTACTCTCCCCCGTCCTCGTCCGCTGCGGGCAGCAGATGGGAATGAGTATCGTGGGTGAAAAGAACCGTCACCATTTTGTTCTCCTCCTTCTGCTCCGCCCAGGCTGCGGGCACGCTGCAGGCCCCCGTCACGATCAGGACCGCCGTCAGCAGGAGCGCCAGCGCCCGTTTCCTCCCTTGCTTCATCCGTTTCTCCTCCGTCTCTCTTCTCTTCTGTAAAAAAAGGAGCATCGGAACTTCTGTTTTCCGATGCTCCTTTCCGAATTCCTCTGAATGTGCTTTAGTCTTCGTCCGCCGCCGCGTCGTAGACCCGGGGGCTTCCCTGGCTCCCGGAGGCCCCTGCCGAGCCAGCCGCCGCGCGGAACCGGGCCCGGGACTTCTTGATCTCGTCATAGGCTTCGGCCACGGCCTCTTCCGTGCGCCGCAGGGCATCCTCGCAGTACTCGTTGGCTGCCTTCTTCAGCTCGCGGCTGCGCTGTTCAGCCATGCGCATCATCTCGTTGCTGCGCTGGCGTGCCTGAGCGGTCAGCTCGTTGTCGGCCACCATCTGCTTGGCCTGCTCCGCCGCCTGCTGACGCATAAGCTCCGCCTCCCGCCGGGCGGAAGAGATGTACTCGTTCCGGGCGGCCAGCAGCTTCTTGGCCTCGCTCAGTTCTACGGGGAACTGGGCGCGGATGTCATCCAGCAGGTCCAGCGCCTTGTCCCGCTCCAGCACACACTTGTCGGAGCTTAGGGGGGCGTTCTTCGCCTCGTCGATCATTTCATACAGCATATTCAGCAGTTCTTCCACGCCGGTCGCCATAAGTAGTATCCTTTCTTCCCGTTCAATTTGGCAATGCCAACGGGTAAAGCCTTCCGTCAAAGGCGGTCAGCCCTTTTTCCCTTCAGTTTCGCCTCGATGTCCCCAAGGATCTCCCGGGGGACAAAATCCGTAAGGTCCGCGCCATAGCTGCCCAGTTCCTTCACCACGCTGGAGCTCAAGAAGGTGTACTTCTCGCTGGAGGTGAGGAACATGGTGTCCAGCTCCGGGTTCAGGCGATGGTTGATGTGGGCCATCTGGAACTCCTTCTCGAAGTCGGACAGGGCGCGCAGGCCCTTCACCACCACCCGGGCGCCCTTGCGGCGGGTGTATTCACTCAGCAGCTCGTGAGAGACGTCCACCTCCACATTGGGGAAGCGTTCCGTCGCCCGGCGCACCAGTTCCGCCCGCTCTTCGGGGACAAACAGGCCCGTCTTTTCCGAGTTTACCATGATACACACGATCAGCCGGTCAAAAATGTGGGACGCGCGCTTGATGATGTTCAGGTGCCCCAGCGTAATGGGGTCAAAGCTGCCGGGGTAGACAGCGATCTGCTTCTCGCTCATGGTCATGCTCCTTCAGTCCGCGCTCCTGCTGTAGCGGGTCAGCTTGATCTTGCCGTACCGGTACTCCTTTTCTTTCCCATAAGGGGCGGAAAGTTCCGGCAAAGCCTTATCCAGTGCGCTTTCACACATGATTATACCATGTTTTGTCAGGATGTCAAATGCGCAGATCTTCTCCAGCGCCTGCTCCAAGAGGCCGGACTGATAGGGCGGATCCAGGAAAATAAGGTCGAATTTTTCCCGGCAGGCGGCGAGATAGGCGATGGAATCTCCCTGATGGACGCATCCCCGCTCCTGCAGGCCGGTCACCTTCAGATTTTCCCGGATCAGGGCGGCGGCGTCCTTTCTCTGGTCGAGGAATACAGCGCTTCCCGCCCCGCGGGACAATGCCTCAATGCCCAGCTGGCCCGTTCCGGCGAACAGATCCAGCACCTTCCGCCCCTCCAGATCAAATTGAACGATATTGAAGAGGGCCTCTTTCACCCGGTCCGTGGTGGGCCGGGTCTCCATGCCGCTCAGTTCCTTCAGCTTCCGCCCCCGGGCTGAACCTGTGATCACTCTCATGCCTTTTCGCTTCCTTTCGCCTTGTTGTCCTCCACGCCAAAATAGGCGTACACCTTTTCCGCCGTTGGCTTCGGCACTATGGCGCACAACTCCGCCAGACTGGCCTCGCGGATCTTCTTCACGCTCTTGAAATGCTTTAAGAGCGCGCTTCGCCGGGCGGGGCCCACCCCTTCGATGTTGTCCAGTACAGAGCCTTTTAAGTGGGTCCCCTGCTGCTTTCGGTGAAATTCAATGGCAAACCGGTGGGTCTCCTCCTGGATCTGCCCCACCAGCGCGAACACAGCGGGGATCTGGGCAATGCCGATCTCCCGGCCCTCGGCGGTGATCAGCGCCCGCGTCCGGTGCCGGTCGTCCTTCACCATGCCGAACACTGGCACGGAAAGGCCCAGTTCCTGCAGCACTTTTTCCGCCACCGCCGCATGGCTTGCGCCGCCGTCGATGAAGAAGACATCGGGCAGCACCGCGCCGAATTTTTCGTCCTTCTCCAGATAATGCCGCAGCCGCCGCTGCAGAACCTGCTCCATGGCGGCGTAGTCGTCCGGGCCGTCCATGTCCCGCAGCTTGAAGTGACGGTAATCCCGTTTCAGCGGCCGGGCGTTCTGGAACACCACCATGGAGGCCACGATGTCCGCCGCCCCGGTGTTGGAAATATCATAGCTTTCGATGCGCATAGGGGGCCCCGAAAGGCCCAGCATCTCCGCCAACACCTCCAGCAGCTTGCTGCACCGCTCTTCCTTCGTGGTGGCGCGTTCCACCTCTTCCCGGGCATTTTTCTCCGCCAGACGGATGAGGTCCACCTTCGCCCCCCGCTGGGGCGTCACCAGATAGACCCTGTGGCTGCCCTGCTCGCTCAGCATCCGGGCAATGGCCGCATCCCCCTCGATCTCACAGGGCAGCAAGATCTGCTTGGGCAGAATGGCCTTTCCACCATAAAACTGCACCACCATGGAGGCAACGGCCTCTTCCGCTTCCTCCTCCATGGGGTTTTCCAGCAGCACCATATCCTTCCCCGCCAGCTCGCCTTCCAGAAAGTGCAGCACCACGAAGCAGCTTTTGGCCTCCCCGCGGAAATAGCCCACCACGTCGGTGTCCGCCAGGGACCCAGCCACCACCTTCTGCCGCTTTCCCAGAAGCTCAATGGCTTTTGCCCGGTCCCGCAGCTCCGCCGCCCGCTCGAATTTCAGCTCCTCCGCTGCTTCCTCCATCTGGCGCTTCAGCTCCTGCAGCTCCTCCTTAAACTGTCCGTTCAAAAGGCGGATGGCGCTTTCGATGCGCTCCTGATGATCCCACTGCGTCATCTGCCGGCGGCACCAGCCGTCACATTTGTCCATGTGGAAATTCAGGCACGGCCGCTCTTTCCCGATGTCCCGGGGGAATTTTTTCCCGCAGGTGGGCAGCTTATACGCCGTCTGGATCGCCTCGATGATGTTCTGGGTGGCGCCCCGGCTGCCGAAGGGGCCGAAATACCGTGTCCCATCCTCCGCCGGGCGGGTGGCGATGGAAAAACGGGGGTATTCCTCGTTCACCGTCAGCCGGATATAAGGGTACCCCTTGTCATCCTTCAGGAGAATGTTGTAGTGGGGCTGATGCCGCTTGATCAGGGAGCATTCCAGCACCAGCGCCTCGAACTCGCTGTCCGCCACAATAACATCGAAGTGGTCGATCTGGCTGACCATGGCCCGGGTCTTTTCGGTGTGGGAGGCAAGATTGGCAAAGTACTGACTCACTCGGTTTTTCAATGCCTTCGCTTTGCCGACGTAGATCACTTCGTTTTTGGCGTTCTGCATGATATAAACACCGGGCTGTAAGGGCAGAGAATGCGCTTTTTCTTTCAGTTCGTCAAATGTCATAAATAGTACCTCCCTTCCCCCAGGTCTTATTTTATCATCCCCCAGGAGTCGCGGATTTCTCCCGCTTTTTACACCAAAAGCGGGGGGAAATCCCCATCGGCGCAAGCGCCGCCGGGGGCCCCGGATTTGATTTTGCTCCGGGGCAAATGAATTGCCCCTGCACCAAGGTTTTGTGCCTTCGGCCCAAAACGCTTGTACGCTACACTCGCGGCGGGACTTCGGCCCTTGACCCGGAGAGCTGCCGCATTCTTCTTCCGGCGTCCGTTGCGGTCGGTCCCTGCTTCTCCTTGCGCTCAGCTGCGCTTTGTCCAGCTCAGGGACAGCCGCTTTTCTCTTTCCAACTCGCCTGCCGCTCGTGTCACGAAAATCTCCCGCATCCCCAAACACATTCAAAACCCAGCGAAGCGGTTTTGAATGTGAGAGGAGGCCCAACGAAATGAATGAGCTTTCCTCTCTCTGAGGGAAGCGAGTGATATGCAGTTTGGGCCGACGAGGCTCACGTTTCTATCAAAAAAGCGCCGCAAAGCGGCGCTTTTCCTTATGTCTTTCTTATTCGCTGAAATTGCTCTCGACCAGCTCCACCAGTCCGTCCACCGCTTCCTTCTCGTCCGGGCCGTCGGAGATGATGCTGATTTCCGTACCCTTGACGATTCCCAAGGACAGAACGCCCAGCAGGCTTTTCGCGTTGACTCTCCGGTCGTCTACTTCGACCCAGATGGTGCTCTTGAATTCATTGGCTTTCTGGATAAAGAAAGTAGCAGGACGCGCGTGAAGACCAACCTGATTGTTCAGGACAACTTGTTTTGTATACATGCTGTACCCTCCTCATTCTGCACAGTCTCGTGCAGAGTACTCTCTTTCTTAAGGATACCAAATTTGCCCCCCAGCGTCAATGACATTTTCCACAAATTGCAGGGAAATTGCAGGTGCGCTTTCAGCGTGCAAAACCCTACTGCATCACTTCCGTCAAAGCTCCCCGGCCATTACTTCAGCGTGACCACCGTCACGCCGTCCTCACCCTCGCCGAAGGCCCCCGGTCGGAAGGCCCGGACATAGCGGCTGTGCTTCAGGTAATCCCGCACTGCCTTGCGCACTGCGCCGGTGCCTTTGCCGTGGATGACGGTCACCGTTTCCAGATGGGCCAGCATAGCGTTATCCAGGAACTGCTCCACGGCGGCCACCGCCTCGTCTCCGGTCATGCCCCGCAGGTCGATCTCCGGGGAAGCGCCCAGACTTCTCAGCTTGTGCTCCGACCGGCGGATGACCCGGGCGGCCTCTTTCTTCGCGCTGCTTTCGCCTTCCAGCACCCGCACCTCGTCCTGCTTTGCCTTGATCTTCAATATCCCGGCCTGCAGCTGCAGGGTGCCATCCTTGTTCACCGACAGCACGGTGGCCTTTGTCCCCATGCTCCTCAGCTCCACCGTGTCGCCCTCTCTCGCCGGGCGGGTGCTCTCCGGCTCCGGCTCTTCCGGCATTCCGTTCCCGTAAAGCCCGCGTTCCGCTTCGTTCAGCAGCCGCCGTCCTTCCGCCCGGCGGTCGTTCACCGCCTGCCAGTTTTCCAGTTTGTTCTTCTGCTTGCGGATGTCGTTTAGCTCGTCATACACCGTGTCCGCCGCCGCGCGGGCCTCGTCAATGATGCTTTGAGCCTCCCGCCGGGCACTCTGGCGGGCCTTTTCCCGCTCTTCCTCCAGTTTGGTCTTATATTCCTGCGCCGCACGGGCGGATTCCTCCATCTCCCGCCGCAGGCGCGCCGCCTGCTCCTTTTCCTTCTCCATGGCCTGCCGCTGCTGGTCCAGCTGGGTCAGCACATCTTCAAAGCGCACATTCTCCGCATCCAGCCGCGCCGCCGCGTCCTGAATGACTGCTTCGGAAAGCCCAAGCCGCCGAGATATGGCGAAAGCGTTGGACTTTCCGGGAATGCCGATCAGCACCCGGTAGGTGGGAGCCAGGGAGTGCACATCAAACTCGCAGGAGGCATTTTCCACCCCCGGCGTAGTCATGGCATACACCTTTAATTCCGCATAGTGCGTCGTGGCCGCGATGAGTGCGCCGAGCCCCCGGCTGTGATCAATGATCGCCGCCGCCAGGGCCGCGCCTTCGATGGGATCGGTGCCCGCCCCCAGCTCGTCGAACAAAACCAGAGTGTCCTCATCCGCCTCGTTCAGAATGCCCACGATATTCTTCATATGGGCGGAGAAGGTGGAAAGGGACTGCTCGATCGACTGCTCGTCTCCAATGTCGGCCAGCACCCGCCGGAACACCCGCACCATGCTGTCGTTCCCAACGGGAATGTGCAGGCCGCACTGGGCCATCAGGGTGAGAAGGCCCATGGTCTTCAGCGTCACCGTTTTGCCGCCGGTGTTGGGACCGGTGATCACCAGCGTGTCAAAGTCCTCCCCCAGCCGCAGGTCGTTGGCCACGGCCTTTTTCCGGTCCAGCAGGGGATGCCGCGCCCGGTTCAGCCGCAGCGCCTTGTCAGAAAGCTTGGGCGGCAGCGCATCCATCCGCACCGCCAGCTTGCCCCGGGCGAAGATCACATCTAGCTCCACCAGCAGGGCATAGTCCGTCCGGATACCGTCCTGAAAGGACGCGGCCTCAGCAGACAGTTCCGCCAGAATACGGTCGATCTCCTTCTCTTCTCTGGCCTGCAGCTCCCTCAACTCGTTGTTGGCCTTCACCACACCCATGGGCTCCACGAAAAATGTGCCGCCGCTGCTGGACACATCGTGTACCAGCCCGGGCACGTCGTTTTTATGCTCCGACTTTACCGGCACCACGAACCGTCCGCTGCGCTGGGTGATAATGGGCTCCTGCAGATACTTCGCCTGGCCGGAGGAAATGAGCTTTTGCAGAATATCCCGCACCTTTCCGCCGGTGGCCCGGATGCTGCGGCGGATGGAGGCAAGCTCGCTGCTGGCACTGTCGGCGATCTCCCCCTCCGCCGGGATAGAGCCGGTGATCTTTTCCTCCAGATACCGGTTCACCGTCAGAGAGCGGAACAGCTGGTCGATACAGGTCTTTTGCCCCTCGCCGTCCCCGCCGTATTCTTTGGCCATCCGGGCGCAGCGCAGCACTGCGGCGATCTCCAGAAGCTCTTTCGTATTCAGCGCGCCACCCCGGTCCGCCCGCTGCAGGCTGGCCGCCACCGGCTTCACCCCGGAAAAGGACGGACTTCCATACAGTGTCAGCTTCCCCACCGCCGCCGTGGTCTCGTCAAGGGCCTGCTGGACCTCGTCCCTGTCCGCCATGGGCGTCAGTTTGCGGCAGCGCTCTTTGCCCTCTTCCGTCACCGCGCACTCCGCCAGCTGGGTCAGCACCTGGTCCAGCTCCAGCGTGTGAATGGATTTTTCAAACAGCTTGCTCATCGTTCTGCGTTCCTTCTGTCGGTTTTTTCTTCATTATCGCATATTTCCCGTCCCCACGCAAGGGGCGGGCGATGTGGCTGTCATCGTACCCGTTCTGCCGCCGCAGCGGCAAAATTGCCTCCGGCAATTTCATTTTGTCATCCCCCAAGGGGACGCGGTTTTTCCCCCGCTTTTGACACCAAAAGCGGGATAAAAGTGCAAGGGCCTTCGGGCCCTTGACCCGGAGAGCTACTGCATGGTGCCGTTTTCTCTTTCCGGCATCCGTCGCGGTTGATCCCTGCTTCTCCTTGCGCTTAGCCGCGCTTTGCCCGGCTCGGGGACAGTCTTCTGCGTCTTTCCAACCTACCTGCCGCTCGTGTCACGAGGGTCTAAGCGGCAACCTCCATCTATAAATGAATCTCTTGACATTCTCCCCCCCCCGCTGATAAAATTATTTTATCCAAATCCGCTTTATCATTTATGGAGGTGTGACCATGAAACCGGGCAAAATTCCCTTTGTGCTTCTTCTCTTGAACGCTGCGTTTCTCCTCATTCTCTTCGTCCTCGGCTTCCTGCCGAAAAATCCCGGCGTCCGCCTCTTTCAGGGCGGTGCCTTCACCCTCGCCTGTTTTGACATCGCTTACATTGTCCGCACCGTCTTCGCGGACCGGCTGAAAAAGGACTAAGACGCAAAAAATCCCGCACCGTTTGAGCGGTGCGGGATTTTTCTGTTCTCCTTATTTCACGCGCAACATCCGCATGGCGTTCAGGATGGCGATCACCGCCACGCCCACGTCGGCGAACACCGCCGCCTGCATGTTGGCAAGGCCGATGGCCGTTAAAATCAGCACCAGCGCCTTCACCGCCAGGGCGAAGAAGATGTTCTCCTTCACGATCCGGTTGGTCTTCCGGGCGATGCCGATGGCCTCGCTGATCTTGCTGGGGGCGTCGTCCATGAGCACCACGTCCGCCGCTTCGATGGCCGCGTCGCTGCCCAGCGCGCCCATGGCAATGCCCACGTCCGCCCGGGCCAGCACCGGCGCATCGTTGATGCCGTCGCCCACAAAGGCCAGCTTGCCCTTTTCGCCTTCCGCTTTCAGCAGGGCCTCCACCCGCTCCACCTTGTCGGCAGGCAGCAGTCCCGCGTGGTATTCATCCAGCTTCAGCCGCCCGGCCACGTCTTTGGCCACCGCCTCGGTGTCTCCGGTGAGCATGACCGTTTTCTTCACGCCCTTTTCCTTCAGGACGCGGATGGCCTCCTCCGAGTCGGGCTTGATCTCGTCGGCGATGACAATATGCCCGGCGTACACGCCTTCCACGGAGACGTGGACGACGGTGCCCACCAGGTGGCACTCATGCCACGCGGCGCCGTCCTTGTCCATGAGCTTTCCGTTTCCCACGCAGACGTTTTTTCCGTCCACTTTGGCCTTCACGCCGTGGCCGGAGATCTCCTCCACGTCGCTCACCCGTGCCGCATCCAATTCCTTGCCGCAGGCCGCTTTCAAAGAACGGGAGATGGGGTGGTCGGAATAGCTTTCCGCCAGCGCCGCCATTTCCAGCAGTTCCTCCTCGCTGACCTGTTCGGGGTGGACTGCCGTCACGGAAAAGCTGCCTCTAGTCAGGGTGCCCGTTTTGTCGAACACCACCGTGTCCACTTCCGCCAGCGCTTCCAGGTAGTTGCCGCCTTTCACCAGAATGCCCTTGCGAGACGCTCCGCCAATGCCGCCGAAGAAGGAAAGGGGAATGGAGATCACCAGTGCGCACGGGCAGGACACCACCAGAAAGGTCAGTGCCCGTTCCACCCAGGTGCGCCAGCCGCCGCCCAGAATGATGGGGGGCAGAATGGCCAGCGCCAGCGCGCCGAACACCACCGCCGGGGTATAGTACCGGGCGAATTTGGTGATGAAGTGCTCCGCTTTGGCCTTTTTGCTTCCGGAGTTTTCCACCAGATCCAGAATTTTCGATACCGTGGACTCGCCGAAGGGTTTGGTCACCCGGATGCGCAGCACGCCCGTCTGGTTGATGCAGCCGCTCACCACGTCGTCGCCGTCCCCCACTTCCCGGGGCAGGCTCTCGCCGGTCAGGGCCTTGGTGTCCACGGAGGAACTGCCCTCCAGCACCACGCCATCCAGCGGGATCTTCTCGCCGGGCTTCACCACGATGACCTCGCCCACTTCCACGTCGTCCGGGTCGACCTCTTCCAGCTTGCCGTCTTCCCCTTCCCGGTTGGCGTAATCCGGCCGGATGTCCATGAGGTCGCTGATGGACTTGCGGGACTTGCCCACCGCATAGCTCTGGAACAGTTCGCCCACCTGATAGAACAGCATGACCTCCATGGCCTCGTCATACTTACCGATGGCAAAGGCGCCGATGGTGGCCACCGCCATGAGGAAGTTTTCGTCGAACACCTGCCCGTGGGCGATGTTGCGCACTGCGCGCCACACCACGTCCCAGCCGATCACGGCATACACCGCAATAGCATAGCACAGTCCCACCACGCCGTCCGGCGCCCAAATGAGGTCGATGACGAACAGCACCGCCGCGATCAGGATGCGCCACAGCATCTTTTTCTGTTTCCTGCTCATAAACTCCGTCCTTTGTTACGCCGTTCAGCGCTTGATCACGCAGTCCGGCTCCACTTTTTTGCAGATCTTTACCACCTGATCCATGATCTCCTCAAAGCGGTCGTCGTCCGCCTCGATGGTCAGCTTCTGGGCCATAAAGCTTACAGTCGCCTTCTGCACGCCGTCCAGTTTGTTGATGGCATCCTCCATCTTCGCAGCGCAGTTGGCGCAGTCCAGGTCCTCCAGCTTAAAGTTCTTCTTCATGTCATCCAGTCCTTTCTTTTTGTTTTGATATATTCATTATTGAGTTGTGTCCCCCCAAGGGAGACGGTTTTCTTCCCGCCTGTCACTCGTATCGGCAAGTCTCAAGCGGCGAGGTGCCGCTTACTCAGCAATGTGTTCCATCCCCTGGCTGAGAATGGTCTGCACATGCCCGTCCGCCAGGGAGTAGAACACGGTCTTCCCCTCCCGGCGGTACTTCACCAGTTTGCTCTGCTTCAGTGCCCGCAGCTGATGGGAAACCGCCGACTGCGTCAGGCCCAGCAGCTGTGCAATGTCGCACACGCACATCTCCGCCTCCGACAGCACATACAGGATCTTGATCCGGGTGGAATCCCCGAACAGCTTGAAAAGCTCCGCCAGATCGTACAGAATCTCCTCATCCGGCATGGCCGCGTTCACCTGATTGACGATGTCCTCATGCACGTGGATAAACTCACAGGTATCCCGTTCCTCCGCCATGATCTCCCCCCTCTTTCGCAAAACATATGAACATCTGTTCATTCGTTATTATATTCATTCATATTCATTTGTCAACCCTAAAAAGGCAAAAAATTTCCGGGGCCGTTTTCGGTCCCGGAATCAAAGCATGGGGTCCATCAGCTGTTTGTAAAAATCCAGCGTCCGGAAGCCCCGTTCCAGCTGGGTCATTAAGTACGCCTCGCAGAGCTGCCCCATCTCCACCATCGTCTTTTCGTCCATCGTAAAGGAGAAAATGCGCTTCGGCGGACACTCCGAAACATATTCCATCACCTTCCGCGTCTCCGGAGAAATGGGCAGCGCGATCCCGGTCTCCCCCTCTTCGCGGCAGGCGGCGCACCGTAGGACACCGTCCGACAGCACCAGCCGCCCGTCCTCCGGTTCCTCCTTTCCGCAGATGCAGCAGCCGTCCAGCGCCGGCGCGTATCCGCTCAGCACCAAAAGTCGCAGTTCAAAGACTGCCTTCACCAGCTTCGGGTCCTTTTTCAGGCTTCCCAGCGCGTACAGAGAGTTGAGCAGCAGGGGCAGCAGCCCCTCGTCCGTCCGGCCCTCTTCCGCCACCGCCTCCGTCACCTCGGCGAAATAGGACCCCAGCGCCAGCAGCTCCACATCGTTTTTACAGCCCCAGAACTGCTCCAGGGACTCCGCCTCGTTCATCTGTAAATAGTCCCGGTATTCAAACAGGGTCATTTCGGAATAGGTCAGCAGTTGGGCGGCCGCCGCCAATGGGCTGTTTTTTCTGCGGCATCCCCTGGCCTTCACCGTCACCTTCCCTTCTTCGGTCAGAACGGTCAGGATCTTGTCCGCCTCTTTGTAGTTCACTTCCCGCAGGACGATCCCTTTGGTCTTGATGTGCAGTTTCCTCACCCGTTTCCTTGCAGAAAGAGGCCCTCAGGCCCCTTTCCCCTCTTTTTCCTTCCGGTACAGTAAATAGGCAATGGGAGAACCCGTCCGAAAAAACAGCTCCCAGTATCCTTTTTCCCACTTCATCTGCGCCATGCCTCCTTTGTTTTTCAAGTTCAGCATGGCTCCGTTCGACCTCATTCATCCCCGGAAATTTTTGCGTTAAATTGCCTTTGGCAATTTTATTTTGTTATTTCCCATGGGGGGCGCGGTTTTTTCTTGCTTTTGGCACCAAAAGCAAGAGAAAAGTGCAAGGGCTGCGGCCCTTGACCCGGGGAGCTGCCGCATGGTGCACTTTTCTCCTTCCGGCGTCGGTTGCGGATGGCCCCAGCTTTTTCCCGCGCTTAGCCGCGCCTTGCCCAGCTCGGGGACAGTCTGGTGTGTCTACCCAACTCGCCTGCCGTTCGTGTCACGAGGACTTCTGCGTCAACTTTACTCATCCTTATATCCCACGTCTCGGATGAAATTCACATTATCCCGCCAGTTTTCTTTCACCTTCACCCAGGTGGTGAGGTAGATTTTCGTCCCCATGAATCGCTCCATGTCCGTCCGGGCCATGCTGGAGATCTTTTTCAGCATGGCGCCCTGCTTGCCGATGATGATCCCCTTATGGCTCGCTTTCTCGCAGAAGATGGTGGCGTCCACATCCACGATGCCATCGTCCCGCTCGGAAAACTTCGTGATCTCCACCGCCGTCCCGTGAGGGATCTCCTTATCCAGGCACAGCAGCAGCTTTTCACGCAGAATTTCCGCCATCATCTGCCGTTCCGGCTGATCAGTCACCATGTCCTCCGGGAACAGCTGCGGCCCCTCGGGCAGGAAGCCCTCCAGCACCGTGAGCAGCTCCTGCACGCCCTCGCCCGTCCGGGCAGAAATGGGCAGCACCGCCGTAAAGTCAAAGGCTTTGCGGTATACGTCGATCACTTCCAGCAGCTTGTCCTTCTCCACCGTGTCGATCTTGTTGATCACCAGCACCGACGGAACATTCAGTCCCTTGATGCGCTCGATGAGCTGCTCCTCCGGCCCGCCGATGTTTGGGATAGGCTCTACCAGAAGCATCACCGCGTCCACATCGGCGACGCTTTCCTTCACCACCTGGACCATGTAGTCCCCCAGCCGCGTTCGCGCCTTGTGAAGGCCCGGCGTATCCATAAAAACGAACTGGCTCTCCCCCCGGTTCAGAATGGCGCAGATGCGGTTCCGGGTGGTCTGGGGCTTGTTGGAAACAATGGCCACCTTTTCTCCTACCAGCGCGTTGGTCAGGGTAGATTTGCCCACGTTGGGCCGCCCGCACAGGGTGATGATGCCCGATTTTCTGATGTTCATGCTCTCTCCCGCTTTCTCACATTTCCTTATCGCTCGGGGTCGCCGTTTGAGATATAGTATAGGCCCAGTCCGCGGCCGTCATAGCCCAGCACCATGCTGCCCTTTTCCTCGCCATGCTCCACCGTCACCAGCAGATTGGGAATACCTTCCGGAAGCTCCGCGCAGATCAGCACGCCGCCCACGCAGTCATCCTGGCCGTTCCCCGGCTCCAGCTTGCCCAGCACCTCGTCCACGGTATACGCCGTGGCGTCTTCGTTATAGGTGATGCGCTCCACCGTCACGGTCCCGTCCCCGTATTTGGGCAGGATGAGCACTCGCTCGGCATAGTCCGACTCGCTGCCCGGCCCGCTGACCACCATCGGGGCGCACTCGCGGTCCATCATCCATTTCAGGTCTTCCTCCGTGGGCTCATACACCACCGCTGCCAGCATATCCCGCTGGGCAAACTCCCAGAACAGTGCTTCCTGCGTGACCGGCTCCGTCGTCTCCGTGGGGGCCGGACTTGCCGTTCCCGGCGTCTCTGCCGGCGTTCCAGAAGCGGGCGTCTTTCCCGTATTGCCGCACCCGCTCAGCAGCAGGGCTGCGCTCAGCATGCCCGCCAGCAGCAGCGCACCGAGTTTTCCTTTTTTCATTCCGGTTTTCTCCCTTCGATCCGTCTGTTTTTATTCCCGCGTAATGTCCAGCACTGCGAGGATGGCCTCCTCTCGTGCGCGCATCTGTGCTTTCATGGGGCCTTCATCCAGGTGGTCGTACCCCAGCAGGTGCAGCACGGAATGCACCACCAGATAGCCAAGCTCCCGCCGGTTGGAATGACCGTATTCCTTCGCCTGAGCCGCCACATGCTCCATGGAGATCACCATGTCCCCCAATGGCACCAGTCCAGAGCCCGGGTCGGCGTCCTCCGCCCCGGGCAGCTCGCCGGGGGAAAGCTCAAATTCCGGGAAGGAAAGCACATCGGTGGCCCGGTCCACCTGCCGCATCTCGCGGTTTATCTCATGAATGGCCGCGTCGTCGGTCAGCAGCACGTCCACCTCGCAGGGAAAATCCACCCCTTGCTCCGCAAGGGCGGTGCGGATGACCTTCCGGATGAATGCCTTCTGACTATCGTTCACGCCGGGCACGTCGGCCGTCACTGGGATATAATGCCGCTTCGCCATGTTACTTCTTCCCCTTCCCGTTCCGCCGGTTCTCGTCCTCTTCATAGGCCCGGATGATCCGCTGGACGATCACGTGGCGCACCACGTCCGCCTCGTTTAAGCGGCAGATGGCGATGTCCTCCACGTCCTTCAGAACCCGCATGGCCTCCTTGAGGCCGCTCACCTTGTCGCCCGGCAGGTCGATCTGGGTCACGTCGCCGGTGATGACGATCTTGGAGCCGAAGCCCAGCCGGGTCAGGAACATTTTCATCTGTTCCCGGCTGGTGTTCTGGGCCTCGTCCAGAATGATGAACGCATCGTCCAGGGTCCGCCCACGCATATAGGCAAGGGGCGCCACCTCGATGTTGCCCCGCTCCAGATACTTCTGATAGGTCTCCGGCCCCAGCATCTCAAACAGGGCGTCGTAAAGGGGCCGCAGGTAAGGGTCCACCTTGCTCTGCAGGTCGCCGGGGAGGAAGCCCAGTCGCTCCCCCGCCTCCACCGCCGGGCGGGTCAGGATGATGCGGTTCACCTGCTTTTCCCGGAAGGCGGCCACTGCCGCCGCCACGGCAAGGTAGGTCTTGCCCGTGCCCGCCGGGCCGATGCCCAGGGTCACGGTGTTCTTTTGAATGGCCTCCACATAATGCTTCTGGCCGATGGTCTTGGGCTTGATGGGCTTCCCCTTGGCGGTCACACACAAAACGTCCCCGGCAAGCTCCGCCACCTTGCTCTCCTGCCCAGCCTTCACCAGCTGCAGGATATAGCGCACATTCTGGGCCGTGATGGCCTCGCCCTTCCCGGCCAGCGTCAGCAGGGCCTCGATGGCTTTCACAGCGTACAGCACATTTTCCGCCTCGCCGGAAATTTTCAGTTCCCCGTCCCGGCTCACCACCGTCACTTGGAATTCCTGCTCGATCATGCGGATATTTTCATCAAACGAGCCGAAGATGTTGATGGTCTCTTCCAGTCGTTCCATGCTGATGGTCTGTTCGATCATGTTCTCTCACTCTTCTTTTCCTTCATCCGTTTGTCCGATCCCCCAGCGGCCCCGGCGCGGCGATCTGCTCCTCGCACTGGGCCGTCAGCGTCACGGTAAGCAGGCCGTCCCGCTGCTCCGCCTTAAATTGCAGAGACAGCACCGTCCCGTCCCCTACCTGCTGCATCAGCAGCTCTCTCAGCCGGTTTTTCAGCATGGCCTCCGCCTTCTGTTCGTCCAGCTCCCGCTCCTCGCGGACATAGGCCCTGCACTCCGTCTTTTCCAGCACAGCACCGAACCATGGCAGGGACTTTGTCACGTTTATTTTATCATATTCCCCACAGGGAATTCCACTGTTTTGGAAAAAATTGATACGTCTCCCCGGCAGCAGCAGGGCAAATTTCGTCCTCTTCTCCCCGGTGTACCGCTTTCCCTTCGCCGTCAGAGGGATCCCCGCCACTATTACCCGCCGGGTCTCGGCCCACACCTCCCCCTCCGCCCGCACAGTCAGGTAGCGCGAGGGAAGGTCGCTGTACATGGGCGGCTTTAACTCCACCATCCCCGCCGCCAGCCGTTCCCCTTTCAGCACCGCCCTCCCCGGCTGCGTCAGCGCCTCGCCGGACAGAATCTCTACCCGCTTCACCACGCCGTCCGCCTGGGCGTACAGGTCGCAATAGGCGGTGTCGTCCGGCAGCGCCGGCTTCTCCATCCCCTCCCGCACAATCACCTCCGCCCGCGTTCCTTTGATATTCACGGTAAGGTAAGAGAGCTGCGGCAGCTCCAAAAGGGTCTCCTGTGCGATCTGCCGCACGTCAAGCCCCGGGCCATAGGCCCCCGGACGCACCCCGTGCCGCCGCAGGGCCGCGGTGATCACCTGCTCGGGCACCGTTTTCGCCCCCGTCACCTCCACCGTCCACAGAAAGGACGAGGCCGCCAGCGTCAGCACCGCCGCCCCCAACAGTCCCGCCAGAAATCCGTACCGCTTCCGCAGTCCCCACAGGAAAAAGGGAACCCCGCCGTTTTCCTCTTTCCGAACGGTACACCCCGCCTGCTCCGCCGCCTGACGAAAGCGCTTCTTATCCTT
This sequence comes from uncultured Oscillospiraceae bacterium, assembly GCA_934646175.1. Taxonomy (GTDB): domain Bacteria; phylum Bacillota; class Clostridia; order Oscillospirales; family Oscillospiraceae; genus CAKUEI01. The sequence goes on from CAKUEI010000005.1 coordinate 26,312, forward strand.
CGCCGCCACCCGCAGGCAGATCACGTTCTCCGCAATGCGCGTCAGCCGCCAGAAGGCAACGCCCTTCCGGGCGCACAGGTTGTAAAGCCGCTCCGGGAAGGGCCCTTCCACCGTGAAGGCCGCCCAGCCCCGCAAAAAATTGATGAATTTTTTCAATCTTTCTCACTCCAGCTCCACCGAGCGGATGCGCCCGGTGATCAAAAGTTCTGTCCGATTCATGGCCCTCAGCTCCAGTCCCTCCCCCCGGATCCGCACCATCAGCCGCCCGCCGCTTATGTGGATCTCTTCGCTGCCGTAGTCCAGGATGCCTCTGTGGTTTTCCATCCGCAGTTCTCCGTCCCCGGTAAGTTCGATCCTTGGCAGGCCCCCCAGCACATCCCCGGGCAGATCAAAGGCCTCCGATACCCGCTGGGCCAGACTCTCCTTCCGTTCCTTTCCCATGGTGCCATGCGCCCTCCTTTTGGAAAACCATATGCGCTCTTCCCCCCTCGCTTGCCTGTCCCGGGGACATAGCCTCCCGCCAGGGCGCATATACCCTTTCTGGAGGTGACGTGTTCCATGCCGAAAAAACAGATTACCTTTCTTCTCCTGCTCCTGCCGCTGCTTTTTTCGCTGGTACTGTGGCCCCAGGCAGCCCTCGCCGCCGCCCGAGATGGATGGCAGCTGTGCACCGCCACCCTCATTCCCTCCCTGTTTCCCTTTTTCGTTCTCACTACGCTGCTCATTCGATTGGGGCTTCCCCAGCTGCTGGGTTCCGTGCTCGCGCCCATTTCCAGGCCTCTTCTGGGCATTTCCGGGCCGGGAGCATCCGTATTCCTGCTTGGACTTTTAGGCGGTTATCCCGTTGGGGCGCGCTCTGCCGCCGCCCTTTATGCCTCCGGCCAGTGCTCCCGGCAGGAGGGAGAGCACCTCCTCGCCTTCTGCAACCTCTGCGGACCGTCCTTCCTATTGGGGGTGGTGGGGGCCGGGGTGTTCCAGAGTACCGCCGTCGGGCTTGCGCTATATGCAGCCCACATTGCCGCCGCTCTTGCGGTGGGGCTTCTCTTCCGCCTTTTCCTCCACCGCAAGAAGCCGGAACCCTCCGCCGTCATGCCGAAAGCGGCGCCCGTTCCCTCTCTTTCCAATGCGTTTCTGGAGGCCGTCCGTTCCTCCTTCATGTCCTGCCTGTCGGTCTGCGCTTTCGTGCTTTTCTTTCAGGTAGTCCTCCGTATGCTCTCGGTCTCCGGACTTCTCTCCCTGCTGGCCCGGGGGACCGCCTTCCTTCTCTCCCCACTGGGCGTCACTCCGCGCTGGGCGCTTTCCTTCCTCGCTGGCCTATTGGAGGTCACCTCCGGCGTCACCTCCCTGTCCGCCGGTTCCCTGCCCTGCCGGATCGTCACCGCCGCCTTCCTTCTGGGCTGGGGCGGTCTGTCCGTTCACGCGCAGGCCCTCTCTGTGGTCGCTTCCTCCGGGCTTTCCCTCCGGCCCTATTTTATCGGAAAGCTTCTCCACGCCTCCCTCTCCGCCCTTTTCATTCTCCCCTTCGCCCGGCGCTGGAAAAGCACCCTGACCGTTTTCTCCCCCTTCCCCGCGCCAAACGTTCCCGCCCTCGCCCCTTACTGGCAGCAGTCCCTGCACATCTCTCTTCTCCTCTGCGGTCTTTTGGTCTTTTTTTTCGTAAAAACAGTGGTAAAACGCCGGAAGCTATCGTATAATAAGAGAAAATGAACTTCCCGGGGGCGCGTTTTTATGATCTTCAAAAAATCCATCGAGCCGCGCTGTGCCTACTGCCTGCGGGCAAAGCCCATGGAAAAGGGCTTTCTGGCCTGCCCCAAAAAGGGGGTCGTAGCGGAGAATTTCTCCTGCCGCGCCTTTCAGTATGATCCCTTGAAGCGGCAGCCGCCCCGCCCCGCAGCGGTAGATTTTTCTCACCTTTCGGACGAGGATTTTTCTCTTTGACCTGAACCAAATTCAAAAGGGGGTACGGAGCTTTCACTCCGTACCCCCCTTTTTTCGCACGTTTCTCTCCAATGAGAAACGTGCACATAGCAAAAAGCGCCCGGCAGGGATTTTCCTGCCGGGCGCTTTTGAGTTCCGTCCCGTTTCCCGGGAAATAGCCGCTTATCTCTGCCCCTTGTCGTAAGGAATACCCTCCGCCTTGGGCGCGCGGGAATTCCGGGAGGTGAAGATCAGCACGATCATGGTGACGATATAGGGCAGCATCTGATAGATGTACATGCTGCTCTTGATCCCCTCGAAGGAGGGCAGGAAGGGAATGCTGCTGCTGTATGCGCCAATGACCTTGAAGAGGGCGAAGAACAACGCCGCACCCAAAATGCGCACGGGGCGCCAGTTGCCGAAAATCATGACCGCCAGCGCCAGGAAACCGTAGCCCGCCACATCGGACTGAAAGCCGGAGCCTGCCGCTGTGGTAAAGGCCAGGCCGCCGATGCCGCCCAGAACGCCGGAGATCAGTACGCCGGCATAGCGCATTCTATACACGTTGATGCCCACGCTGTCCGCCGCCTGAGGATGCTCGCCGCAGGCCATCAGCCGCAGGCCGAACTTCGTCCGGTACAGCACGATCACGCTCACCACCAGAATGATGGCGGCGATGATGGTGGTCAGGTAGAAGTTTTTGAAGATCAGCCGCTCAAAAAAGCCCTGCTCTTCCCCGGCTGTCAGGCCCAGAGTGGACTGGGTGATGCGCACCCAGGTGGGGATCAGAATGGTGGTCTGGCCCTGGCCCTGAACGGCCCAGGTCAGCACCACGGCGAAGGCAGGTGCCATCATGTTCAGTGCGGTGCCGCCAATGGTCTGATCCGCCCTCAGGTTGATGGCTGCAAAGGCAAGCAGCAGCGAGAAAATGCCGCCCGCCGCCGCGGACACCAGAACGGCAATGAATACGCCCAGTTGGGGATTGGTCTGCCCCCACCCGGCGGTATCCAGCATCCGCAGAGTCAGGCAGCCGAACAGGGCGCCCACGATCATAATACCTTCCAGCGCGATGTTTACCACGCCGCTTCGCTCCGAGAACATGCCGCCCAGCGCCACCAAAAGCAGTGGAACGGCAAACAGAATGGTTGCACTGATGATATCAGCAATACTGTTGGCAGTCATGCTTCGTCCTCCCCCTTTTTCGCGGTCTCCGTGCCCGGCTCCGTCACGCTTTCTTCCGGCTTCATCTCCTCCGGGAGGGCACCCGCACCGGTATCGCCTGGCTGCACCGCCGCTGCCGTTTCCGCGGCCGCTGCGGGCTGCTCCTTCGCGCGCTTCTTGCCGGTCATTGCCTTCAGGATCAGGTTGCGCATCAGCAGGGAGAAGGCCGACAGATAGATGATGGCGGCAATGATGATGTCCACCATCTCCATGGCGAATTCCGGCTGCATGTACTCGCCGCCCACCTTGATGTAAGAGATGAACAGGGAGGCGAAGATGGTGCCGATAGGGTTGGAGTTTGCCAGCAGGGCCACCGGGATACCGTTGAAGCCCATGCTGGGCAGGGTCTTGCTCATAACATAGGCCGAGGTGCCGGACAGATAGTAGATGCTGCCGGCCAGACCGGACAGGGCGCCGGCGATCACCATGGAAAGCACGATATTGCGCTTGGCGTTGATGCCGGCGTAGATGCTGGCGTTGCGGTTGCTGCCACAGGCCTTCAGCTCATAGCCAAAGGTGGTCTTGGTCAGAACCACCCACATGATGATGGCGAAGATCACGGTGATGATAATGCTCATGTTCATGTAAGTGGAGTTCATCAGCTTGTCCAGGCCCAGCGTGGGGATGATGGCGCTGGGGTTTGCCTTGATCAGGGCTGCAGTACGGTCGGCGTTGATGTCGCCGTAGTAGTTTGCCAGAATGGACGGCGTGTTGGAGCAGATCAGGTTGGTCAGAAACAGGCCGATCCAGTTGAACATGATGGAGGTAATAACTTCGTTGACGTTAAAAAGCGCTTTGAAAAGGCCGGGGAACAGACCCCACACCGCACCGCCGATGGCCGCCGCGATGATGCACACCCACCAGGGCAGCTGGAACACGATGCCGCACATGAGGGCGCACAGAGTGCCGATCACATACTGGCCGCTGGCGCCGATGTTGAAAAGGCCCGTCTTGAAGGCAAAGCCCACGGACAAGCCGGTCAGCATCAGCGGCGCCGCCTGATAGAACACCTTGCCCAGCAGCGACGTGGAGCGGAAGCCCGTGGTCAGCAGCTGCTTCAATCCGTACAGGGCATTGCTGGAGTCAAAAATAAACAGCAGGATGGTGCCCACCACCATGCCAATCAGAATGGCCACCACCGAGGCGATCACGCTGACCACTGCGGGGGAGCGCCAGAAACTCTTCTTCGTCATTTCGCTTCCCCACCCTTCCGCTTTGCGCCGGCCATGTAAAGGCCCAGTTCTTCCACCGTGACTTCGTCCGGCTTGAATTCTCCCACGATCTCGCCCTCGTACATCACCAGAATGCGGTCGGGCACATTCATGACCTCGTCCAGCTCAAGGGACACCAGCAACACAGCCTTTCCAGCGTCCCGCTGGGCCACCAGCTGCTTATGGATATACTCGATGGCGCCCACGTCCAGTCCGCGGGTGGGCTGAATCGCTACCAGCAGCTCCGGCTGCTTGTCGATCTCGCGGGCCACGATGGCCTTCTGCTGGTTGCCGCCAGACATGGAGCGGACGATGGTGTCCGGCCCCTGACCGGAGCGGATGTCGTACTGTTCGATCAGCCGCTCGGCATAGCTGCGCACCTCCGCCTTGCGGATAAAGCCGCCCTGCTGAAATTCCGGCTGCCAATAGCGCTGAAGCACCAAATTTTCCGCCAGGGTATAATCCAGCACCAGGCCGTGCTTGTGCCGGTCCTCGGGGATATGGCTCATGCCCATCTTGCTGCGGTCGCGGATGGCGGCGTTGGTGATGTCATGGCCCATCAGGTGGATGGAGCCGCCGGACAGCTTTTCAAGGCCGGTAAGGCCGTATGCGAATTCCGTCTGGCCATTGCCTTCGATGCCCGCCAGGCAGACGATCTCGCCCGCCCGAACCTGGAAGGACACATCCTTCACCGCGTTATTCTTGTGGATGCGGGAGGGTACCGTCACGTGCTGCACATCCAGCACCACGTCGCCCAGCTTCTGGGGCTGCTTTTCCACCTCGAAGTTGACGTTGCGGCCCACCATCATGCGGGAAAGCTCTTCCTTAGTGGTGTCCTTGATGTCCACGGTGCCCATGCACTTGCCCTTGCGCAGGACGGTGCACCGGTCGGCTACCGCCATGATCTCGTTAAGCTTGTGGGTGATAAACAGGATGGACTTGCCTTCCTTTTTGAACCCGCGCATGATCTCCAGCAGCTCATCGATCTCCTGGGGGGTCAGAACGGCGGTAGGTTCATCAAAAATCAGGATCTCGTTTTCGCGGTACAGCATTTTCAGGATCTCCACCCGCTGCTGCATGCCGACGGAAATGTCCTCGATCTTCGCGTCCGGGTTCACCTTCAGGCCGTACTTTTCGGAAAGCTCCAGCACCTTTTTCCGTGCCTCCGCCTTCTGAAGGAAGCCCAGCTTATTCGGCTCGACGCCCAGAATGATGTTCTCCAGTACCGTGAAGATATCCACCAGCTTGAAGTGCTGATGCACCATGCCGATCCCCAGATCATTTGCGTCATTGGGGTCGTGGATTTTAACGACCTTGCCATTTTTTTTGATGGTGCCCTCTTCCGGCTGATAAAGGCCGAACAGGACGCTCATCAGCGTACTTTTGCCCGCACCATTTTCACCCAGCAGCGCGTGCACCTCACCTCTGCGCAGCTGCAGGGTGATGTTATCATTGGCTTTGATGCCGGGGAACATCTTGGTGATGTTCAGCATCTCAATGATATAGTCTTCCATTTCCTCACTCCTCGATTGGCCGCGGGACCGTGGTCTTCTGTGTACAATCAGATTTATTATATACGAACTTTCGTCAATAAGCAATTGTTGCTTTTGCAGCAAATCGTAAAAAAACAGGCGTGGGAGATTCCCACGCCTGTTTTTTCGTCAATCTTAGCCCTGATAGTCCACGGTGACCAGCTCGGTCTCAACATGGATGGTGGGGTCAGACTGATTGTCGATCTCGATCTCGCCAGCCTTCAGCTGCTCGAACAGAGTCTCGTACTCAGCCATGTCCCAATCCAGCTTCCAGGAGCCCTCGGCGGTGGGCAGGCCCACGGAGTCGTCCTTGGCGCCCAGCTTGATGGCGGTGCCGCCCAAGGTCTTCCAGGCAACGTTTTCGAGGTCCATATCGCTCAGAGCGACGTTCACGGACTCCACGATGCCCTTCATAGCGGAGGTGATGATGCGGTCGGACTCAGCAACCTGGTCCACGTCGACGCCGATGATCTTGCCGTTGGCAGTGGCATCGGCAGCGGCAATGCAGCTGTACAGAATACCGCCGCCTGCAGCGAAGACGACCTCGGTGCCGTCAGTGTACCAGCCGTCCATCTTGACCTTCACGTCATCGCTGGCGACGAAGCTCTGGGAATACCAGTGCTTAATGGTGACGTCGCCCGCATTCAGGTTCAGAGCCTTTGCAGCATCGTCAGCGCCCTGGATAAAGCCGTTGCCGTAACGGACAACAGCGGGGACGTCAACGCCGCCCAGATAGCCCAGCTTGCGATAGCCGGACATGACAGCGGCATAGCCGGCCAGATAACCGGACTGCTCTTCTTCATAGGAAACCAGGACCATGTTGCTGGTCATCTCGGTGCCGGCAGTCAGGTCGCCCTCGGTCATGTCGATGCCCAGGAACAGCACATCGGGGTTCTCCTGGGGGACCTGAGAGAAGGCTTCGCCGAACAGATAGCCGGGGCAGACCAGAACGTTGGCGCCCTTGGCAATGGCGGTGTTCATGGTCTCAACGCGGGCAGCGGTGGTGTCCTCGGAGGGGCGGAAGTAATCAAACTTCGCACCGATGGACTCGGCGAACTGCTTGGCGCCGTTGTAGGTGCCTTCGTTGAAGGACTTGTCATCGATGTTG
>CAKUEI010000006.1 GCA_934646175.1 uncultured Oscillospiraceae bacterium
CCCGCTTCATAGACATACCGGACAGAGGCATAGAACCAGTCGCTCTCCTTCACGTCAGCAAAGGGCAGGGCGCTTTCCGTGACCGTCGCGCCACCCTGAAGCAGCACTGACGCGTCCTCGCTTTCCGCCGTGAACACCGCCGTCGTCCCCTCCGCTGCCAGATAGCGGTGGAAGGCCGTCGTGGTACTGCCCGAGGCGACCTCCGCCCCGACGGTCATATCCACAACAGCGCCGCTGTGACTCACCCGGAAGGTGCCGTTGACCACCAGAACTCCGGCACCTGTCTGGACCGTAATGCGGCCGCCATGCTTCACCTGCGTCACGGTCTCTTCCCCACCGCTCAGCTGGGCTGAAAGGCGCTCGTTGGCTTTCTGCAGCTCTTTTTCCGCACTCTGTCCGGCGCTTTCCAGCTTCTCCGCCGCCTGGGCCTCGATCTGCCCATAGGCGGAGGGCAGATAGGTGCCGTCCAGATAGCTTTTGTTCACCAATGGGTCCCTATTGGTCCCGCCGCCGGCGGCAACAGCCGCCGCGCAGCCGATGCACAGGACGCAGGCAAGGGCGATCCCCGTTATGCAGCGCTTTTTCATTCTTCCGTGATCATGTAGCTCAGCGCCAGCAGACTGTCCGCGAAGTGAACGTTTTCCACCACCACGCCGCTACTTTCATCAATGTCCAGATCGGTGTTGGCAAAATTCCAAATGCCCTTCACGTTGCAGTCCACCAGCAGACGGGCCACATCCTTGGCATTGGCCTTCGGCACCGTGATCACGCCCAGTTCTACGGGATGATCCTGCAAAAATGCCCGCGCGTCGCTGGGGTCATAAATGGGCACGCCGAACAGCTCGGTCCCCACCATGTGGGGGTCCACTTCAAAGGCGGCTAAGAGTTTGACGCCGTTTTTCCCGAAGTTAAAGTTGCCGATCAGGGCGCGGCCCAGGTTGCCCACGCCGAACAGCACCGCCTCGTGCCCTTCGTTCATGCCCAGAATGTCGGCGATCTCATCCTTCAGCTTGTCCACGCCGTATCCGTATCCCCGCTGGCCGAACTCCCCGAAGCAGGAGAGATCCTGCCGGATCTGAGATGCTGTAAAGCCCATTGCCTTTCCAAGCATATTGGAGGAAACGCGCGATACGCCCGCGACCTGCAGTTCGCTCAAGTGCCGGTAATACCGCGGAAGGCGCCGGATCACCGCATTGGAGACTCTGCTCTTCTTCATCTTCATCTTCATCCCAACCTTCTATTTTCCGTCCATGGCGGAATCTTTTTTCTATTATTTTACCCCATGCAGGAAAACTTGTCAAACTTTTTAACGAGCTTTTGCAAAAAGAAATGCACCCCATTCCGCATTCGGGGCGCATTCTCCTGCTTTGGGTCAGATCATACGCAGAATTTCCCGCTTTAACCGGGCAATGATCCGCTTTTCCAGCCGGGATATGTAGGACTGAGAGATCCCCAGCCGGTCCGCCACCTCTTTCTGTGTACACTCCCTCGCACCGTGCAGTCCGTAGCGCATAGTGATGATCTTTCGCTCCCGCTCCGTCAGCTTTTCCAGCGCCTGAGCCAGCAGCTTCCGGTCCACATCCTCTTCGATGGGGCGGACCACGATGTCGCTGTCCGTCCCCAGCACATCGGAAAGCAGCAGCTCATTGCCGTCCCAGTCTGTGTTCAGGGGCTCATCGAAGGAGATCTCGCTTTTCCGGGCGGATGTCTTGCGCAGGTGCATGAGGATCTCGTTTTCAATGCAGCGGGAGGCATAGGTCGCCAGCTTGATGTTCTTCGCCGGTTGATAGGTCCCCACCGCCTTGATCAAGCCGATGGTCCCGATGGAGATCAGGTCCTCCAGATGGATACCCGTATTTTCAAACCTCCTCGCCAGGTAGACCACCAGGCGCAGATTCCGCTCAATGAGCTGCGACTTGGCCCGCTCGCTTCCCGCCTCCATCTGGCGTATCAGCTCCGCCTCTTCCGCCCGGGTGAGAGGCGGAGGCAGGGAGTCGCTGCCTCCGATATACAAAATCTCATCCGCCATGCAGCTCTTCAGGCGCCAAATGAGCCGCCGCAGCCACCCCAACACGTACTTCACCATGCCGTTCCCCCTCTTTCCGTCACGCCCACCAGCGCGCAGTAAGTACCGTTTTCCGTCACCGGGCCGGGGGACAATGCCACCAGCATGGCACCGCACGATTCCCCGTCGATGGTCACCCGGTCCGGCCGGAGGGCCAGCAGCATCCCCTGCTCCACGCCGATGGCCCGATAGGGGATCAGCCGCAACCGCCCCTGCATGGGCCCCTCCGCAAAGTGCTTCATAGCCTCCGCCGGGGCATATAGTTCCTCCCGGCGCAGCATCTGCTCCCGGGGAAAGAGGGGCGTCATCCGTTCCCCTTCCGCCACCAACACTGGCTTGCCGGAGAGCGGGTCGGTCAGGCTGTTCCCCGTGTCGATCAGCGCCCTGCACGAGACCTTGTGCCCGAATAATTCCACCGTCACGGGGACGATCCCACCCTTCCCCTGCTTTCCGCCGAACAGCCGCCGGAACACCAGTGCAAACACCAGATAGCACGCCGCGGCGGCCAGAAGCACGGTCTTCAGATCCATCTGCGGCCAAAGAATGCCGTTTTTCAGTCCCACCGCCCTGCCACCCAGATAGCCCACCGCCAGCACCGCGCCCCCCAGCGCACAGGAGAGGGCCAGAAACAGCAGGGTCAGCCGCATGAGCCGCCGCGCCCCGCCATAGGCGATCAGCGCCATCAGCACCGCCGCGGAGGCGGCACACAGGGGGTGCTGCAAAAAGCCAAGGCCCGGCAAAAAGATGCCGCAGGCGTAAAGCCCGCCCGCCGCCGCAGCCAGAAGAAACCGCACCCGGTGCAGCACCTCTCCCGCCATGCGCGCGGCGGACAGCAGCAGAAGATAATCCACCGTAAAGTTCAAGAGAAACAGGGAATCTACGTAAACGACCTGCATCTTTTCCCCTCCCCCCTGTCTCGTCCCCATTATACCCGGGGGCGATCACAAAAAGGGTCGGAATGCGTACGCAAAAAAGGAGGGGCACACCGTGCAATCGGTGCGCCCCTCCCGCATTTATTCCGCCGGAAGGACCTGTTTGATCTGTTTTTCCGCCTTGCTGCGCGGAAGCATCACCTCACGGCCGCACCCGCAGCAGCGGAGCTTGAAGTCCATGCCCACCCGCAGCACCTGCCATTCCCGACTGCCGCAGGGATGCTCTTTTTTCAGCTGCAAACGGTCTCCCACATGAATATCCATGTCCTCTGTTCCCCTTTCCGCTTTTTTGCCGCACGGGAAATTTCCGATGCGGATGCTGCATAGTATCTTCTATCCGGACCACTGCAAAGGAGCTGAAACGATGAATTCATTTCTGCCTGAAGGGCTTACGCCCGGCGTCTGTCCGCCGGATGATGCCAGAGAGCGTCTTCTTCTCTCCCGGCGGAGCGGTCTCATTCTGGAGGGGCAGGCCCTGTGCTGCACCGCCGAGCACGATCTTCTGGTGTCCTACGGCGGCGTGACCGGCCGCATACCCCGCACCGAGGCTGCCCTCGGCATCACGGAAGGCGTCACCAAGGAGATTGCCATCCTCTCCCGTGTTGGAAAGCCCATTTGCTTTACGGTCACACAGCTTCCTGGCTGCGATCCTGTATCCGAGCCGGTCTTCTCCCGCTGCGCAGCTCAACGGGCGGTGCTGAGCCATCTTTCTGTCCTTCCGATCGGTTCCGTGCTCCCCGCCGTCGTAACCCGGCTGGAGCCCTTCGGTTCCTTTCTGGATGTGGGCTGCGGCGTCGTCACCCTGCTGGGTCTGGACGCCATCTCCGTCGCCCGTATCCGACATCCCGCTGACCGGTTCCGCGTCGGCCAGCAGATCTATGTCGTCCTGCGGGGAGTTGACCTTGCCCGTGATCGGGTCTGGGTGTCGCACAAAGAGCTTCTCGGAACCTGGTCGGAAAACGCCGCCCGGTTCACCCCGGGCATGACTGTCACCGGCCGAGTGTGCGGAGTCAAAAGCTATGGCATCTTTGTCGAGCTGCTGCCCAACCTCTCCGGTCTTGCAGAGCCGCAGGAGAGCATCTCGGAGGGCGACCGGGTTTCCGTCTTCCTGAAGGCCATCCAGCCGGAACGGCAGAAGATCAAGCTCCTGATCATCGATCGCCTTCCGCCCGACCATGCCCCTCCGTCCCTTCCCTATACCCAGACAAGCGGCGTGGTGACCGGGTGGCAGTACGGTCTTACTTCTCCCCCGTCCCCTTGATCTCGTCCCAGTAGCGTTTGGCTGCCTGCTCCGTTTTATTGGGGCCGTAGGTGTAGTAATGGGTCCCTACCAACTCATCCGGCAAGTATTGCTGCTTTACATAGTGGTTGGGGTAATCGTGGGGGTAAAGATAGCCCTGATCCCGCTCCTGCCCGCTGGAATCCGCATGGACATTCTGAAGCTGCCGAGGAAAATCCCCCAGCTTGCCCGCCCGGACATCCGCAAGGGCGGCGTCCATGGCCAGATAGCCAGTATTCGACTTAGGGGCCGTGGCCATCAGCACCGCCGCGTCCCCCAGGGGAATACGCGCCTCCGGCATACCCAGCATATTGGCCGCGTCGATGCAGGCTTTGACAATGGGGATGATCTGGGGGTAGGCAAGGCCGATGTCCTCACAGGCCACCACCATCATCCGGCGGCAGGCGGAGATCATGTCGCCCGCCTCCAGAAGACGGGCCAGATAGTGCATCGCCGCGTCCGGGTCCGACCCGCGGATGGACTTCTGCAGGGCCGAAATGGTGTCGTAATGGTTGTCCCCGTCCCGGTCATAGCGCATGGCGGAGCGCTGCGCCGCCAACTCTGCGTCCGCTTTGGTGACCAGCAGGGTCCCGTCCTTCATTTTGCCGGTGTGCATCAGCACCTCCACGGCATTCAGCGCTTTGCGCACATCCCCGCCGCAGCCGGTTGCCACAAGCTCCCGGACGCCGTCCTCCCACTGGGCGGTCACGTTCAGCCGCTGCTCCAGAAAGGCAACGCCCCGGTCGATGGCCGGGAGGATGTCTCCGGCGCTGACCGGCTTAAACTCAAAAATGGTGGAGCGGGACAAAATGGCGTTAAAGACGTAAAAATACGGATTCTCTGTTGTGGAGGCGATCAGGGTGATGTCCCCGCTCTCGATAAATTCCAGCAGGGACTGCTGCTGCTTTTTGTTGAAATACTGAATCTCGTCCAGATAAAGCAGCACGCCGTTGGGGGCCATCAGAGTGCCCACTTCGCCGATGATGTCCTTGATATCGGAAAGGGAGGCCGTTGTGGCGTTCAGCCGCCGCAGGGTGCGATTGGTGCGCTTGGCGATGATGTTTGCCACCGTGGTCTTCCCCGTTCCAGACGGGCCGTAAAACACCAGATTAGGCACCTGGCCGCTTTCCACGATCCTGCGCAGAAGACCGTTTTCGCCCAGAATATGCTTCTGGCCCACCACGTCGTCCAGCGTCTGCGGGCGGATCTCATCCGCCAGCGGGCGGTCCTTCATACCGATCGCTCCTTTCCCGAAAGTTACAGGATAAAATGAGGCGAACGCGTTTTCACGTTCGCCTCATTCTAACATATGTTCGATTATTCGTAAAGGGGATATTTGGTGCAGAGCACGCCGACCTCTTCCCGGATGGCGTCCGCCTGATGCTCAAAATCGTGAGCCGCCTGACAGATCAGCTTGCCGATGACGGTCATGTCCTCCTCCCGGAAGCCGCGGGACGTGGCCGCCGGAGTCCCGATCCGGATACCGGAGGTGACGAAGGGCTTCTGCGGGTCGTTGGGGATGGTGTTCTTATTGACGGTAATATAGACCTCGTCCAGCCGGTGTTCCATCTCCTTGCCGGTGATGCCGCTCTTTCTCAGGTCCACCAGCATCAGGTGGTTATCCGTTCCGCCGGAGACCAGGTCCAGCCCGTTTTCCAAAATAGAGTCCGCCAGTGCCTTTGCGTTTTTCACGATCTGCTGCTGATAGACCTTGAATTCCGGCTTCAGTGCCTCACCCAGGGCCACGGCCTTCGCCGCGATGATGTGCTCCAGGGGGCCGCCCTGAGAACCGGGGAATACCGCCTTGTCAATCTTCTTTGCGATCTCCTCATCGTTGCAGAGGATCAGGCCGCCCCGGGGGCCGCGCAGGGTCTTGTGGGTGGTGGTGGAGACCACGTCGGCATAGTCCACGGGATTGGGATGCAGTCCCGCCGCCACCAGTCCGGCAATGTGCGCCATGTCCACAAACAGATAGGCACCCACCTCATGAGCGATGTCCGCAAAGGTCTTAAAGTCAATGATGCGCGGATAGGCGGACGCACCGGCGATGATCATCTTCGGGCGGCATTCCTTCGCCTTTTCCCGTACCTGATCATAGTCGATAAAGCCGTTATCGTCCACGCCGTAGGGGACGATGTGATAATTCTTGCCGGAATAGTTCACCGGGGAGCCGTGGGTCAGGTGCCCGCCGTTAGCAAGGTCCATGCCCATAACCGTATCGCCCTCCGCGCAAAGGGCCTGATAAACGGCATAGTTGGCGTTTGCGCCAGAATGGGGCTGCACGTTTGCAAACTTCGCGCCGTACAGTTCCTTCGCCCGCTCGCGGGCCAGGTTTTCCACCACGTCCACGCACTGGCAGCCGCCGTAATAACGCTTTCCGGGGTACCCTTCCGCGTACTTGTTGGTCAGCACCGTGCCCGCTGCGGCGAGGACCGCTTCGCTGACAAAGTTTTCCGATGCGATCAGCTCAATATTTCTCCGCTGGCGGTCATACTCCGCGCGCACCGCTGCGCCCACCTCCGGATCCTGAGACGCCAGAAAATCCATCCATTCCTTGACCATACCGGGACCTCCTCTGCTTTTTTTTGTCGCTTTTGGCATGGGACTATGATATAATTGTAAAGTATTCTCGTCAAGAGGTGAATGTCCATGAAAAAAAAAGAAAAAGCTGCGCTCATTGTAGACGCTTTGAAGAACTTTTATCCCGATGCCGTCTGTTCCCTGCAGTACCGGAAGGATTACGAGCTTTTGTTCGCCGTCCGCCTGTCCGCCCAGTGTACCGATGCCCGGGTCAATCTGGTCACCCCCGCCCTCTTTTCCCGCTTTCCTACGCTGGAAGCCTTTGCACAGGCAGACCCCGCCGAGGTAGGGGAACTGATCCGCTCCTGCGGGTTTTATAACACCAAAAGCAAAGACCTGGTCCTCTGCGCCCAGATGCTCCTCCAGGACTACGGCGGCAAGGTTCCCCGTGAGATGGACAGCCTTCTGAAGTTGCCCGGCATCGGGCGGAAAACCGCCAATCTGGTGCGGGGCGATATTTATCGGGAGCCGGGCTGCGTCGTGGCGGACACCCACTGCATCCGCATTTCCGGCCGTCTGGGCCTCACCGACGGCACGAAGGACCCCGCCAAGGTGGAGCAGCAGCTCCGCGCCGTGCTGCCCCCCGAGGAGTCCAACGACTTCTGCCACCGGCTGGTCCTTTTCGGGCGGGACGTCTGCACCGCCCGCACCGCTCATTGCGAACGCTGCCCCCTGACCGAATGGTGTACCAATTTTAAGACCCACGGCGCCGCCCCTGCGAATACCAAAAAGCATAAAGCATAAGAAAATCGGGTGGAATCTTCCACCCGATTTTCTTATGCTCTTATTTCGTCATTCAAAAGTAGGATTCTGCCCCTTCGGGATGATGTTCACATAGGTTCTTCCCCGGCCCAGGGTCAGGCTCTTCCCATCTTCCGTGGTGTAGCGAATGGGGTCGTTTACTCCCGCCTTGCTCCAGCGGATGGGGATCACCTTTCCGCCGCAGGCAAAGTAGCCCTCGCCCCCGGTGAGGTCCACCGTGATATGGCCCAGGGAATCCCCGGTCAGGTTGCAGGCTGTTTTCAGTACCAGCACATTGGTGGCCGTGACCTGCTCTCCGGTGTTTCCGTCCACATATTCCTTTCCGAATTCCTCCACCCGGTAGGTACCGCTGTCTGCGTCGTAAGTAAACTTCCCCGTTTTATAGGTGGAGAAGGGCACCGTGACGGTCTGGGCGCTCTCTCCCGTAAGCGGTGTCCCGTCGTCTGCAAAGACAAGGCCGCAGGAATAGCCGCTTTCGTGCTGTGTCCGCACAGAGGAAGGCCGATATTTCAGGATGGCCTCTCCGCTGGTGACCACCGTATGCTCATAGGCCATGGTCTTCTTCCGCTCCGGGTCCCGCCACATCATGTTGGAATTGGGCGACTTGCCCAGATACGGCCCGCGGACGGCGTCAAAAGCGTCCACATTCCAGCTGCGGATCTTTTCATAGGCATCCTCGCTGCCGCCGGCGTGGATATAAAGGGCATCATGCCCCAGTGCAAGCTCCAGATAATAGGGCCGGGAGGAGCGGATTGACCCGATTTTCTCCACGCCCTCCACCGTCTGGTAAACGGCCAGCATCCGGGTGATCCCGCCCTCTGCCGGTACCTCATAAATGATATCAGCCTGACTGTTGCCCACCTGGGGAAGGGCTGCTTTCAGGTTGTTCAGCATCACCGCCACCGGTCTTGCGTCCGCCCATTTTTCATCAATGGGCATTCCGGTCAAGGGATTTTCCGGCCCGTCATAGGGCTGTTCCGCCGTTTCGGACGGTGTCGGAGCGGGGGATACCGTCTCGCTCGGTGTGGGGTCTTTCCCTCCGCATCCGGTGAGGAGCAGCACGCTCCATGCCGCGGCGGAAAGAAGAGCCAATACACGCTTTTTCATCGGACTCACCTCCGTAATCTTTGATTTCATCATACCGTTCCCGCTCTTTTCTGTCAAGGCTGCCCCGGGCGAAAATTCCCCTTGCCCTTTTCCCCGTTCATGCACTATAATATGAGTTGGACTTTCAGGAAGGGCGGCGGCAGTATGGCTCCCATCGGATACATTCAAAGTGAACTGGATATCAAGCTGCTGGTTTTATATATCATGGACCGGGTGGCCGCTCCCATCGGCTTTTTTACGCTCATCGATCTCGCCATGTGCGATGAGGGCGTGGACTATTTTCTCCTGACTCGCGCCATCACCCACCTGGTGGAGACCGGCCACCTCACCCTGACGGACGAGCTTTACGCCATCACCGACAAGGGCCGCCGGAACAGCGAGATCTGCGAAAGCAGCCTTCCCTTCTCCGTCCGTTCTAAGTGCGACAAGCGTCTTCACGAGCTGAACGACACCCTGCGCCGCGAAGCGCAGGTCCGCAGCACCGTCTCCGATCGGGATGACGGCGGGTACACCCTGACCCTTGCTCTGGACGATGACGGCGGCAATCTCTTCACCCTTGACCTGCTGGTTGGCTCTCACGAGCGGGCTGAGCATCTGGCCCACCAGTTCAAGGAGAATCCGGAGGGGCTGTACCGCGGCATTCTGGACGCGTTGAAGCAGATCGGCGAAGACTGAAAAAAGAAACGAAAACATCCCTGCTGTCTTAATGACAGCAGGGATGTTTTTTACATCAGCGGACCCAGAATGCGCAGCACGCTGCGCACCAGAAAATGAATTGGGTTTGCAGGGCTTGCAATGTGCTGGTCCACCAGCTGGCTCTGCTCCACCGTGGAGCGGAAATCCGCTTTGATGTCCGCCACGCAGGGCGCGTCGTAGAGCAGCACGCCGTCCTCCAGATGGAGGAACAGGCTGCGGTAATCCAGATTGACGGAGCCAACGGCAGCAAATCGGTCGTCCACCACAAAGCTCTTGGCGTGGATAAAGCCGGGAGTGTACTCGTAAATCTTCACGCCCGCTTCCATCAGGGGCGCATAGTGAGCGCGGGTCAGTTCAAATACGATGGGCTTATCCGGAATGTGCGGCGTAATGATGCGCACATCCACCCCCGCCTTCGCCGCATTGCACAGCGCCGTGTTCATGGCGGAGTCGATGATCAGATAGGGCGTTGTAATATAAAGATAATGCTCCGCCTTGCTGATCAGGTTGAGGTAGACCGTCTGCCCCACCGGCTCTTCATCCAGCGGGTTATCGCAGTAGGGCTGAACAAAGCCCGGCTCGTTCAGCTTCTCCTGCTCCGTCGGGCGGAAGCTGTCGTAATCCCGGTCCTCGTACTTCTGAACGAAGTTCCAATTGCTCAGGAACATAACGGTCATGCTCCACGCCGCTTCGCCCTCCACACGGATGCCGCTGTCCTTCCAGTGGCCGTACTTTTCAAACTCGTTGATATACTCGTCCGCCAGATTGATGCCGCCGGTATAGGCCACCGTTCCGTCCATGATGCAGAATTTGCGGTGGTCCCGGTTGTTCAGGCGGCTGATGATCACCGGGGCCAGCGGGTTGAACACGCAGCTTCGGATACCCATCTCCTCCAGCTTGCGGAAATAGCCCTGCGGCAGAGTGTAAAGGCAGCCGATGTCGTCATACATCACCCGGACGTCCAGTCCCTCCCGGACCTTCTCCCGCAGAATCTCCAGCACGGTGTTCCACATTTTTCCCTCGTGGATGATGAAATACTCCACGAAAATATAGCGCTTGGCCTTTTTCAGGTCCTCCTGCAATGCCGCAAAATAATCCTCTCCGATAGGGAAATAGGTGGTTTTCGTCCCGCTGTACGCCGGGCAGTAGGCCACCGTCTCCAGATACCGGCACTGATAGGCCGCCCGGGCACCCGCTTCCCGCTGGACTGTATCCGCCTTGCAGTCCTGGGCGAGAACGCGCTCTAAGTCCTTGTCCAGAACCTGCAGTTTTTTGCGCTTTCCCCGGCTCAGGCGGTTCCCGCCAAAGATGACGTAGCCCAAGCCGCCGAACAGCGGAAAAAGCAAGATCAGAATGATCCACGCGATCTTGTAGCCCGGGTCGCTCCGGTTGCTGATGATGACCAGGACCGCGACCACGCTGAGGGCCATACAGAACCAGTAGAAGTAGGCGAAGTATTCGCTGAATGTCCGCGTCAGATGGGCAAACAGGATGAACTGCCCGATAAAGTAGACCAGCATGAACGCCGCCCGGTGAAACAGCAGCTTGATCAGCTTGTGGAGCACCGTATCGCGCCCGCGCTTTAATCCGTCCCTCATTGCTGTACCACCACGTTCTCTTTGCCGAGCCACTCCTCCAGCTCATGCACCAGCGCGTCATGCACCTGACAACGGGTGCCCAGCCGCTTGCCCGTATCTGCGAACACGATGACTGCCGGCGTGGTGCCGGGAAACATGTTTAAGAGCTTGGGCAGCTGCTCCCACAAGCGTCCTTCCTGAGACGGAAGCCTGATATAGAGTTTCTTGACGTCCAGCGCGCCCGGGCCCGAGGTTCCGGGCTGCGTCCCATCCGCTTCTATGCCCTTCAGAGGGCGCACCCCGTCGCACAAAAGCTGCGGCTCTTTTTCGTCACGCACGGAAATGCGCCCGTTGACCAGTACCGGCGTCCCCGGCTGAAGATAGCCGCCGCACTCCTCCAGCACTCGGGCAAACACCAGAAGCTCCATGCTTCCGGAATCGTCCTCCAGCGTGGCGTAGGCCATGAGGCTGTTGTTCTTCGTGGTTTTGGTCTTGTAAGTGGAGACCACCCCGGCCAGCAGCACCTTCTGCCCATCCTGAAAGGCCGAGGGGCCTTCCTGTTGGTCAAATTCGCTCAGGATCGTCCCGATGCGCACCGCGCCCATCCGTTTTGCTAGGTCGCGGAACTCATCCATGGGGTGTCCGGAGAGGTAAAGACCCGTGGTCTCCTTCTCCATGCTCATCAGCTCCTGAGGGGAGAATTCCGCCATATCGGGCATGGGCGGCTCGTGAGCCGATCCGTTATCTTCTCCGCCGCCGAAGAGGTCAAACTGCCCCTCCAGATTCCGCCGGTTGCTGGCGGAAATGCCGTCTAAGATCTGCCCGAACATTTGTAGGAGCTGCGAGCGCTTATAGCCCAAGCTGTCAAACGCGCCGCATTTGATCAGGTTCTCCACCGTGCGGCGGTTTAGGTCGCTGCCGAACATCCGGGTGCAGAAATCCGTAAAGGAGGCAAACAGCCCCCCGCTCTCCCGCTCCTGCAGGACGGCGTTCACAAAGCCCCGGCCCACGCCCTTCACGGCGGCAAGGCCGAAGCGGATATTCTTGTCCCCGGACGCAGTGAAGGCAAGGCCGGATTCGTTGATGTCCGGCGGGAGCAACTGGATGCCGCAGCTGCGGCACTCGCTGATATACTCTGCCACCTTTTCCGAGGAGTCCAGCACTGATGTTAAAAGGGCCGCCATATACTCCCGGGTATAGTGGCACTTCAGCCACGCCGTCTGGTAGGCAATGATCGCGTAGCATACCGCGTGGGCCTTGTTGAAGGCGTAGTTTGCAAAGTCGTAGATCTCCTGATAGATGTCCTTTGCCGTGTTTTCCGGAATACCGTTTGCGATGCATCCGGTGATCCCCCGTTCCGGGTCGCCGTACACAAAGGCGTGCTCTTCCTTTTCGATCTGCGCCTTTTTCTTTTTGGAAATGGCGCGGCGCACCATGTCCGCCTGCCCGAGGGAAAAGCCCGCCAGCTTGCGGAAGATTTCGATGACCTGCTCCTGATAGACGATGCAGCCATAGGTGACCGACAGGATCGGCTCCAGCGCGGGGTGCTTATACCGGATCTTCTCCGGATTGTGCTTGCAGGCAATGAACCGCGGGATAGATTCCATGGGGCCTGGGCGGTACAGGGCGATGATTGCCGTGATGTCCTCAATGTCCTTGGGACGCAGTCCCACGCAGACACCGGTCATCCCGGCTGATTCCATCTGGAACACGCCGGATGTCTTCCCCTCCGACAGCATCCGGAAGGTCTCCGGGTCGTTCTCCGGGATGGACGCCAGGGTAAAGCCGGGGTTCCCCGCCGCCACCATTTTCACCGCGTCGTCCAATACAGTCAGGTTCCGCAGGCCCAGAAAGTCCATTTTCAGAAGGCCAAGCTCCTCCAGCGTGGTCATGGTGTACTGGGTGACCACCGACTCGTCGTTTTTAGCCAGCGGGACGTATTCGTAAACCGGCTTTCCCGTGATCACCACGCCGGCTGCGTGGGTGGAGGCATGGCGGGGCATCCCCTCGATGGCACGGGCCGTATCCACCAGCTGCCGCACCCGCTCATCGGACTTGTAAAGGTCCTTCAGGGGCTTGGAGAGCTTCAGGGCATCCTCCAGCGTGATGTGCAGGGAGTTTGGCACCTGCTTTGCGATGTTGTCCACTTCCGCATAGGGGAAGCTCATGGCCCGGCCCACATCCCGCAGGCCGCCCCGGGCTGCCATGGTGCCGAAGGTAACGATCTGAGCCACATGGTCCTCGCCGTACTTTCGGTTTACATAATCAATTACTTCTCCCCGGCGCTGATAGCAGAAATCGATGTCGATATCCGGCATGGTCACGCGCTCGGGGTTCAGGAAGCGTTCGAAGTATAGGTTATATTTCCGCGGATCCACATCCGTGATTTTCATGCAGTAGGACACCATGCTGCCCGCCGCGCTGCCGCGGCCCGGCCCCACGGGAATGGCGTGGCGCTTTGCGTATCCGATAAAGTCGGACACGATGAGGAAATAGTCCACAAAGCCCATGTGGCGGATCATATCCATCTCATAGCGCAGCTGCTTGCGGTCTTCCTCCCCGCCGTTGGGATAGCGCTCTTCAAAACCCTGCCAGCAGAGCTTTTCGAAGTAGGAATCCCCGTCCGTCTCCCCGTCCGGCAGCTTGAATTCCGGCAGATGGTGAACGCCGAACTGGAATTCCACGTTGCACAGCTCTGCAATTTTGTTGGTGTTTTCGATGGCCTCAGGGCATTCGGGGAACAGGGCGCGCATCTCCTCTTCCGATTTGATGTAAAACTCCTGCGTTTCAAACCGCATCCGGGCGGGGTCGTCCACCGTTTTTCCCATCTGAATGCACATGAGCACATCCTGTGTCCGGGAATCCTCCCGCGTCAGGTAGTGGGCGTCGTTGGTCGCCACCAGCGGAATGCCTGTCTCTTCATGCAGGCGCAGGATGCCCGCGACCACCTCCCGCTGGGCGGGGATGCTGTGATCCTGCACCTCCAGATAATAGCCGTCAGGGCCGAAGATCTCGCGCATTTCCAATGCGTGAGCCTTCGCCCCTTCATAATCGCCTCTTAAAATACGGCGGGGGATCTCCCCCGCCAGGCAGGCGGAAAGGGCAATCAGGCCCTCGCTGTGCTGCTTCAAAAGCTCCAGATCGATGCGCGGCTTGATGTAAAACCCTTCCGTAAAGCCGCAGCTGACCAGATAGCAGAGGTTGTGATAGCCCATCTCGTTTCTGCACAGCAGCACCAGGTGCCTTGCCTCGGCATCCAACTCGTGGACCCGGTCAAACCGGGTCCGGGGCGCCACATACACCTCGCACCCGATGATTGGCTTGATCCCGGCTGCCTTCGCCGCCTTGTAAAAGTCCACCGCGCCGTACATCACGCCGTGGTCGGTGATGGCCACGGCGGTCTGTCCCAGCGCTTTGACCCGTTCCACCAGTCCCTGGATGCGGCATGCGCCGTCCAGAAGGGAGAATTCTGAGTGGA
This sequence comes from uncultured Oscillospiraceae bacterium, assembly GCA_934646175.1. Classification (GTDB taxonomy): domain Bacteria; phylum Bacillota; class Clostridia; order Oscillospirales; family Oscillospiraceae; genus CAKUEI01. The sequence continues at coordinate 14,477 of CAKUEI010000006.1, forward strand.
CATGCAGATGTGTAAAGGACAAGCAGGCCGCCTCCTTTCCGTCAAACGGGCGTTACTCAGACAATGTGGTGCCGGGTGCCACAGCGGGGGCACACCTGATAGCCCTTGCCGGCGTCGCGCCAAGTGCGGGCGTTGTAGCTCTGACCGCACTTCTTGCACTTGTTGTTCATCAGGCGGAACACATAGGTCACCGCCCAGATCACCAGCGTAATACGCAGCACGTTGGTCTCCTTGGTGACAAAGCCGTAAATCAGTCCGCACAGCATTGCCACGGCGGCCAGCGCGTTCAGCCGCATCCAAAGTCGATGAATGGTCATTTGTTCTGATCCTCCAATTTTACTTTATCTCAACCCTCCGCCAGCTCCATCAGCTTGCGAAGGCGATGATTCAAACAGGATTTCGTCACCGGCGGGTCGCATAGACCGGCCAACTGGGATAGGGTAAGCTCCGGATTGGCAAGGCGCAGCTGCGCCGCCTCCCGCAGCTTGTCCGGCAGACTGTCAAGGCCCACCGTGCGTTCCAAGCGGTGAATGGCCTCCATCTGCAGAAGGGAGGCATCCACCGCCTTGTCCAGATTGGCCGCGTCGCAGTTCACCCGTCGGTTGACGGAAGAGCGCAGGTTTTTTTCCAGCTTTGCGTTCATGGTCTCCATAGCCGCCAGGGGCGCGCCCAGCGCCGTCAGGAAATCCTCGATCTGCTCGCTCTGCTTGAAATAGAGCAGGTAGTTTGATTTCCTCACGGTGCTTTTGGGGGCAAAGCCCACCTCCTGCATCATGGTGTCCATTTCGCGGCTCACGCTGAAGTGGGCCGTCGCCAGCTCCAGATGATAGCGCTTTGCCGGGTCCGTCACCGAGCCACCTGCCAGGAATGCCCCACGGAAGAAGGCGAGGCGGGCGGTGTCCTCTTCCAGCACCGCAAAGTTGATATGATGGGCCACCTGCCCGTTCAGGTCCAAGTCAAAAGCGCTGCAGACCTGCCGGATCTTCTCTTTGTCCCACATGGCAAAAACATGCTTCCCGCCCGGGCGAATCTCCTCCGGCGCCTTATCAAATTTCAGCTGAAACGCCCGCTGAAACAGCACCGGCAGCCACTGAGCGAGGGCTTCACTTTCCGTCACAATGCGGATCTGATCCGCCCGGAAGGAGTTGCAGTAAAGCAGCACACCATACGCTTCTGCCCGGGCGCAGCCTTTTTGTCCGGCCGACGTCCGGCACAGTTCCCGTTTGGTCTCTCCCGAAAACGACATGGTATGCCCTCCGTTTTATGTTTCCTCGATGATATACTCGTCTTCCTGATTAAAAATACGCATGGCCCGCGCTCCGTATAGCTCCATCACCGCCCGGGCCAGCAGGTCTGAGGCGTGCCGCGCCAGCAGGCAGTCCTTCGTGATCAGGGGGCGCTCCACCAGTTCCACTCCCAGCTTCCGGATCTCTTCCTGGTCCACACAGATGGGGGCGGCATCCTCCTCCCGGTACCGTTCCAGCAGTTCCCGGCTCAAGGGCGCGGAATTTGCAAGGCAAAGGTCCACGATGCCGGGCGCACTGTGCTCCATCAGGGCGCGCAGATGGTCGGACGCCGTCATGTGCTCCGTTTCGCCGTCCTGGGTCATGATGTTGCAGATATATAGTTTCAGCGCGTCCGATCGGCAGATCTCTTCGGTGACGCCGCCCACCAGCAGGTTGGGGATGACACTGGTATAAAGGCTCCCCGGCCCCATCAGGATGAGGTCCGCCTCCCGAATGGCGCGCAGCACCTCCTGCAGTGCAATCGCGCCGGAGGGCTGAAGCTGCACCCGCCGGATGCGGCAGTCCTGCTGCTTCTTAAACCGCATGATCTTGGACTCGCCCACCACACAGGAGCCGTTTTCAAACACCGCTTCCAGCTGCAGATTGGCATTGGTCACCGGCAGCACCCGGCCGCTGATGGCCAGTACCTCGCTCATTCGGGCCACCGCCTGATCGAAGGAGTCGGAAATGCCGTTCAGCGCGGCGAGAAGCAGATTTCCAAAGGACTGCCCGGCCAGGCACCCTTCCGTGAAGCGGTAAGAGAGCAGTTGGCCCATGATCGGCTCCACATTGGCAAGCGCCTCCATGCAGTGGCGCACGTCGCCGGGGGGGAGCATCCCAAGGTCATGCCGCAGCACGCCGGAACCGCCGCCGTCATCCGTTACCGTGACCACAGCAGTCAGATTGTCCGTATAGCTTTTCAGACCCCGCAGCATGGTGGAAAGCCCCGTTCCGCCGCCGATGGCGACGACCTTCGGCCCCCCGTCCCTGCGGCGCTCGCTGCGCTCGGATGGCTGCTGCATTCTGCTCCCCCCTTTCCTTTCCGTTTCCGCGGTCAGACCCGCGTGATGTCCCGGTGGTTTTCCGACACCGGATAGCCCTTTTCTCTGATATGCTCGGCCAGCGTTCTGGCTACAGACACCGACCGGTGTTTTCCTCCGGTGCAGCCCACGGCCACCACCAGCGCCGCCTTTCCCTCCTCCACATACTGTGGAAGAAGGAAGTCAATGAGGCCAAAGAGGTATTTCATAAATGTCTTTGTCTTTTCCGCGTCCATCACATAGTGATAGACCTCTTCATTCATGCCGGTCAGGGGACGCAGCTCTGTCACATAATAGGGATTCGGCAGAAAGCGGACGTCCAGCACCAGATCGGCCTCAATGGGAAGGCCGTACTTAAATCCAAAGGAGCACACATTCACGCTCATGGACGGCTCCGCGCCCTCCGGCGCAAAAAGGTGCAGTACCTCGGCCTTCAGGCGCGCCGTAGTCATGGTAGTGGTGTCGATCACATAAGCGGCCCGCTCCCGCACCGGCTGCAGCATCTCCCGTTCGGCGGCCACCGCCGCCTGCAAAGAGCGCCCGTCATGGGCCAACGGGTGGGACCGGCGGGTCTCCTTATACCGCTTGATGATCGTCTCAGCGGACGCCTCCACAAATAAAATTTTGTATTCGCAGTGCATCTCATTCAGCGTGTCCAGCGCGCGGAACAATCCATCAAAGTTCTTGCCGCCCCGGATATCGGTCACCAGAGCCACTCGTTCATACTCACCATGGCCCGCCATGCACAGCTCGGCAAACTTGGGAATCAGGGACACCGGCAGATTATCCACGCAGAAGAATCCCATATCCTCCATAAATCCCATTGTTTTGCTCTTCCCGGCCCCGGACATGCCGGAAACGATGACAAATTCCATGCAAACACCCTCAGTTCTCTCGCTCTTCTCTGCTCAGTCCGCGCGCAGCATACGCACTTCCATCTCCAGATGGACGCCCTTTTTCTCCCACACGATCTCCTGCACCCGGCGCACCAGCTCCAGCACATCTCGGCAGGTGGCGCCACCCCGGTTCACCACAAAGCCCGCGTGTTTTTCCGACACCTGCGCCCCGCCGACGGTAAAGCCCCGCAGGCCGCATTCGTCGATCAGGCCGCCCGCAAAGTGCCCGGGCGGGCGCTTGAACATACTGCCCGCGCTGGGGAACTCCAGGGGCTGCTTTGCACTGCGCCGCTGGCGGAAGTCATCCATTTTGGCCCGGATCTCCTCCCGATTGCCGTGCTGCAGCTGCAGCACGGCGGAAAGCACCATTCTGCTTCCGTCGCTGTATACGCTGTGCCTGTAGCCCAGATCCAGCTTCTCCATCGGCCATTCCTCAATCGTCCCGTCCGGATTGAGGTGCCGCACTGAACGGACCACCTGCACCATTTCCCCGCCGTAGGCGCCGGCGTTCATGGTGACCGCGCCGCCGGCCGTCCCCGGGATGCCGTGGGCGAATTCCAGCCCCGTCCAGCCTTGCTCCAAAGCAAAGGCCGCCATCCGGGAAAGCAGCGCTCCGCACTGCACCTCCATGCGGCAGTCCCCTGCCGCGCGGATGCCGTTCCAGTGCTCCGCCGTTTTGACCACCAGTGCCTGCAGCCCTTCGTCCGGTGCCAGCAGATTGGTGCCGTTGCCCATCAGCACCACGGGGCAGTCCGCCTCTCTGCACGCCTGCAGCAGGAACGCGGCCTCTTCCTCCGTCTTCGGCAGGGCCACCAGCGCCGCGGGACCGCCGATGCGGAAGGAGGTATGACGGCTCATGGGCTCATTCTCCCGCACGTCCAATTCCGGCAGCAGCGAATGAAGTCGTCCTTTGAATGCAGAAAAATCGGTCATGCGGCATTTGCCCTCCTGTTGGCTCGTAATTTTAATATTATAGCACAGCACAGCCGGAAAGAAAACGTCATTCCTCCAAAAATGCCGCGCCGATGATCCCGGCATCATTCCCCAGACGGCACTTGATGATCTGGGTCTGCAGCCCCTCCCGGGTGAAGCGCTCCGCGTCCACCATCTTACGGAGGGGGAATAGGAAATTTTCGTCCTTTTCGTTGCTGATACCGCCGCCCAAGCAGATCACTTCCGGCTGGAAAATATTGATGAGGTTTGCAATGCCCACCGCCAGATAGTGGAGGTAGCGCTCCACCGTCCGCTTTCCCGCGGCGTCGCCCCGCTCGGATGCCTGAAAGGCCGTGCGGCCGCTGATACCCTCGAAGGTGCCATCCGTCATCTGCCACATCAGGCTCTCTTTATCGTGCTCCATCTCGTCCAGCGTGATGCGGCGCAGGCCGGTGGCGGAACCGTATGCCTCCCAGCAGCCTCTGCGGCCACAGCCGCACTTCCAGCCGTTTACCGCTTCCACCACCATGTGGCCGATCTCGGCCCCTGCCTCGTTGGCGCCGGAAAACAGCTTTCCGTTCAAAATGATGCCGCCGCCGATGCCGGTGCCCAGCGTCACGATAATGGCGGAGTCATACTCTTTGGCCGCGCCCGCCCGGTGCTCGCCCAGGGCGGCGCAGCTTGCGTCGTTTGCAAGGTGCACCGGCACATCCCACTCCTTCTGGAACAGCGTCCGCACCGGCGTATCGTGAAAGGGGATATTGGGGCTATGGTAGATCAGCCCCTCCGAGCTGCTGATGGCCCCCGGGATCCCCATGCCGATGCCCTGCACGGCGGAAAGTGCCACATGGTTCTGCTCCGCCGCCTCGCGGGCGACGCGGACAATGTCCATGCAGATCTCCTCCGGCGAACGGTTTGCGCCAGTGGGGGCCGCCGCCTTACCAAGAATTTTTCCGTTTTCGTCTACCAGACCGGCAACCAGATTGGTGCCGCCTACGTCGATGCCGATCCTCACCGTTTGTATCCTCCCGTCCGATAGGGGCGATCCACCTTGTTCGCCTGCTCTTCCATCTGCGCGCTCATGCGCTCGGTCAGTTCCCGGGCCGCATTGAAGCCCATGCGCTTATCCCGGTTATTCAGGGCCGCCACCTCGATGATCACGGCCAGATTCCGGCCCGGCTTCACCGGGATGGTGACCGAGGGGATCTTCACGCCCAAAATTTCCGTATACTGCTGGTCCAGCCCCAGCCGGTCATAGGCTTTCGTGCTGTCCCACTGTTCCAGATTCAGGACCAGGTCGATGTACTTCTCGTCCCGGACGGCGCTCATGCCGAACAGACGCATGACGTCGATCACGCCGATACCGCGCAGCTCCATGTAATGCCGGATGATAGCCGGGGAATTGCCCACCAGACGGCTGTTGCCAGACCGGCGAATCTGAACGGCATCGTCCGCAATGAGGCGGTGTCCGCGCTTCAAAAGCTCCACGGCGGTCTCGCTTTTGCCCACGCCGGATTCACCCATCAAAAGGCACCCCTCGCCGTACACCTCCACCAGCACTCCGTGGCGAGTGATCCGCGGCGTCAGGAAATCCTTCAGATACACCACCAGGGTGCTGAGCACCATGGAGGTGGTCTCCTGAGTGCGCAGCACCGTCCGGTCATACTTGCGCGCCATCTCCATGCACTCGGGGAAGGGCTCGAACCCCCGGGCGATGATAAAGGCCGGGATCTTCCGTGCAAACAGGTCGGCAAAGCGCTGGCGGCGCTCGTCGCTGCTCAGCTGCATGAGGTACGAGGTCTCCTGTCGGCCGATCAGCTGCAAGCGGTCCTCGTCAAAATGCTCGAAATAGCCGATGAAGGGAAGCCCGGGGCGGTTGACGTTGGCCGTGCGCACCACACAGGTGTCCAGATCGGTCCCGGCGTGCAGCACCTCCAGATTGAATTCTTCAATAATGTCCTTCAGCCTTACCTCGTTGGTATGCGTCACAGGGCATCAGCGCTCCTTTGTATCCCGGCGGAACATGCGCCGTTTCTTTTCTTTCAGTATATACGCTGGCGGCCCGTTTGACAACTCTTTTCCGTCCGTTTCCGCCCCGCATTCCGGAATAAAATCTTGTTATTTTTTCAAAAAACGCTTGCAATCTTCCCATATATCTGGTATTATATCGTTCGATGCTTTGATATGTAAGCGTACGATAACAAGCGAGGAGGTTCAAGCGAAATGGCCAAATGTGAATTCTGCGATAAGGGCATCGTCTTCGGCATCCAGGTCTCCCACTCCCACCGCCGTTCCAATCGCCCCTGGAAGCCCAATGTGAAGCGCGTCAAGGCGATCGTGGACGGGTCCCCCCGCCATGTCTATGTCTGCACCAGATGCCTCCGTTCGGGTAAGGTCACCCGCGCTGTGTGATACATTCGGAATTGAATTATCATGTACGAAACGGCATGACACACGTCATGCCGTTTCTCTTTTCCTTCACGCCGAAAAAGCACGCATCCATTCGGATGCGTGCTTTTTGTTTTGATGCTTCGATCAGCCCCAGCCGGCGTCTTCGATCTCGTTGCGCTTTTCGCGGGTCATGAGCTCGGTAACCACCGTGCGGACATCGCGGCCCTCATACAGCACTTCATAGGCCGCCTGAGTGATGGGCATTTCCACCCCGGTCTTATCCGCCAGCTCTTTGGCATTGGCCGCCGCGAAATAACCTTCCACCACGCCGTCAATCTGCTTCACCGCATCCTCCACCGGGACGCCCTGCCCGATCAGGATGCCGCAGCGGCGGTTCCGCGAATGCATGGAGCAGCAGGTGACGATCAGGTCGCCCACCCCGGCCAGTCCGGCGAAGGTGTCTTTGTGCCCGCCCAGAGCTACGCCCAGCCGGGCGGTCTCCGTCAGGCCCCGGGTCATGAGCATGGCCTTGGTGTTGTCACCGTAACCCAGCCCGTCGCAGACACCGGCGCACAGGGCGATCACGTTTTTCAGGGCTGCCGCCAACTCCACGCCCACCGGGTCGCAACTGGTGTACACCCGGAACCGCGGGCTCATAAACGCGTCCTGCACCTTCTTGGCCGCCTCTTCGCATTTAGAGGCGGAGACGACCCCCGTGGGAACGCCGCGGCCCACCTCTTCCGCGTGGGACGGTCCACAGAGGGCCACCACTGGGAAGGCCGATTCGGTCTCTTCCTCGATCACCTCGTCCAGCCGCCGGGAGGTTCCCTTCTCAATGCCCTTGGAGACCGACACCAGAACAGTCCCAGGCGTCAGATGCTTCCGCACTTGATGGGCCGTGGAGCGAATGGCGAAGGACGGCGTTGCCAGCACCACGATGTCGCACCCGGAGGCGCAGGCAAGGTCCGTGGAGTACCGAAGCTCCGCCGGCAGGGGCACGCCTTTCAGCTTCGGGTTCTCCCCCATGGTGCGCAGCACCTCGTTTTCCGCCTCGCTGTAGGACCACAGCGTCACATCATGCCCGTTCTCCAACAGCAGGAGCGCCAGAGCTGTGCCCCAGCCGCCGCTGCCCAAAACAGAAATCTTCATTCCGAGCATCTCCTTTTGTCCTATTTCATTCTTTCTTATGGTGGAAGGAGAGCTTCCGTTCCTCTCCCTTCAGGATGCGCTTCAGATTGCCCTGGTGCTTCCAGAACACCAGTCCGCCGGTGACCGCCGCCAGAATGAGAATGGTCACATCCCGGTATACCAGCCACGAGGACACGATGAAGGAAAGGGACGCCCAAATGGAGCCGAGGGACACCCACCGCGTCAGCGCGGTGAGGATCAGAAATCCGCCCCACACCACCAGCGCAATGCGCCAGTCCATCATGATGGCGATGGTGCCGCCGGAAAGGATGCCCTTTCCACCCTTGAAGTGGAACATGCAGGGGAACATGTGCCCGATGAGGCAGAACATGCCCGCCCAGTACTTACCCATGGCCACCACCAGCCGCTCGTCCACCAGCAGATGGCGGAACAGCGCCATGCCGATCAGGACTGCCACCACCGCTTTGATCACATCTGTCAGGATGACCACCGCGGTCCACGGCCCGCCGAAGGTACGCAGAAAATTGGTCAGGCCCGCGTTGCCGCTGCCGTGGGTACGCACATCGTCCCGCAAAATATATTTGGAGACGATGACCGCGCCGTTAAAGCAGCCGCAGAAGTAGGCAATGACCGCTGCCAGCACCATGGCAAGCCCGAACCGGCTGCCTTGACCCAAAAGGAAATTCCAATCCATGGCTCACTGTCCCTCCTGGTCGTTTTTCTGACGGATGGTGATCTTCACCGGTGTACCCTCCAGTCCGAAGGTGGCGCGGATCTGGTTTTCCAGATAGCGCTGGTAGGAGAAATGGAACAGCTGCGCATCATTGCAGAAGATGACGAAGTGGGGCGGCTTGATGCCCACCTGGGTCATGTAATAGACCTTCAGGCGCTTTCCCTTGTCCGTCGGGGGCTGCACCCGGGCGGTGGCATCCGCCAGCACAGAGTTCAGCATTCCGGTGGTAATGCGCATAGCGGCCTGATCGGCCACGTAATTAATGAGGTCGAACAGCCGCTCCACCCGCTGCCCGGTCAGGGCAGAGATGAAGAGGATGGGCGCATAGGTCATGTAGGAGAGGTCCCGGCGGACGTCCTCCCGCATTTTGTCCATGGTCTTTCCGTCCTTCTCGATGGTATCCCACTTGTTCACCACGATGATGCAGGCCTTCCCCGCTTCATGGGCAAGTCCTGCCACCTTGGTGTCCTGCTCGGTCACGCCTTCCTGCGCGTCGATCAGGATGAGGCAGACGTCGCTGCGCTCGATGGCCATGGTGGAGCGCAGGACCGAAAATTTTTCGATCCGGTCGTCCACCCGGGACTTTTTCCGCATACCGGCGGTGTCGATAAAGCAGTACTTGCCCTTTTCGTTTTCAAAGACGCTGTCGATGGCATCCCGGGTGGTGCCCGCCACGTTGGAGACGATGACCCGTTCTTCCCCCAAAATTCGGTTGATGAGGGAGGACTTTCCTACATTGGGCTTTCCGATCACGGCCACCCGGATCATGTCGTCCGGCTCTTCCTCCCCCGTGTCTTCCGGCGGAAAATAGGCCGCACAGGCATCCAGCAGGTCACCGGTCCCGTGGCCGTGGACCGCGGAGACCGGAATGGGATCCCCAAGACCCAGATTGTAAAATTCATAAATGTCCGGGTCGGTATGACCGATCTTGTCCATTTTGTTAACGGCCAGCACCACCGGCTTTCCGGAGCGCAGCAGCATCCCCGCCACTTCCTGATCGGACGCGGTCATGCCGGTCTGGATATCGCACACGAACACGATCACGTTGGCGTTCTGAATGGCGATCTCCGCCTGCTTGCGCATAAAGCTCAAAATTTCGCTGTCCGTGCCCGGCTCAATGCCGCCGGTATCCACCAAATCGAACACGCGGCCGCACCACTCGCACTCGGCATAAAGCCGGTCGCGGGTCACGCCAGGCGTATCCTCTACGATGGAAAGGCGCTTTCCGCACAGCTTATTGAACAGCATCGACTTGCCCACATTGGGGCGGCCGACAATGGCAACCAGAGGCTTTCCCATTGGCGGAACCTCCTTACTTTTTCTCTGCAGTTTCAAAAATCTTATCGCACAGGTCAAATCCGTCCTGCTCCACCGGCACCACCGGTACGCCCAGGGCCTCTTCCACCTGCGCAAGGGTCATGTCATCCAGAAACACGTCCTGCCCGTGCCGCAGCATGTTGATGGGCAGCAGCAGACGCTTGCCCAGCTTCTTCCCCTTCAGCTGCTCGATCAGGTCACCGCCGGTCACCAGACCGGCCACGTTGATGGTCTCACCGAAGAAGTGATTGACGATGGGATAAACCTGATAATCCAGTTTATTATGGCATTTCCCCGCCGCCCTGTCAACGATTTCCCGCAGAAAAGGGGCCGCCGAAACGCCGGTGGCAACGGAAAAGGGCGTCACCTCTTCCACCTCATCCTGCAAGTACAACGCACTGTTGAATTCCGTATTCAAAAGCCGCAGCATCCCCACGCCGTTTTCCAACTGGGCATAGTCCTCATAATATTCATCCGCCGGAAGGGAGCGCTCCGCCTTCAGGTAGAATTCGTCCGAGCACCAGAAAATGCGGCTTCCGTACTTTTGTAGGCACTCCTCCGCAAAGTGCTCCACCCGGTCCAAAGTCTCCGCTGCATTCTCCTTCCGGTACGGTTCCAGCGGATAAAGCCCCTCGCGGAATTTGGTCAGGCCCACCGGCACAACGGAAACGCTGTTCACCGCCGGGTACCACGCCGCCAGGTCCTCCATGCTCTTCTGCAACGCCTCGCCGTCGTTAATGCCCGGGCAGGAGACGATCTGGCAGTTCATGGTGATGCCCGCCTCCGCAAAGCGCTGCATGGCATCCAGCCCCCGTTCCTTCCGAATGCCCAGCAGCTTGGCCCGCAGCTCCGGATCGGTGGCGTGGACGGACACGTTGATGGGGGAAATGCGTAGGTCGATAATCCGCTGGACTTCCCGCTCGGATAGGTTGGTCAGGGTGATATAGTTGCCCATCAGGAAGGAGAGCCTCGCGTCGTCATCCTTGAAGTAAAGCGTCTCACGCATACCGGGCGGCATCTGATCCACAAAGCAGAAGATGCAGCGGTTGGCGCAGGAGCGGGCCTTATCCATCAGATAGGTCTCGAAATTAAGGCCCAGATCCTCCCCCTCTTCCTTGTCGATCACTACTTCCCCCGCCATGCCGCAGAGGTTCATGGTGGTGATCTCCAGATGGGCATCATAGGTATAGTATTTATAGTCCAGCACATCTTCGATGGTGTGTCCGTTTACCGTCAGCAGCGTGTCATAGGCAATGATCCCCGCCCGTTCCGCCGGGCTGCCCGGATCCACGCTTTTGATAAAGGCTTTGCTCACGCACTGCTCCTCCTTCATGATGCTTGCTCTCTCCCCTATTGTAACCAAAAGACAGGCAAAAGGAAAGAGGGGGCCAAAACCCCCTCTTCTTTTCCGCTATTTGATTACTTCGCAGCAGCCTCGGCCTTGGCAAACTCACGACCGTTATAGGTCATGCAGGATTTGCACATCCGGTGGGGCAGACGATAAGCCCCGCATTTCGGGCAGGTAACGACGCCGGGAGTATCCAGCTTCCAGTGGGAGCTACGCCGCTTATCGCGCCGGGCCTTCGAAGTTTTTCTCTTGGGAACCGCCATTGGTGACACCTCCTTAACAGGTTGGTCTTGCCTTATTCCGTTTTATCATCCAACAGCTGCGCAAGCGCCGCCAAACGTGGATCTATTTCCGGTCTGCAACCGCAGGGGCCTTCGTTCAAGTCAGCGCCGCAGCGGTCACATAACCCCTTGCAATCTTCTTTGCAGAGGTTTTTCGTATCCATTGCAAGGATCACTGCGCTGTAAACCAGTTCGTCCAGATCAACGCAGCCGTCTTCCAGCAGGACGATCTCATCGTTTTCCTCGTCCTCCAGCTCTTCGGCCAGCAGGGTGTCGAGCTTGACCTCCTGCCTGCGCTCAAAGGGCTTCAGGCATCGATCGCACACCAGATGGAGGTTCACATCTGCCGTTCCGCGTAGCATCAATGCGCCGCCTGCGCTGCGCACCTCACCCGAAACGTGCACCGGCTTCTGAATGGGGTGCTCGCCGTAAAACGAAACATCGGCAAGTTCCATTTCGTAATCAAAAGAAACTACGCCGCCGGGCGTATGGATGATCTCGCGTAAATCAAGCCGCATCGTGCACCTCAATGTCTGCCTTTTGCTAAATGACCGCAATGGTACAGCGAGTATTATAGCAAAAGTCTCCCACTCATGTCAAATGTTTTTTCTGTTTTTCTTTCAAAAACTTTGCCTGTTTCCTTCCCGCCATTGCCCAAACGGAGAAAATATGGTACGCTATTGCGGAAAAGGAGGCGGAATGCCTTTTATGAGAGAATTCACCATCGGAAAAAACGACGCCGGACAGCGGCTGGACCGCTGGCTTTCCAAAACCCTTCCCCTGCTCCCCGCCCCGCTGATGCAGAAGTACATCCGTCTCAAGCGGGTGAAGGTGAACGGAAAAGGCTCCGCCCGGGATGTTCGTCTCAAAACCGGCGATGTTCTTCAATTATATATCAATGACGAGTTTTTTGAAACCCCCCGGCGGGAAAATGTGTTTCTCACGGTCTTCAAGCCCAAGCTGAACATTCTCTATGAGGACGAGAACATTCTGCTGCTGGATAAACCCCCCGGGCTGGTGGTCCACCCGGATAAGGATGAGCATGTCAACACCCTGCTCACCCACCTTCAGGCATACCTTTATCAAAAGAAGGAATGGAGCCCTTACACCGAAAACAGCTTCGCCCCCGCCCTCTGCAACCGCATCGACCGGAACACCGGCGGCATCGTCATCGCCGCCAAAAATGCCGAGGCTCTGCGCATCATGAACCAGAAGATCCGTGACCGTGAGCTGTCCAAGTACTACCTTGCCATCATCCACGGCGCCATGCCCCGGCCGGAGGGCGAACTTTCCGGCCATCTTTCCAAGGAGGAATCCCGCAATCAGGTCCGCATTTCCACAAAGAAGCAGGAGGACTCCAAGTTGGCGGTCACCCGGTACCGCACGCTGGCCATTCAGAACAGCCTTTCCCTGGTGGAGTGTGACCTCATCACCGGCCGCACCCATCAGATCCGCGCCCTGTTCGCCGCTGCCGGCCATCCCCTGCTGGGGGACCGGAAATACGGAAAGCCCTCCGATTGCGCCCGCTATCACCGGGATTTTCAGGCGCTGTACTCCTATCGTCTGACTTTTCACTTCACCACGGATGCCGGGATCTTGGCCTCTCTTCAGGGCCGCAGCTTCACGGTGGAGAGCGTGCCCTTCGTCACGGAATATTTTGGGCACACCGCGGATTTTTTCACCAAATAAAGCAAAAAGCCCCCTTTCCCTTCCCCTTCGGGTCGATTTGCGGATTTTCCTTGAAATTTATGGCGTTTCCTTTGATTTTTATATTGACATTTTCCCCACCAGCATATATGATTTGTTTCGAAAAAAGGCGTACCCAACCGCCAGATTGGGTACGCCCTTTTTCCGTTATCAGCCTGAAGAAATGGGGGAGGATACATGTCCAAGGAGCTTATCCGCCTGTCGGACTGCGTCATGAAATTTGATGACGAGCTCATTCTTGATCATCTCAATCTCTATATCAACGACAAAGAATTTCTCACATTACTTGGCCCGTCCGGCTGCGGGAAAACCACGACACTTCGCATCATAGGCGGTTTTCAGAAGCCGACATCCGGGGATGTGTTTTTTGACGGCGTTCGCATTAACGATGTTCCGCCCCATAAACGGAAGGTGAACACCGTTTTTCAGAAGTACGCCCTGTTTACCCATATGAATATTTTCGAGAACGTGGCCTTCGGCCTGCGCGTCAATCGCGTTCCCGACCCCAGCGATTCCACTGGAAAGCGCATGGTAAAGCTCTCGGAAGGCGAGATCCGCCGCCGCGTGGAAGAGGCGCTGGAGCTGGTCAACCTGAAGGGGTACGACCACCGCTCGGTCAATTCCCTCTCCGGCGGCCAGCAGCAGCGCATCGCCATCGCCCGGGCCATTGTGAACCGTCCGCAGGTCCTTCTGCTGGACGAGCCGCTGGGCGCGTTGGACCTGAAGCTGCGTAAGGACATGCAGATCGAGCTCAAGCGCATCCAGCAGCAGGTGGGCATTACCTTTATCTACGTCACCCACGATCAGGAAGAAGCCCTCACCATGTCTGACACTGTGGTGGTCATGGATAAGGGCTGCATCCAGCAGATCGGCACCCCGGAGGACATTTATAACGAGCCGAAGAACGCCTTCGTGGCCGACTTCATCGGCGAGAGCAACATCATCGACGGCGTCATGGTGTCCGACGGCGTGGTCAAGATGTACGGTCGCAAATTCCCCTGCCTGGACAGCGGCTTTGCCCCCAACGAGCCGGTGGACGTCGTCATCCGCCCGGAGGATATCGACATCGTCTCCGAGGAAGAGGGCCAGCTGACCGGCACCGTCACCGAGGTCACCTTCAAGGGGATGCACTATGACATCATCGTGGACTTCGCCGGCTTCAAATGGCTGATTCAGACTACCGATTTCTCCCCCGTGGGCGCCCGGATCGGCGTGAAGATCGACCCGGACGGCTTCCACATTATGAAAAAGAGCAAGTATTCCGGCCAGTTCGGTGACTACAGCTCCTACAGCGAGGAATATGATGAACTCAGCGAGCTCCCCCCGGAAGACGAGGAGGAGGACGAGGAGGGCCATCATCATGAAGAGTAAAGGCCTTTCCTACCCTTACGTGATCTGGATGGCGCTGTTCGTCATCATTCCTCTGATCATGGTCGTCATTTACGCCTTCACCAGCCGCGACGGCAGCTTTACGTGGGAGAATTTCGCCGCGCTGGGCGGCTATCTGGGCATTTTCGGCCGCAGCTTTCTGCTGGCCGCCATCGCCACGGTCATCTGTCTGCTCCTTGGGTATCCGCTGGCCTTCTGCCTGGCCCGCGTGCGGCCCTCCATGCGCATTTTCGCCAATATGCTCATCATGCTGCCCATGTGGATGAACTTCCTGCTGCGCACCTATTCCTGGGTATTCCTGCTGGAGCGCAACGGCTTTTTCAACAATCTGCTTGCCTCCATCGGCCTTCCCAAGCTGGACATCATCAACACCCCCGCAGCCGTGGTGCTGGGCATGGTGTATAACTTCCTGCCCTTCATGGTGCTGCCCATCTTCTCTGTCATTGAAAAGATCGACCCCAAGGTGATCGAGGCGGCGCAGGATCTGGGCGCGGGAAGTCCCGTCGTCTTCTCCCGGATCATCTTCCCCCTCTCCCTGCCCGGAGTGCTGTCCGGCATCACCATGACCTTTATCCCCGCCGTGTCCACCTTCGTGATCTCCCGTCTGCTGGGCGGCGGCAAGAACTTGCTGCTGGGCGACCTCATCGAAATGCAGTTCCTCGGCGGCGCGTATAACCCCCATCTGGGCAGCGCCATCTCCCTGGTGATGATGGTCATCGTCCTGGTCAGTATGACCATTATGAACCGCTTCGGCGAGGGCGAAGAGGAGGCGGTCATGATATGAAAAAGAACGGCCCCCTCTCCTGCCTGTTTATGGCCATCCTCTTCCTTTTCCTCTATGCGCCCATTCTGGTACTGATCGCATTTTCCTTCAACGCCAGCAAGTCGAGCGCCGTGTGGACGGGTTTCACGCTGGACTGGTATGTGCAGCTGTTTCATGATTCCTATATCCTCGCCTCGCTGCGCACCACCATTCTGGTGTCCGTTCTGGCCACCGCCGTCGCCACCGTCGCCGGCACTGCCGCGGCCATCGGCTTTTACAACATGAAGCGCCGCCCCCGTTCCATCCTGCTTTCGATCAACAATATCCCCCTGACCAATGCGGACATCATCACCGGCGTCTCCATGATGCTTCTTTTCGTGGCGGCCTTCGGCGCGTTCAACGCCACGCTGGGGCAGGCGCTGAATATCAAGCTCTCCCTGGGCTTCGGCACCCTGCTCATCGCCCACATCACCTTTGACATCCCCTATGTCATTCTCTCCGTGCTGCCCAAGCTGCGGCAGCTGGACCCCAATATCGGGGAGGCGGCGCAGGACCTGGGTGCCTCCACCTGGTATGCCTTCCGGAAGGTCATTCTGCCGGAGCTGATGCCCGGTATCGTAAACGGGATGCTGATTGCCTTCACCATGTCCATTGACGACTTCGTCATCAGCTACTTCACCGCTGGCTCCGGGGCCAACACCCTGTCCATGGTGGTCTACTCCATGGTGCGGCGGCAGATCAGCCCCAAAATTAACGCACTGTCCACCATTATGTTCCTTGTGGTCCTTGCGCTGCTCATTGTGATCAACATGCGGCAGGTCCATCAGGAGCGGGCGCGTCAGCGCCAGCGCAGGCTTGCCTCCGGGAAGCCATAAACCAAAGGCAGAACGCCCGGAAAGGGCTTTCTGAATACACATTTATTTACTGAAAGGGGAAAACGAAAGGAATTGAAAAAGGTACTGGCACTTCTTCTTTCCGCAGGTCTGATGGTCACGCTGCTGGCCGGCTGCGGAGGCGAATCCACGGGTGAAAACGGCGTGGTGAACGTTTACAACTGGGGCGAGTATATCGACATGTCCGTGCTGGAGGATTTTGAAAAGGAGACCGGCATCAAGGTCAACTATCAGAACTACGACTCCAACGAGACCATGTACTCCACCCTCTCCGGCGGCGGCGCCAACTACGATGTCATCATTCCCTCCGACTATATGATCGCCCGTCTGATCGACGAGGACATGCTTGAGCCGCTGGATTTTGACAATATTCCTAACTTTTCCGATGTGGATCCCGAGCTGAAGAATCCGGAATATGATCCGGAGAACCTTTATTCCGTTCCCTATATGTGGGGCCTCATGGGCGTGATCTACAACACCACCATGGTGGACGAGGCGGACACCGGCAGCTGGGATCTCCTCTGGAATGAGAAGTACACCGATGATATCCTGATGTTCGGCAACTCCCGCGACGCCATCGGTATCGCTCTGAAGCGCCTGGGCTATTCCTACAACACCACCGATGAAAATCAGGTAAAAGAGGCTGTGGAGCTGCTGAAGCAGCAGAAGCCCATCGTGCAGGGCTATTTCATGGACGAGCAGTTCTCCAAGCTGCAGGGCGGCAACGCCGCCGTCGGCACCTATTATTACGGCGACTTCCTGACCATGCAGGAAGTGAACCCCGACCTTGCCTTCTACCTCCCCAGCGAGGGCACCAACATCTATGTGGATGCCATGTGCATCCCCAAGGGCGCTGCCAACAAGGAGAACGCAGAGGCATTCATCAACTATATGTGCTCTACACAGGCTGGTCTGAAGAACTGCGAGGAGATCTGGTATTCCTCCCCCCTGCTCTCCGTCCGGGAAGAACTGGACGCCGATGTGGCTTCCGACCCCTATGCCTATCCCACCAGCGATGTGCTGGCTAAGTGCGAAAGCTACACCAACCTGCCCCAGAACATTCTGGACCTTTACGACAGTGAGTGGACCAACCTCCTGAAGTAACCCGCGCCGTTTTACGGGCCCGCAAAAGCAATTTGCTTTTGCGGGCCCGTTTCTTGTTTACAGATTATTCACAGGGAGTTTCCAAACTGTACACTTCTTTTTCCCCGGTTATGGTATTCTATCCTTGTCAGGAGCGCAAAACCATTTTCAACTTCATTTTTCCAAGCACACACTCCCTCTCTTCTACACAAAAAGAAATCGTGCCGCTGCAGCAAGGCGAAGCTGCGGCGGCACGATTTTTTGTCAGAATGTGACCAGCTCTTCCTTCGGGGGCAGGCACCGCTCCACCTTTTCCGTATAGAGCATCGGCCCGTCGCCCTGATAAAGGTCAACGTATTCGCATTTTACTTTGGCGGTCACTTCCACCCAGTCCTTGCTTTCCAGCTCGGCATATTCCGGTCCCTTGCAGATCATGCCGAGGAAGGTGGTATCTTCCGCGCAGCACACCATGGCAAAACGGCCCGCTACAAAGCTGCCCTTCGGGAATTTGTCTGATTTGGCCACCATGCCCTTAAAGCGGACGGACTTTCCCTCATACCGGTCCGGATGGTCCATGACGTCCACATACCAGACGCCGAAGTCTCGGTCGTCCAGCTCCAGCACAGGGCCGGACATGTCAAAGGGCGGCACGCCGCTGTCATAGGGCTCCGAGCGGTCGTCGGTGAATTCCAGATACATCTCCGCCCGGCGGTTCACCATCTTCAGGTTCCGCTTGCGCAGCTGCTCTTTCAGCTCGTCTGTGCAGCGGTTGAAGATCACCATGTCGGTATTCATGATCTTTTCCATCATGATGGCACCCATATTGGCCGCGTAATTCTCAAAGGTACCCGCGTCCACAATGGTAATGATCTGATAAAGGCTGAATTCCCGGGGCATCTGCTTAAAGAGATGCTCCAATGTCCACATGCCGTTCCACTCG
>CAKUEI010000007.1 GCA_934646175.1 uncultured Oscillospiraceae bacterium
GAACTGCACCTTATTGCGGTAGCGGTTGGGCTGTGCCGCGCCCAGAATGGTCTCCACGGTCACATCCGCGCCGCCGATGCGGCGGAGGGCGTCCTCCACCTTCCGCCGCTTGGCCTCGCATTCGGCCTCATAGGTCATGTAACGGCTGCGGCAGCCGCCGCACTTGGGGTAATAGGGGCAGTCGGAGGGCACCCGATCCGCAGACGGCGTCAGAATGCGCTCCGCTCTGGCCCAGGCGGCGGTCTTTCCCACCTTCAGGAGGCGCACCTGCGCCGTCTCCCCCGGAAGGCCCTGCGCTACAAAGCACACCCGCCCGTCCGGCAGATGGGCGATGCCCTGCCCGTCCCCGGCGTGCTGCTCCACCGTCAGGGTCAGTAGCTGATTTTTCTGGAATTCGTCCTTCATGGCCTTGTGTGCCTCCTGTTTTTCCTTTCACCGGGCATTTTCGTCCGCCAACCGCCCGCGGTACCAGCCGGTCACGCCGTCCTTTTTCACCAGCGCGTCCCCCTCCACCCGGGCCACCAGATGCAGGCTGTCCCCCGCGTGGATCTCCGGTCGGTAATCGGTGGAATCCTCGCAGTGCATGACCCCGTCCTTCCCCCGGTATAGGTAGGAGTTCAAAATCAGCAGGGTGTGCCCCGTGCGCAGATGGCGGCAGAGGGAGCGTTCTTTCCCCTCTTCCAGCACCTCCACTTCGCTTTTGCCCCAGCGGATGTTCACCGAGTCCGCCCATTCCGGCTGATCGTCCAGCGCCGTCACAGCGGGCAGACCGTCATAGGCAGTATAATGGGGGTGCGGATCGCCCTCTCCCTCAAAAATCAGAGCGTTCAGCTGCCCGTCCAGCTTCAAAACGCAGCCGCCGTCAATGCTCCAGAGGTTCATCTTTTCGTCAAACAGCGGCTTTGCGCTGGGCTTCACCGGGTCATATAAGGTCACTGGCCAGTGCCCCACCACGCAGGTACGGCGGAAGGTCATGCCGCTGTGGCGGAAATCGTCGTTTTTCATGCAGTGCCAGGCGTCCAGCTTTTCTGGGTGCTCCTCGTCCTCCACGCCGCCGTGCACCAGCAGCAGCTTTTCGCTGCGCAGCACCGTGGGAAGTGTGCAGAGAAATTCCATCTCCGGCGTAAAGTGCCGCCGCAGAATGTCCCGCAGGCGGGCAAGGTCCTCATGGCCCTTCACTGCCTCCACGCCGTACTGCGCGCCCATCTGGCGGATGATGCTCTCCGGCCGATTGCTCAGATAGGGGAGGTAAAATACCTCATCCCCGCCGCCGTCGCCATAGAGAAAATCCACCACCAGATTGTCGCAGTTGCCGCACAAAGGGCGCACATCGTACTCCCGCGTAAGCTCCATAATGAAATGGAGAGTGTCAAGGCTCTGCTTCCCTTTTTCCAGCATATCGCCCAGCAGGAACAGGGTGTCCCCACTGCCGAACTTCACCTTTTGGAGCAGCCGCTGCAGAAAGGGGAGGTTCCCGTGGATGTCGCTCATCATCAGCAAGCGGCGGTCCCGGGGCAGCGTCAACTCACGCGCCACGGCTTTTCTTCCCATGGCTCTTCCCCGCTCCATCAGTTCCGGCGGCAGGCAAAGGCCGTCCAGCCGTTGTCATTGAGCCGCTCCACGATCGTAAAGCCGTTTTTCTCCAGCGCTTCCGCCACCTCGGCGGCCCGGTGGTCGATGATGCCGGAACAGAGGAAGGCCCCCTTCGGTTTCAGAAAATCCCCCACGAAGCGGGACAGGGGGATGATGACATCGGCCACGATGTTGGCTGCCACCAGATCGTAGTTCTGACCCCGGTACTCGCTCTGCAAAGCCGGATCCGTCAGAATATCCCCCGCGTGGAAGATGCAGGTGCCGTTTTCCGCAGTGAAGCCATTGAGGGCAGCGTTTTCATAGGCCACCTCGGCGGCCTTGGGGTCAATATCCACACCGTCGGCGTGCTTTGCCCCCAGCACCAGCGAGGCAATGGACAAAATGCCGCTGCCGCAGCCCAGGTCCAGCACCCGTGCATCTTTTTCCACCAGCTTTTCCAGCTCGGAAAGGCACATGCGGGTAGAGGCGTGGTTGCCCGTGCCGAAGGTAAGGCCAGGGTTTAAGTACATGGGCTTCCGCCCGTTAGGCACCGGGCTTTCCCGCATCCAGTCGGGGACGATGTACAGCTTCTCCCCGGCGGGGATGGGCTGGTAATACTTCTGCCAGCTGGTGGCCCAGTCGTTGCTGCCCAGGGGCTGCTGCTCCACCGTGACCCAGTCCCCCAGTCCGTCGGTGTAGGTGTGCAGCTGGTTTTTGCCGTCCGCGTCATCGGTGACGTACAATTTAATGCGGGCCGCGCCCTTCATCTTCTCCATCAGCGCGTCGTCCACATAGTCCCAGTACTGCCGGTTCTGCTCCAGAAACAGGCGGAAATCCGCCTCGTCCTCGATCACCATGCCGGTGACCCCTCGGCCGGTCAGCACGGCAGCCAGCTCATCCAGCCGATTTGCCGGGGTGGTAAGGGTCACTTCGATCCAGTTTGCTTCCATTCTATTTCCTCCAAGCCATCCGGTCACGCCGGTTTCCCAGCATTATTTCCGTTCTTTTTTCCCGCTTTTCCCCTCGGGGATATCCTGCTTCTGCCGCAGAAGCTCCACCACCCGGGCGCAGGCCAGCTGATTGGCATAGCTGCGCAGGGCCAGCTCCAGCGCCAGATGGGAAAGCTCCTCCTCCGGCGTACCCTCAGGAAGGTGCTCCGCCGTGTCGGTCAGGGCATCGTCCAGGGCGTGGCGGAACTCGTCATATAGGCCGCGGTTTCCTTTCTCCCCGCTGCGGGCGGCGGAGAGCAGCACACTCATTTCCTTCAGGGACAGCACCTTTTTCAGGGCGCAGATCACCGTCAGGCTGGCCAGATGCTCCTGAGAATAGCGCTTCCCGTCCGCTCGGGGCAGCAGGCCGTCCTTGCTGTAGTTATTCACCATGGCGGAGGTCAGGGTCCCCTCCCCCTCGTCAAAGCGGATCAGCTGCCGCGGCATGTACGAGATCAGCTGATCCATATAAAGTGCCAGATCGGGCAGTGCCTCCCACTCGGCGGGCCGCTCTTCCTGCAGGCGCTGCTTCAAATCCTTCAATTCGTCCACAAGCTCTCCTCCTTAACTCATCTTCAATATGACATTTGGTCATATTGTACCACACCACGCGTCAAAATGGAATAGGCTTTCCCCGTCCGGCGCAATCTCATTTGCTTTTTTCGCCGGGATTTGATACAGTAAGCATCAGAAGAAATGAAAGGAGCACCCACTATGCCGTCTTCTTCCCACGGGCGCCGGGAGCAATCTGCCCCCCGCCGCCGTCGCCGCCGCGCACCCCGTTATAACCCCATCATGGTGATTGCCTTCGCCGTGGTGGTCATCGTCGTGGCCCTAACGCTGAACCGTTTGAATTTTCAGGATAAGCCGGAGGACACCCCTTCTCCCTCCCCCAGCGAGTCCGCTTCCCCCTCTGTCACCCCCGCGCCGGAGGGGACGGACACGCCGGAGCCTTCCACCACGGTGGACACCACTGCGTGGAACCTGCGCCTTGTGAACACCTCCCATCCCCTGCCGGATGACTTCACCGTAGAGGTGACACAGCTGCGCAGCGGCCACGCCATCGACTCCCGGGCCTATCCGGAATTACAGCAAATGATGGATGACGCCCGGGCCGCCGGGGTCTCCCCCCTGATCTGCTCCTCCTTCCGCACCATGGACAAGCAGAAGCAGCTGTTCCAAAGGCAGGTGGATTCCTATGTGAACCGCGGCTACTCTCAGTCGGATGCCGAGGTACAGGCCGCCGTGTGGGTGGCCATCCCCGGCACCAGCGAGCACCAGCTTGGCCTTGCAGTGGACATTGTGGACGAATCCTATCAGATGCTGGACAAAAAGCAGGAGACCACCCCCGCCCAGCAATGGCTCATGGCCCACTGTCAGGATTACGGCTTCATCCTGCGCTATCCCACGGATAAAAGCGATATCACCGGCATCGGGTACGAGCCGTGGCACTATCGTTATGTGGGGAAAGAGGCCGCGCAGGAGATCATGAGCCGCGGCATCTGCCTGGAGGAATACCTGGGCGAGACAAACTGACTTACACCGAATAGAAAGGAGGCGCCGGACCATGCACCAGCAGATCGCCGGCATTCTGGCCCATGTGGACGCCGGAAAAACCACCCTGTCCGAAGCCATGCTCTATGT
Organism: uncultured Oscillospiraceae bacterium; assembly: GCA_934646175.1. GTDB lineage: Bacteria > Bacillota > Clostridia > Oscillospirales > Oscillospiraceae > CAKUEI01. The sequence goes on from CAKUEI010000007.1 coordinate 4,206, forward strand.
TTCCGGCGCCGTGCGCCGTCTGGGTCGGGTGGACCATCAGGACGCGTTTCTGGACACCGACGCCATCGAGCGGGAGCGGGGCATCACCATCTTTTCCAAGCAGGCGGTACTTTCCCTGCCCGCTTTTCAGCTCACCTTGCTGGACACTCCGGGCCACGTGGACTTTTCCGCGGAGATGGAGCGCACCCTACAGGTGCTGGATTACGCCATTCTGGTCATCAGCGGCACCGACGGCGTGCAGGGCCACACCCTGACCCTTTGGCAGCTTCTGAAGCGCTACGAGGTGCCCGTTTTCCTGTTCGTCAACAAAATGGACCTTCCCGGCGCGGACAAGAAGCATTTGCTCCGTGAACTTCAGTCCCGTCTGGATGACCGGTGCGTGGACTTCACCTCCCCAGTGGGGGATGCCTTCTGGGAAGCGGCCGCCACCAGCAGCGAAGGGGTCTTGAGCGAATATCTGGAGACCGGCCGCCTTTCCGACGACGCCCTGCGGGACGCCATCGCTCGGCGGCAGCTGTTCCCCTGTCTGTTCGGCTCCGCTTTGAAGCTGGAGGGCGTGTCGGAATTCCTCGCTGCCTTTCAGCGCTTCACCCGTCCGAAAACCTACCCCAACGCCTTCGGCGCACGGGTCTATAAGATCGCCCGGGACGAGCAGGGCGCTCGCCTCACCTACCTGAAGGTCACCGGCGGTACACTTCATGTGAAGGATCCCGTCACCAACCGCCGCCCGGGGGATGCCGACGATGGCAGTTTCTGGACGGAAAAGGCCGACCAGCTGCGGCTTTACTCCGGCGCGAAATTTCAAATTTTAAGCGAGGTTCCCGCCGGCGGCGTGTGCGCCGTCACCGGCCTCAGCCGCACCTATCCAGGACAGGGGCTGGGCTGCGAAAACGGTGAGGCGCACCCCGTGCTGGAGCCGGTGCTCACCTATCGCCTGCTGCTGCCCGACGGGTGTGACCCCTTCCGCGCCCTCAGTCAGCTGCGCCAGCTGGAGGAAGAGGACCCGCAGCTCCATCTGGTGTGGCAGGAATCTACCGGCGAAATTCACATCCAGCTCATGGGTGAGGTGCAGCTGGATGTGCTCGTCCGCCTGATCCGGGATCGGTTTGGCATGGAGGTCTCCTTCGGCGCCGGGCGCATCGTGTATAAAGAGACCATCACCGAGCCGGTGGAGGGCGTAGGGCACTTCGAGCCCCTGCGCCATTATGCGGAGGTGCATCTGCTGCTGGAGCCGGGCGAGCGGGGCAGCGGCCTCACCTTCCGCACCGTCTGCCCGGAGGATCAGCTAGACCGGAACTGGCAGCGGCTGATCCTGACCCATTTGGAGGAAAAGGGGCATCGCGGTGTCCTCACCGGCGCGCCCATCACCGACATGGTCATCACCCTCACCGCCGGGAAGGCCCACGTCAAACACACCGAGGGCGGCGATTTCCGTCAGGCCACCTACCGCGCCGTGCGACAGGGCCTCCGAAAGGCCAAAAGCATCCTGCTGGAGCCATGGTATTCCTTCCGGCTGGAGGTACCGCAGGACTGTGTGGGCCGTACCATGGCTGACCTGCAGCGGCTCTCTGCCCGGTTCGAGGGGCCAGAGCACAGCGGCAGCTGCGCCGTGCTCACTGGCAGTGGTCCCGCCGCCTGCCTGCGGGGCTATGGACTGGAAGTGACCGCTTATACCAAAGGGCAGGGCCGTTTTTCCTGCACCCTATCTGGGTACGCCCCCTGCCACGATCAGGACGAGGTGGTGGCCGCCATCGGCTACGACTGCGACGGCGACCTCGAAAACACGGCGGACTCCGTTTTCTGTTCCCACGGCGCGGGTACCGTGGTAAAATGGGACGAGGTGGAGCAACACATGCATCTGCCCGCCTTCTTCTCCTCTCGCCCGGAGCGGGAAGGGGAAAAGCCGGCATTCCGCCCCCGTCCCGCCTCCCCCGCCGGGACGCTGGCCGCAGAAAAGGAGCTGCAGGAGATCTTCGAGCGCACCTACGGCCCCGTCAAGCGGAAGGATTTTCAGCCGCCCCGCCCCAAAGCGGAGCACGGCGGGAACGCCCAAAAGCGCCCCGCCGCCGCCCCCTCCGGCCCGGAATATCTGCTGGTGGACGGGTACAACATCATTTTCGCCTGGGATGAGCTGAAGGCCGTGGCCCGGGAAAATCTGGACGCCGCCCGGCAGTTGCTTATGGACCTTCTCTGCAACTATCAGGCCATCCGTCAGTGCCGCCTCATTCTGGTGTTCGACGCCTACAAGGTCCCAAATAACCCCGGCAGCGTGGAGACCTATCACAACATCCACGTGGTCTACACCAAAGAGGCGGAGACCGCCGACCATTATATCGAAAAAGCCACCTACGAGCTGGGGCAGGCCCATCGGGTGCGGGTGGCCACCTCCGACGGGGCGGAGCAGCTCATCATTCTGGGCCACGGTGCCCTCCGTGTCTCCGCCCGCATCTTCCACGACGAGGTGATGCAGACCTCCGGCGAACTGAAAGCCCTTCTGGAGCAAAACCGCATCAAGGGGAAGCACCTTGACAAGCTGGAGCACACCGCCGCCATCCGCCCCCTCAAAAAAACGCCGAAAGAATAAAACACACAAGCGGAACCCGCTTCGTGAACGCCGCAAGCATTTAACGCGCAAAAAGGACGCAGTTTTCACTGCGTCCTTTTTTGCCCTTTTTATTTGGAGATTCGTTTTTTCCTGCGGCCCGCGATCAGATAGATCACCACAAAGGCGGCGATCAGTCCGATGGCCAGGAGGGCGCAGTTGCGGAAAAATTCCTCCGGCAGGATGAGGATGATCTCATCCGTGGCCGGGTCGAAGAGCCAGTTGGTTTTCCCCGGGAAAAAGAGGCTGTGGAACGCGGTGAAGGCTTTGTCGAAATCGATGGCCCCCGCAATGCCCACAACGGCGAAAAAGATCAGCATCCCGATCCCCGCCCAGAAGGACGGTCCGAACCCGAGGAAACGATGGGTCTTCCACTTCCGGGAGAGAATCCATAATACCAGCAGCGCCGCGGCCGTTCCCGCCGCCAGATCAAGGTCCATCCAGAAAAGGTTCTTCACGTCGGCAAAGTGGCTGTACCCGGACTGGGACCATTTGAGCTGCCCCGTCCGGAAGGGTTCCCCCTTCAGCTCGTAATCCATCATATCATCAAAGGCTTCCCGGATGACCTCTTTGCTCCAGCCGGTGGACTCCGGAATGGACAGCGCATCGATCTGTGCATAGTAAAACGGGCGGTAAAGAATGGGCGCCGCAATGGACGCACTGATCGCAAACAGCGCCAGCACCACGGACAATACTACCGATAGGATGCGTTCTTTCATTCCTCTTCTCCTTTCCAAACGTGGGTGGAACTTAAAATCATGATCTGCCCCGGCAGGTAAAAGGCCCACATGGCATTCTGCGCAAATCCGGGTAGCCAGCCGGGCATTCCGGCCTGCGGCAGGTTATGAAGCCCCACGCAGAGGTCGCAGCAGAAAAACAGCAGCAGCCCCAGGGCAAACAGACAGCACCTCCCTGTCTTCCTTTTCGCCGCGCCGTGCCACGCCGCCAGGAGATTTCCCGCAAACCATACGATATAATATGCGGGCAGGGCGGTCATGGCCCCCCATCGGCTGCCGATGGCCGCCGCTGCGGCCGCGGGGATGGCCCGGATGAGCAGCGCCCGCACCGGTTTTTCCGGTGAAAGCCGCAGGGCGTAGAAAAACTGCACCACGCAGAACAGCAGCACCCCCACCCCGTAATACCGGTCCAGTACCAACAGGAACACGTCGGCGCACACCGTCAGCCACAGCGCCGCCGTCACCAAGCGGTCCTCCCGTCGTTTCCCGGCGAACATCCCGGCGACCGCCACCAGCAAAATGGCGGTAAACTTCAGGGCGGTGGTGTCCCCGGCGCTCAGAATGTCCCGTGTGAGGAAGAGCGTGTACAACGCGCCCTCCGACACAAAAAACGCAGCTGCCGCCCGTTTTTTCACGGTTTCTTTCCCTCTTCCGGCAGCGGCTCCACCTCACATACGGTCAGGACTCCCTCCGCCACGGTAAAGCGCACGTCCCGCCCCGCGAAGGGAAGTCCGTACACCCGCTCGGGGTCCTTTTGATACGATGGCCGCGGATCATAGGACAAAACGCCCCGCAGGGCCGCCCGATGCTCCTCCGGCACCTTGCTTTCCAACTCCGGCGGGAACTCCACCGTCAGAGGCGGCGTGCCGATGGGGGGTGCAAAGCCCTCCGATGCTTCCGGGTGGCAGTCGGAATAGGGCACATAGGGCTTGATATCCAGAATGGGGGTGCCGTCCATCAGGTCGGCCCCCGCCACCTTCAGCACCGTACCCCACTCCGGGTGTTTTTCCGTCCCCAGCAGCTTCACGCAGGAAAGGCCGATGGGGTTGGGCCGGAAGGGCGACCGGGTGGCGAACACCCCCATGCGGGTGTTTCCCCCCAGACGGGGCGGCCGTACCGTGGGGGACCACTCCTGCCGCACGGCGGCGGAAAATTCCCACACCAGCCACAGGTGAGAAAACCCTTCGATGCCCCGCAGCGCCTCCTCCCGGCGGTACTCCGGCTCAAACACGATGACGCTGCGCAATGCCTCCACCAATCCGCTCTGCCGGGGGATGCCGAACTTGGTGGGGAACTGGCTGTGCATCCGGGCGATAATCTTCATGGGAAAGGTCTCCTGCTCCATGCTTTCACTTCCTTTTGCCCCTTTTTCTTCAGTATACACGATGCGTCCTCTCGCGGCAAGGGGCGGGAAAAGAAAGATGCACAGGCCGCCATGGCAGCCTGTGCATCTTTTCGCCTTTTATCCGGTGAACCCAGAGAACAACGGTTACCGGTTTGTCTTGTTTCGTCCTTTGCCTTCCAACTTCCTGCGCTTCAGAACTGCTGCCGCCAGCAGCAGCACCACGGCTGCCGCCGCTGTCACGATCACCAGCAGAAGGCCGTTTGCCTCCACCCGGCTGGGCGCCTGCTGGCGCTGGCTGGACAAGGTGACCTGGAAGCCCTGCTGCTTCAACTCTTCCGCCCGGTCGTTTTCGGCAATCCGTTCCTTCTCCGGCTTGGTCAGCAGCTCCTGCAGGCTGTACACCGCAGCGGTGCCGGTCTCCTTATCGTAGACGGTCACGAAGCGGGTCTTCAGTTCCGTGGTCCCGCCGTTTGTCCCACTGAGCTCCACCTTGTCACTGCTCTGCTGCGGCTGTCGGTCCGCATCGGAGGGTGCGTCCTCCTCCGGGGGCACGGTCGCTTCTGGGGCGGCGTCGGGGGCCTGTTCGCCGCCGGCTTCCCCGTCGACCGTCTCGCCGGGCTGTTCCGCGGGAATGCCATCGCCGTCCACCGCATCCGCACCGGGGGCAGCGGTCTGGCCGGGCAGGACAGTATCGTTGCCGCTGCCGTCCGCGTCGGTGCCGCCGGGAGAAGCCCCGTCCACGCCGCCGGGGGCGTTTTCATCCGTCTGGCCCTGATGGTCCCCATCGGTCTCCACCGTGCCGTTCCCGGCGATGAGCAGCTGCTTCCACGCCTCCTGCAGGGCGGGATCCTGCTCCAGCGCAGTCTGATAGTTCAAGGAGGCAAGGCCCATCTGCGCACCGTTTTTCCAGGTGGAGTGGTCCCCATTTCCGACGGTCAGGCTACTCAGCAGATAATTCCAGAAGGTGGTCTCCTGAGCCTTGCTGCGCACATCGTCGGTCTCGCCGGTAAGGTAGTCGAAGGCCACCAGCCTGCTGTTCTGATAGCGCACCAGCAGCTTATGCCCGCTGTAGCCCAAAGTACTGCTCGTCTCGGCGATGCCGGTCGCGGTAAACTCCTCCGGGTACACCGGCTTGTCGCTCAGGTCCACCAGGGTCCCCGCGCTGGTCAGCACCGTGGTATAGCTCTTCCCACCGTAGGCGTCCGTCAGGAAGCTGCCCACCGTCAGGTCGCTTCCTGGCATGGTGTAGACGTTCTCGCCCTTGACCACCATCTGCGTCTCCAGCGTACTGGCAGCACAGAGGGTATAGGTGCCGAAGCTCTTTACCGTCTCGCCATTGAGGGTCCCGCTCCACAGCGGGGTGGGATCAGTCAGGGTGAAGGGCGTCACCGTTCCCAACTGCTGTCCGCTTGCCGCATCCACCACCGCGCCGGTTTCCGTCAGCACCCGGCCGTTCATCATGTTCACCACGGTTCCACAGGAAAGCGCCTCGCCTCGGTCATTGAGGCACTCGTCCTCGTAGAGGTACCAGTACCCGTCCCCATAGGTCATGACGGTGCGGTTCAGGTCTGTTTCCCACCATTCGCTGCTCTCCGTCTCATCCTCCAGTGTCAGAGTCAGGGTGAAGGCCGTTTGGAAATCCCACGTCATGGTCAGCGTCCGGCTGTCCGATGGCCACACGCCGCTCAGGACGGTCTGCCCGTCCGTCTCCACCGTGTAGGCAAGGCCCTCCGGCGCATCGCCTGTCAGCTCCAGATTCACTGTGTCCGCGCCAGAGGCATAGGCCGTCACATCGGGCAGCAGGTCCACCGGCTCCTCCATGGCGTAAGAGACCGTGGTCCCATCCCAGCTGCGCATGGCCGCATCGGGCACGCGGAAGCCGCCGTAATACAGGTTGTCGTCCCCGTCATAGAGGGCGCCGTTTTCGTCCCGGCCCTCCTGCCCGCGGACATTGCGGTAGGCGGTGGTGCCGTAGTACTCGTTATCCAGATTGACCGTGCGCAGCAGCAGGCCATAGCTGGGGGAACCCTTCTGATACACCGGGCTGTTGTGCCCGTTTCCGTCCGTCACATAGTAGTAGCCGCGGCTGCCCAGCCCAGCCTCGCCGTCGGTGTAGCCGGCGGTGACCAATTCGCCGTTCAGGCCGCCGTTTTCGGAGCGCACCAGCGTTCCGCCGGAGCTGAGGGACAGACTGGTATCTGCGCTCTTCGCGCTCTCCGGGCGGCTGCCGCCGAAGTAGTACCAGCTGTCATAGGCGGCGTTCTGCTGAAGCTCTTCGTCCGTCAGCTGGCGGTTATAGACGCGGATGCCGAAAATGCGCATCATGTAGCCGCCGCTTCCCACGCCGCGGCCGATCTGCCACCGCATATCGCTCGTATTGCGGAAGGAGACCGTGCCGGTCCCCTCGGCTGCCTTTCCGCCATTGACGTAGTAGCGCAGGGTGCCCCGCCCGTCAGCGCTCAGGTCGCCCGCCGTATAGCTGGCGGTGCGGCTCAGGCTTCCGGACACGGTGTCCGCCGCACCGCGGATCCAGGTGCCATTCGTTCCGGTCCCGGCGGCGTTGATCGTGTAGTAAATGGCGCCGTAACCGTAGTTATTGTTGTACGAAGCCAGGAAGCCGCCGGTCACGCTGCCTTCCTCCCAGCTCAGGGCGCTGTTGTTGCCGGAATACTTCGGCGACTGGAAGGTGTAGATCATCTCCACCGTGTACCCGCTCTGCAGGTACGGGGATAGGGACTTTTCCAGCTCTGCGTAATAGCCCCGGGTGTTGTTGTAAAACTCCAGTCCGCCGTGGGCCCACTGCATGTAGTCCCACTTCTCGCCGAAGGACAGCGCCGAGCCGCTCTTCTTATCGTTCCAGGTGAGCACGGCGTTGTTCCCGCTGGAGGAAAGGTCCTTCCACACCGTGCTTTCCTTGTCGGTCCAGCCGTTTCCGGTGTTATTTTTGGCATCCAGCCACAGGACCAGATCATCCTTGGCGATGCCGCCGGAATAGGAAGCAAAGTCCGCCGGACTGTCGGTGTTTCCCGTATACAGGGCATTCATGGCCTCATCCGACCATGTGTTCCGGTACCAGCCCATACCGCCGCCGGTGCTGGCGGCGCCCAGGTAATACATGCTCGGGTCGGACAGGTCTTCCGCCGAGACGGTCAGCGTCTGCAGATAGAGGTCGCTGGCCCAAGGCTGGGCATCATACCGCCGGTCGTTACCGTAGGTCTGCGCCGCGGTCTTGGTGCCGCACACGGCGCTTTCGTATACGCGGCAGTTGTTGGGGTACTGCGGCTCCGTCCCGGCGGGAAGCTCCTTCCACTGCCCGGTCAGGAAACCATAATTCCGGTTGCCCTGCACTGTGCCGGTCACCAGCCAGCCGTAGCTGCTGGAATTGAGGGCCGTGGCCGTGTTGTTTTTCGCCGTACCGCCCGAATGGGTGAACTGGCCCAGGATGCCGCCCACGTTCGTCTCGCCCGTCACTGTGCCTCCGAAGGCGAGCCGCCGCACATAGACATTGGTGGTCACCCAGGTGGAATCGCTGTACCAGCCGTAGGCCTGACCGACCGCGCCGCCTACGTTTTCCGTGCCGCGGACCGTTACGCCCTGCGAGACGTAGCTGTTATCCACATAAACACCGGTGAACTTGCCCAGCAGGCCGCCCACGTTCGTCTCGCCGGAGATATAGCTGCCCGTATAGGTGCTCCCGGTAAAGCCACTGCGACGGGGCAGCATGGCCTTGGTCACTTCCGTTTCGCAGGGGTTCCCGGCATCATCCAGGGTGGCGGTAACATAGTTATCATAGCTGTGGTAGTAGTTATCCCAACCGGCGATGCCGCCTACATTTTCCTTGCCCAGCACGATGGTGTCCACCACGCCGCATTCGCGGGTCCAGCCGTTCTGCTGGCCGACGATGCCGCCCACATGGGTGGCGCCGGCGATCACGCTGTGCTTCACCAGGCCGCGTCCGATGCCGCCGCCATAGCCGCTGATGCCGCCCACGTACTTGCTGTTTTCCGATGCACTGTAGATCACGCTGTCCTCCACCGTGTGGTACATACCGGTGGAGCTCCCGGTGATGCCGCCGCACCATCCGCCGTAAGAGGCCACGGTCACGTTTTTGATGCTGCATTCCCGCGCACCGTCGCCGCCGTTGCCGAACACGCCGCCCACATAGTAGCTGTAGTCCCCGGTGTCCGCTTCGTTGGGCATGGGGGTCATCATTTCCACCAGGGTGTTGTACACGTTCAGGTCGCGCATGTTCTGAGAGCCGCCGTGGCCAGCCACGCCGCCGAAATAGCGCCGCTCGGCGGTGGCGTTCCCGTTCTGGGGTTCAATGCTGACAACGGTGACCGACGGCTGCGCCGTGCCGTCCGATGTCAGCAGGACGCCTGGGGTGCTGCTGGTCTCGTCAGGGCTACCCACGGTCACATGCTCCAGCTTTCGTTCGCTGGGCCGCCCGCCATTGCTCTGTGCAAAACCGATGGCGCCGCCCGCATAGGACTTTGCGGAAACATCCGTATCCATGACGGTAAGGTCAGAGCCGATGCCGTCCAGATGGCCGGCAATGCCGCCCACCTGAGTGCCGTTGCTGCTCGTCACGGTGTTGCGCTTTCCATCTGTCGCGCGGGCCGTTACATCTTTTAGGGTGGAGGAGGAATAGGCGTACCCCGCCAGACCGCCCACATAGGTGTTGGCGGTGCGGATGTCCACATTCTCCACCGTCACCCCGTCGGCGGTGCCCCACAGGCCGCCTACGCAGCCCACGTAATTACTGGTACCGCCGTCCACGGTGATGTTGCGGAAGGTCACGCTTGTCAGGTTGCCCTGCATCTGGCCGATGACGCCCTTATAGTCGCCGCCGTGGGTTGCATCGGTCACCAGCGAGATATCCCGGAAGGTGAGGTCGGCAACCTCCGTCACCGCCTGATTGATCAGGTTCTGGGAGTTTACATGGAACACCTTATCAAGTCCGAAGATCTCCGGGCACGCGCCGGAGGCTTTCTTTTCGCCGCACAGGCGGTTCACCTTGACGTTGATCACATGCTCTCCGTCGTGATTACGGGAGTAGCTGGTCTCCTGCGTGAAGTCGATGTTCCCGCCGCTGGCGGGCCAGCCGATCATCACGTTTTCAAAGGTCTGGGCATAGTTGGGGTTGGAGAAGAAGTTGTCCCAATCCTCCATGGAGTAGATCATGCGGTACACCGGCTGGTTCAGACTGATGCGCACCTGCAGCAGCTCCGTCGTTCCGTCGGGGTGATAGACCTTCAAGGTAAGGATATAGCTGTCCAGATAATGCCCTTTTTCCCCGGCGGAGTCGCCGTACTTCACGGTGAACTGGAAGGCGCGGCCAGTCTTTCCATCGATCTGCGTGGCCCGCGCGTCCTGCACATCCGAGATGGTGCCGCCGGTGATCTCCATATGGTCCCAATCTGCCAGTTCGTCAAAGGGCACCGCGGTAATATCGTCATAGGCGCTGCTGAACAGGCCCAGCTGGACGGTGAAGCTCTCATTATAAGGCGCGCCGACGCTGATCTTGGTCAGCACGGATTCGCTCAGCTGGCCCACCTCCACGTCCGGCTGATCGTACAGCAGCTGGCCGGAGTCGGCGTTCACCAGCTTGGGCATCCAGCCGTCCGCCACCCTGGATCCGGACGTTCCGCCGCTGGCCCCGCCCACGGCGGCACTGCCGCTTAAGTCATAAACGCTGCCCACGCCGATCAGGGTGCTCCACACTGCGGGCTGCTTCAGCTGTTCCACGCTCAAAAGCGCGGTGGCGCCGTCCGTCTGATCCCAGGTGCCGAACTGATAGGGGCTTTCCGCGGGGGAGGTGCCGTCCCCATCGCCGCTCACGGTTTTGGTGTAAGTCAGGTACTGCCCCTCAAAGGCGTAGTTATCGTGCCGGTCCGTCTCGTGATAGGCCACGTTGGAGCAGATGCGGTGGACCGAGCTGGCCGCCAGCGACTGGGTCACCACTGTGGAGGCGGTGTAGTTGTTGGTCAGAATACCGTTGGCGTGATAGCCCACGATGCCGCCCGCGTAATCCGCCACGGTGCTCACCGATACGGCCGACCAGCAGCCGGTCACCTGACCGCTGCCCTCCATCCGGCCGAGGATACCGCCCACATAGCTGCCGGAGCAGTCCACGGTGCCGGTGCTGTAGCAGTCCTGCACCACCGAGGCGTTCGTGTAGCCGCCCAGAGCGCCCACGCCGTAGGAATTGTAGATGTTCTTCGCCTCGACGGTCACATCGGCGGCAAAGCAGGCATCCACCATACCGCCGGTCAGATAACCGAACAGGCCGCCGGTGTAAACGTTGTAGGTGCCGGTGGCGGGCCTGTAGTTATAGACCCGCACATTGCGCGCGGAGCTGTTGCGCAGCGTATTGCCCTGGCCGTAGCCTACCAGGCCGCCCAGCATATAGCTGCCGTAAAACGTACTGTTGCGCACATGGCAGTTCTCGATCTTGGAGCCCGCCAGCGACTGGGCCACAACGCCCGCATAGTTGCTGTTCACGGTGTTGTTGACCGTGCCGGAGTTGATGACGCTATAAAAGTCTCGGAACACCAAGTTCTCCATGGTGCCGTAGCAATACATGATCAGGCTGCCGCGGTATGTGCCGTCCCGGTCCCGGCTCCAGTTTCCGCTGCTGTCCGTATTGCCCACACCGGAGATGGTGCGCATCCCGGTCAGGTCCTTCCGGATGAGGATCGTGCGCGTCTCGCCCTCCCGGCTCAGGATGGGATTGCCCGCGCTGTCCGTCAGGGCGGCGGATTCCGTTTCATAGATACCGCCGTCCAGTTTCCCGTAAAAGCGCTGGCCGCAGTACCAGTCCTTGTACGTGGCAGAGGCGGAGAAATCCAGGTCCGCTGTCAGCCAGTAGTTGCCATAAATGTAGGAGGCGGAGCCGGAAAGGTAGGTTTTCCAGTCGTCCACGCTGCTGATCCTGCGCCAGAAGTCCGCGCTCACTTCCCGCTCGCCCGCGGTGCCGGCAAAGTTCTGTATGCCGCCGGTCCACCGCACCGAGGTGATGGTATAGCTGCTGTCTGCAAGGGCGCTTCCGTTTTCCGGCAGGGAGAGCAGCACGTCCACCAGATAGGAGTCGCCCACGCTGCGCTGGCTCAGCACCTCGCAGGAGATCGGCGCGTTATTCCGGTCCACCACCTGAAGCTCGGTGACCTGTGCGCCGCTGGCGGCATAGGGGAACTTCAGGTTGACGGTGACCAGTGCCTGATCCACGCCCTGCAGCCGCACCTGATTGGACAGCACCTCCACCTGGCCGCCCACCGCGTCCGAAATGGGGATCAGCGGCTGCGTGCCAGCGGGGAAGCAGTCCGGCAGGACCAGTTGGGGATAATACCCCTCGTCCACGTTGTCGCGGATGGTAAAGCGGGTCTCGTCCGCACCCAGCACGCTTTCGTACCAAGTGTAGTCGTAAAGGCTTTCCTTCTTCCCGGCCCGGTTATAGGTACCGATGGTACCGTTGCTGCTGGAGCGCTGGCTGTACGCCGCCGGGGAGGCAGAGAAATAGGTCAGATTTTCCGCCGAATACCGGCCGTTGACCGTGGCCACCGCCGGGCCGCGATCCAGCATGTAGCTATATTGCGCACCGCCGGGTGCGTAGGGAACGCAGTCCAGCCGGTCGCCCACGGTGAAGGCGTTGCGCAGCACGCCGGCGTTGCTGCCGGCCAGAATGGCCGCCGTATCCGTGTTGGTGGTGGAGGTCTCGTAATACTGCGCCTCTTCCGGCTTTGTGCTCAGCCAGTCGGCGTTGGAGTAGTCGGTGGAGGCGTCCGCCGACTGGATCACCAGGTCGCCCAGAACGAACACGTTCTCGATGGTGGCCCGGGCGCCGTTATTGCCCACGCAGAGGCCCACATAGGGGGTCTGGGTAGAGAGTATATTGCCGCTGGCATCCTCCCGCACGTGGATCACCCGGGCATCCCGCACCGTGCCGTTTTCGTCCGTCACCTTGTCGGCACAGACATAGCCGTTGGAGATGGTGCCGTAGTTTTCCTGGCAGACGCCGCCGAAGTTGTCGTACACATGCACGTCCTTCATCATCTGGACCATAAAGCCGTCAATGGTGCCGTAGTTAAAGCGGCAGATGCCGCCGGAATAGCGCACATCGATACCATAGGCCTGATTATCCGGCCGGTAATGGACGATGATATTCTGCAAGGTGCCGTAGTTATAAACGGCCAGCGCCCCAGTGGTGCTCTGATAATTCAGGGTGGAGGCGGCTGTGGCGTTATAGTTCATGACCAGATTCTTCACCACGCCGCTTTCGCTAATGCGGTAAAACATGGGGGTGAAGCACTCCGTGGTCAGCGTGTGGCCCTGAAAGTCGATGGTGCCGGTAAAGGGCCGGTCGCTGGAGAGGAGGTAGCTGGTCGCGTTCGTCAGCTCGATGTCGTCCGTCACCAGATAACTGCCTGCCGGGTCGTTCCGGATGGCCCGCAGACCCGCCTCATCGCTGATGATATGGGTCACGCGGTTGGTGGTGAAGTAGACCGTATCCAGCAGCACGCTGTTGTTCCAGCCGTAGGGCTGGATATGCAGCTCCGCCCGGAAGCCCATACCCGGGTTCAGGTTCTCAAAGGCAAGGTCCTTCCACACCCGCAGCCCTTCCTGGGTAAGGTCACTCTCCGTGACCTCAAACTGCTGCTCGTCGCCCAGCTGGACATAGGTCTGGGCGGTCAGATCGTCGCTGTCGGCAACCGAATGGGCGGTGGAGTACAGCGTCACCGTATAGGTACCGTTTAACAGGATGGACTGCTCGGACTGATCGTTCAGGATGGCCCGCAGGTCAACCCGGTACTGGTCCGACAATGCGCTATAGTACCGCTTCATGGATACGCCGGACATATCCAGCTTCTGCGAGGCGTTTTTCAGCACGTTGAACCGGCAGTAGGCCGCACCGAAGGGCGCTTTGATCAAGGCACGCTGGTTGCACAGGTCATAACCGCCCAGGAATGCGTAGTTCTTGTCGTAAAACAGCACATAGCTGTACGAGGACGCGCGGGCGTCCAGCGCCTGATCGTCCGGGCAGTTGATGTCGCGGCCCCGCAGCTCGTAAATGGAGCCGCCCTGCACCGGAATATAATCCTCGGTGAACGCATAGTTCTCGTTAAAGTTCTGGGCGTTATAGTTGGTCAGGCTCATACCGTCCACCATGGTAACGCCGGCGGCCAGGTTTTCCTCTCCCGCCGTCTGGTCCGGCTGATACTGCGTCAGGATCATGCTTTCACAGTCCCGGCGGTTATAGCCGGAAATGCGCATGTAGCAGATATTGTCCGCGTTCCTGTTGCTGCTGGCCGCCGTCGTCGGCACCCGGAACACACCGCCGCGCATGTAGTTGTCGTTACTGGTCCAGATGCCGTAGCAGGAAAGCTCGCCGCTGGAATTGCGGTAATAGAAGGTCAGGCGGAAATAGCCGCTGGCCTGCGTGTTGTAGATGGCATACATCTCGCCGGGGTTCACCGCGATCAGCCGGGTGGTCCAGCTGTTCTGAATATAACTGTCCCCGGAGGCGCTGAAGTTCATTTGGTCCGTGGCGTCGCCGGTGCTCTTCTTCCCTTGGGCCAGAAGCATGGCCTCCACTGTGGGCTCGGCCTGCTCCGTCTGGGCGAGATAGGTCTGCAGGGCCGCTTCGCTTCCGTAGTAGAGGTACCGGCTGTTCTGAGAAACGCCATAATAGAAGTCGGTGGAGCTCAGAATGCTCAGGTTGGTGGTCTTGTCGCCGTTCTCGTCGCGGTAGAGCTGACTGATGCCCTCCAGCGTCAGGGTGCCCTCCACGCTGGCCCCGGTGGTGAAGGTATAGGCGCAGATGTTGCCCGGCGTATTCTGCAGCGCACTGTCATAGGGCAGTGCGTGGTTTAAGTCCATGGTGTTGCCCTGCCGGTATTTCACAGCATAGAACACCATGGTGTACGTCTCGTTATTCTCAAGGCCGGAAAGGCGCAGCTCGTCATAGCCCTCCGCGGAATTGATGTACTGGCTGGCCACGGTGACGCCGCTGCTGCTCAGAATGCGGACCAGCACATTGTTCCCGCCGCGGTCGGCGTCATCCGGCATGATATTATTCTCGCTGTCCTCGATCTTCAAACCGTACAGCTCGACAAAGTTGGAGGAGACGAACACGTTTTCAAACTGTACCACCGCGTCCTTGCTGAGGGTGGTGAACTGCAGCTTGTCACCGCTGCCGTTGGTCACGTCGCAGGCAACGCCACCCTGCTCCGCCTGAGTCAGGAAAGAACCGGTATAGGCCGTATTGCCCTCTAGCGTCAGCAGGGTCTCCAGCGGGGTCCCCTCCGGGCCTTCCAGGCCGCCGCCCAGCTGAAGGGTCAGCCAGGCGCTGCCCGTGGTGCCCGAGGTGGCCAGCAGATAATCCCATATGGTTTCCGGCGCTGCACCCTGATAAAGGGGCACTTCGCTTCCCGACAGGGTCATGGTGGTCATCCGCGATTCCCCGTCGTTCATATGCACCGGGATGGAGACGGTCACGCCATCGCGGAAGAAATCCTCTGTCAGGCTGATGGGGATCTGCTGCAGCTCTTCCCGGAGGAGGGTGAGGGTCTGCTCCTCCAGCCGACCGTCCCGCTTGAGGGACAGCGTCACCTCGCTCAGCAGGGGCAGCAGCCGCTCGTCGGCCGCATTCATGTAAAAGGCCGCATCAACGGTATGGTCGGTGATCTTCCGTGCCTCCGAGGTATAGGAGATGGTGCCCAGGCTGGCCAGCGACACGGTCACGAAGTCGCTGGTGCGCTGCAAGGTCTCGTCCACATGCTGCTTTCCGTCCTGAATGTCGTATCCGCCGCACAAGACCGCCGCCGTATAGCTCTTCAGGATGCCCAGATTGGTCACGGTCCACTGGGTGGTCACCGTGGTGACTGTCCCATCGGAATTCACCGTCACCGGCAGGAACTTCTGCCCGGTCACGCGGGTATTTTCGTCATTTGTCAGGTAAGCATCCAGCGGGATGGCGTTTTCCGGCCTTACCTCCGCGCCCTCTTCCACCAGATAAAGGCCCGCGACCATTTCACTGCCCATAAAGGCATCGTTTTCGGAATTGGCTGAGGTGGGCGCGTTGTCCGGGTTCTGCCACCGGACCTGGATCCCCACGCTGTCCGCCAGCAGGGTGCGCTGAGGTACCTGAATAATCACCGTGGGCTCCTTCATGCAGGTGTGGCCCTGTCCCCGGTCGGACCCGGCGTTCTCCACTTCAAACTGATTGCCGTACCGGTCCGTCAGGGTCAGCTCATAGGCGTAGGTATGACCGGAGGACAGCGCGCCCTCCGTTTCCCAATGGCTGAGGGTATACCCCTCCCGCAGCAGCAGAAGGGCGTTGGCGTCCATGCGGATCTCGGTAGTCACACTGTTTTCGTCGGTGGCGTGCAGCACCAGCATGTTCACATAGCTTTCCGCCTTCGACGGGTCTGTGGCCGGGTGATTGCTCACGCTGCCCACCTCCACCGCCATTCCGGTGGCGATGTGGTCAAACTGCAGATCCCGCAGCTGCAGGCGGTCGCTGAACACCTCCACCGGCGTCTGCCCGGCGGTCTGGCGCGCTTCGTCGTAGAAGGAAAGGCCCAGCCGCCCCAGCTCCTCGAATTTCAGAGTGCGCACGGGGGTCTCGTTGGTCTTACCCAGCTCGATGGTCACCGTGCGGGGATAATTCAGCTTGTCCGTATAGCGGTACTCCGCGTATACGTGATAGGCAGTGTCCGGCTTCAGCTGGCCCAGCACCACCTCGCCGGAGGCGGTGATCACCCGGCGCAGAGCAAGGCTTTCCCCGGAATCGGTCACTTCATAGACATAGATCTGCACGCCCCCCCGCAGCGCGGCGGACGGGTCGCTCACCGTGGCATCCAGTGTCAGGGCATAGACCCACGGCGTGATGGTGTCGGAAAAGCGCACCGTTGGCTCTTTATAATCGGGGTTTGTGTCCGGCGCGGGCGCAGGAGCCGGGGCAGGCGCAGGCGTATCAGGGTTGGACGGCGGCGCGGAGGGCTGCTCCACCTCGCCGGTGGGCGGCTGGGGCAGCTTGCCCGTGGAATCCACCGGGTCCCGGGGCTTGTCGATGGGGTCTTTGCTCTCCTGCTCCGGTTTATCCGTTCCCGGAGTGGTCTGGGAGGGAAGCTGTTCCTGCACCCCGGAGGAATGCTCCGGCGTGCCCGTTTCCTCATCTCCGGGCTTCTCCGTCTCCTGGGGCTTTTCGGCTTCCTTTTCCCAAAGGCCCAGCTTCTCCAAAAATTCCAGGTACTCATAGGTCTCCCCGCCGATGGTGATCTTCGCGCCGCTGCGGACGGTGATCTTCTCGCCGGTCAGGTTGCCGTTCTGATAGGTATACAGCAGGATGCTGTCCTCGCCGAACACGCAGATGGAGTTCATCGGCAGCCGGGTGTCCGCAAGCAGGCCGCTCAGGCTGGCCTCCTGGGCCAGCAGATAGCCGCCGTCCACCTTGACCAGAAGCACCCGGTCGATGTCTGCCTGCTGCCGGTCGGCGTTGAACGTGGTGCCTTCGGAGAGGTACAGGCCCTCATAAGTGCCCAGTACCTCCCAGTTTTCCGTGACCATGCTCAGACTGTCGTCCAGAAAATACAGCAGCTGGCCCTCCCGCGCGAACACGGGATAGCCGGCGTTGATCTCCGTCTTTTCGTCCCCCACATAGTAGGTGTTTCGGCTTAAACTGCGCACAAAAAGGGCGTCCCCCATGTCTACGCTCGCAAGGCAGACATTGCCGGTCTCGCCGCTTTTCAGCAAGCGGCCCAGTTCATCTCCGGAAACGGCGAAGCCGCTCTGCGCCAGATAGCCCGCCTGGGTAAACTGCGTCAGTCCCAGCGTCAGAAGAACGGCCGCCACCACCAGCGCCGCCAGAAAGGGGATCAGGGGCTTTACGTGAGGTCTCCCCTGACGTTCCTGTTTCCGTTTCCAATTCTGTTTCTGCCGATCCATAGGGAGACTCCTCTCTTCGGTTTTCCCGGATGATCAATCTTTCCCGGTCACATCCGGCAGGACGGACGGTCCCGCCGCCAGCAGCTTCTGTGTGCCGCTTCGGTCGGTAAAGATGCTGGCGCCGAAATTCAGCTGCCACCCCGCCGAAGACTGCGCCGACGCGCTTTTCGCGCCGGCCAGCTGCGTCATGTTTTCCCGGTCATATTCATAAATGCGCACCATTCCGTCACTGTAGGAGAAAAAGGAGAAGGGGGACAGCGCAAAGCGCTTTCCGTCCGCCTCTGCCTCGGTCTGCTCCAGCAGGACATAGGTGCCCTTTCCGTCGCTCAAAAATCCGCCGGTCAGTCGGATCTCTTTTTTCCCGATGGTACACCAGATGCCGCCCTGATCCATGGTCAGCACCGACAAGGCCGGAATACGCCATTCCCCGCCGGTGTCCGGGTCCAGCCACGACATGTCCGACGGCAGGATCAGCCCCGCCCGCCCGGCAAAGTAAATGGGGCTGGGGTCGCCCTCGGTCTGGACGCCGTCCGCCTCAAAGCGCACCTGATATTTCCCCAAGGTCACCTTGGTTTTGGTGTCATATTCCGCCTTCTGCGCCGTGAAATACTGATAGGCCGGCTCCTGCAGCGTGAGGCTGGTCTCGCGCTGCATAAACCGCAGCACCATCAGCACCACAAGGCACGCCAGCACGATCAAAAGCAGCGGAAGCCACTTTTTCAGCCCTTCCGCCTGCCTGTGTGTTCCGTTATTCGATCTCGCCCGTTTCATCAAAGCTGTTCCTTTCTGCGGAGATCACCATGACCTCCCGCACCAGAATGGCAAACGCCGCCGCAATCAGGAAGACGACCAGCAGCCAATACACCGCGCGCACGCCGGTATCGCTGCGGATCTCTCTGAGGTAGCGCAGCAGTATGCCGCCCACCGCCATGCCGCCCACGGTCAAAGCGGCGCTGGCCGCTTCGTTCACCAGCATCTTGACCCCCGGATGCAGGAGAAACACCACCGCCGCCAGCACCAGCAGCATCCAGCGATGCATGGCCGTGCCCTCTTTGGCAAGCAGCAGCGTCCCCGCGAAAAATGCAAACTTCACCCAGGCCACAGCCAGATGGACAAGACTGCGCCCCTCAAGGCCCACGAACAGCGCCGTCTCCTGGCTTTTCCGGCAGCGAACAGAGAGTTTTCTCATGCGGACGGAAAAGATCACATAGGCCAGCACGCTCAGCACCACGGCAGCAAGCGCCGCCGGGCGCAGCTCGATCATAAGCGCCACCAGTTCCTCTTTCATACCGTCTCCTCTTCCGCCTTGTCGTCCTGCTCGGGGAGGTATTCCTCGATCAGAAGGGAAAATTCGTTGCTGCGGTGCAGGTAAAAGCCCTTGACCCGGCCCAGCCGGATCTGGTCGGTATCGGTCACCAGCTCCACCGTTCCGCGCACGCTGCCCATGGCCGGATAGTAATCCTCCATGATCAGCAGGGAGTATTCCTTGCTGTGGATCCGCACAAGGCGAACGGAATCATAGACCCGCAGGCCGTGCTCAAAGTCGGACACCCGCACCTGGATCCTTCCGCGGCTCTCGCTGTCCTCCGTGCGTTTCCGGGCGCTCCGGTCCACTTCCTTTGCCATGTTTCTCTCTCCTTCTGCAATCAGATGCAGCCTCTCGCCTTTCCGATATACAGGAAGCGCGCCTCATCCGTTTCATCATACACGCCGGTCAAAATGTCTTCCACGTCGTCCAGAATGTCGCCGATCTCCACAAACTGTCCGGGAATTCCGGTGAACTGCTCCGCCACGAACATGGGCTGGCTGAAGTAATTGCGCAGCTTTCTGGAGCGATAGAAAATATGCTGATCTTCCAGTGAAAGCTCGTCAATGCCGATCAGGGCCACGATCTCTTCCAGCTCTTCATAGCGGGAAAGGAAGCGCACCGCTTCCTCCGCCAGATGGCAGTGGCGCTTGCCCATATCCTCCTCATTGAGGAGCTTGGACTTAGTCTGGAATACGTTGATGGCGGGGTAAAGGCCCTTTTCCGCCACCTTACGGTCCAGTACCACCTGCCCGTCCAGATGCTGAAGGATGGCATGCACGGCGGCGTCATTCAAGTCGTCGGCGGGGATGTAAATGGCCTGGAACGAGGTGATTGCGCCGGTGGGGGCGGAGTTGATGCGCTCCTCGATCTCCGCGATCTCGGAGAGCATAGTGGTGGAATAGCCGTTGTCGATGGGCAGATGGCCCAGCTCGGCGGAAATTTCGGAGCTTGCCTGAATGTAGCGGTAAATGTTGTCGATGAACAGCAGCACATCCTGATTCTTCTCATCCCGGAGGTACTCTGCCATGGTCAGGCCACCGTAAACGCTGCGGGAGCGGGCCATAGAGTTCTCGCCCATCTGGCCGAACACCATGGAGATCTTGTCCATCAGGTCGCCTTCCACCATTTCGTCATAGAGCTCGCGGCCCTCGCGGGAGCGCTCGCCCACGCCGACGAAAATGGAGTTAGACTTCAGGTTGGTGTAGACGTTGTGGATCAGCTCTTTGATCAGCACCGTCTTGCCCACGCCTGCGCCGCCCAGAAGGCCCATCTTGAAGCCCCGGCGCATGGGGGCGAAGAAGTCCAGCACCTTGATGCCCGTCCACAGGATGTCGCCGTCGATGCGGATCTCGTCCATGCCAAGGCTCTTGCTGTAAACATTGCGGCGGGCGGGGGCCTTCACTTCGGTCCCGTCGATGGTCTCGCCGTAGGGGTTAAAGACCTTGCCCAAAATATCATCGGAATAGGGCACCTGCAGTCCGCCCTCCTGGAGGGTGACCTCCACGCCCCGGCGCAGGCCGTTCACCTGGTCGAAAGGCACAGTCACGGCAAGGCTTCCATCCAGCTGCGCCACCTCAAAGCGATAGGTGCGGCCGCCGCACTGGCAGATCAGAATGTCCTTATGGCGCACCGGCTTGCTCAGCAGCACCTCCACCTTCAGGCTGGAGACCGAGATGATGCGGCCCACGCTGTCGCCTTCTGCGGCGGCGGGCATGTCCTTCTTTCCGATGTGGGAAAGTCTGCGGCGCACGACGGGGCTTTCCGTCCTCTTCTCAGGCGCTGCAGGCGCAGGCGAAGCAGCCGGGGAGGGCGCGTTGCCCGCTGCCTCTGCCCCCGTCTGAAAGGAACTGATGAAATCCAGCGCCGGGTTGCTCTTTTTGAATTTATTGCTCTCCATTTGCTTCTCCTCCGCCTGTGCTCAGGCTATTCAGGAATTCCCCGATCCAGGCGGCGTAATCGCCGGCCTGCTTGCTTTTGGGGGCATAGGCAAAAATGCTCTGCTGCGTGGCCTCCGCCTCCCGCAGGGCCACTGCTTCCCGCACCGTGTGTTCAAATACGATCGTATGCAGCTGTGCCGCCGTCTCCTGCATCAGCTCACGCATCTCCCGCGAGAGGACGTAGCGGTCATTGTGCCGGGTCAGCAGAATGCCGCCGACGGTAAGGTCCCGGTTGCAGTAGGTGCGCACCGCTTCGATGGTCGCATACAGCTGCCCGATGCCCTGCAGGCTGAAAATATCCGCCAGGGCGGGGATGATCACCCGGTCCGCCGCGGTCAGGATGTTCACGGTCAGAACGCCAAGGGCCGGCGGGCCGTCCAGAATGATGAAATCATAATTCTCCCGGATGGGGGCCAGCGCTTCCCGCAGGCGGAACTCCTTCCCGGTCTGGGTCAGCATCATGTCCATGCTGCTCAGGGCGGGGGACGCCGGAATGAGATCGCCCTCGTCCGTGGAGGTAAGGGCATCCTGCGCGCTTTTCTGCCCCAGCAGTGCCTCCTGCACCGTGCCAGGGCCGTCCATGCCCCGCAGGGCGTAGGTGAGGCTGCACTGCGGATCCAGATCCACAAACAGCACCCGCTTCCCCTGCCGCGTAAGGCCCGCGCCAAGATTCAGCGCCGTGGTGGTCTTCCCTACGCCGCCCTTCTGATTGGTGATCGCAATAACCTGTGCCAACCCGCTCACTTCCTCTTTCCGTTCAGCTGCCGCGCCGGCGGCTTCTGATATAAGAATCGATGACCTTGCGCGACGCCTTCTGGTTCTGCTCTTTCCGTGCCTGCCAGACGGCCGCCTGCTCCATCTCGTCGATCTTTTTCAGGGAATCGTTGGTCATTCGCTGGCGGAGAATGTTTTCCGATGCAAACGCATTGACCGCCGCAATCTTGACCTCATAGTTCAGATAGGTGATCACCAGATCCTCCATCATGCGGTTGACGTCGTCGCCTTCCACGGTGAAGTCCTCCGCATAGCTTTCGTCCTCGTTCCGGTCCAGCTTCACCGGGAAGATGGTGCGCACCACGGATTCAATATGGCTCATGTTGTAGTAGTGGTCATAGCAGAGGTCCACCCCGGAATAGCGGCGGTGCCGCACGCCGTCCTCCAAGATCGCCTCGATCTCGCCGTAGCGGCTTTCGAACTCCTCACGTCTCAGGCTCAGATCGACCAGCTCGCGCTTATGGAGCTTCCGTCCGATGGTGATGACCATGTTTTCCTCTTTTTCCTGGTCCAGCATGTTGTTGACCGCCGCGTTGGCTGCGCCGCAGAAGCCCAGGTCGGAGCCGATGTAGATATGCAGACGCGGCGCGTCCTTCGGCGCCTCCAGGATCCACTTGTCCAGAATGAAATTTCGGTTATTCTGGATCAGGTCCATCATGTGGATCACTTCTTTTTCCAGCATGGCATACTGATCCGCTTCCCTGTGGGCGCGGTCCACCCGGAGAAGGGCGTGAAAATTCATGACCTTGACGATGGTTTTAATGTTCATCCGTAGCCCTCGCTCTCCGCTTTCTGAATCACTTTTCCTCCATCAGCTCGGCAAAATCCTGCAGGATCTGGCTTTCGCTGCGGGGGCTGTACTTATTCTGCTTGAGTTTATCCAGAATGGTCTTGCCGCGGCGCAGTCTGGTCTTCAGGTCGTCGCTCAGCTCGTTTTCGTTGGTCAGCTCGTAGACCTCGCGGGTCTCCAGATAGCTTAAAAGCTCCCGCCGCATGGCGGCATTGGTGCGCTTCATGTCGCTGGTCTGCACGGCGCCGCCCAGGCGGGACACCGACAGGCCGTAGTTGATCGCGGGCTTCTGCCCCCGCTCGAAATTCTTTGTAGAAAGGGCGATCTGCCCGTCCGTAATGGAGATGATGTTGGTGGAAATATAGTCCGTGATGTCGCCGCCCTTGGTCTCGCAGATGGGCAGGACAGTGATGCTGCCGCCGTTTTTGTGCTGGCAGCCCTGTTCCAGCATACTGGCGTGCAGGTAGAAAATATCGGGGGGATACGCATCGCGCCCGGGCACCTTGCCGGACATCAGGGCGATCTCGCGGCAGATGTCGGCGTGGCGCTTTAAGTCGTCAATGCACACCAGCACGTCCCGCTGCTCGGTGAGCATATAGTGCTGGGCAATGGTCAGGGCGGCGTACGGGGTGTTGCGGATCATGGGCGGGCACTCGTCGTTGAAGGCCGCCAGAATGATGGTGTAGTCCATGGCGCCGCGGCGCACGAGGTCGGCATAAATCTCCTTGACCTCTTTCTTGGTCTTGCACAGGGCGACGTAGATGCACAGCATGTTCTCGTCCTTCTGGTTTGCGATGGCGTCCAAAACGATCTGGGTCTTGCCGGTCTTTTTGTCGCCGATGATCAGCTGCCGCTGCCCCCGGCCGATGGGGTACATGAGGTCGATGCCTGTAATGCCGGTGTGGAACGGCCGCTTCACAGTCCCGCGGTCCATAATGGGGATATTAGCGGACTCTACGGGCATTTCCAGAAGGTCGGTAAAACGCTCTCCGGTCAGCATATCCTTGCCGAACATATCCACCACATGCCCCACGGACTGCGGAGAGAACTGCATGGTAAAGGTCCGCCCGGTGCACACCGCTTCGTCGCCCACCAGCAGGTGGCTGTACCGGTGCGTGAGGGCCACGGTGACGCTGTCTCGTCCGATGCGGTCCACATACCCTTCGGCCACCCGTCCTTCGCCGTCCCGTTCGATGACCACGCGGTCAAAATAAGCGGCGTTTTCCATGCCGGAGACCTCCAGCATGTAGTTTTGGACGCTGCGCACCCGGCCGACCTCATAGACGTTTTCCCCGGATTCGATCTGATCCAGCTTTGATTTCACAATGTCGTCAATATAACTGCCCATCAGCTGATCTCTCTTTCCTGAATACTGTAGTCATAAAGGCGGCCGCCCGCCCGAATCTGAATTCCTTCGCAGATCTGTGCACGATAATCCAGGTTTTCCTTTTCGCTGACCTGTGCGTCGCCGCAGCGTACGGTGACCTCGGTCCCCTCCAGCGCGGCCACATCCTTCAGCCAATTCCAGAATGCAGTCACGTCAAAGGGCTTTTCCTCGCCCCGCTCTTCACAGAAGTCCCGCAGCAGGGCCCAGTCCCGGTCGTTCAGCGCGGTGTCCAGCGCCTCCAGCTGCTCGTCCGGCTGAAGGCGGCTGAGGGAGAACACCGTTTCAAACCCCAGGGCGCTTAACAGCCCGGCGGCCGCCTCGCCCCGCAGGTTTTCCCCGCTTTCCTGCTCCAGAATTTCTTGCGTCAGGGTCTCGCGGTCCTGCGCGTCCATGCGGAAGGCCGCGCGCACCGTATCGTACCCTTCGCCGAACCCGTCGGCGCGGTAGGCCGCCGGCTTCGGAAGACTGGGGGACAGCAGCGCCTCCTCTTCCTTCGCGGCGGCAGTCATGACCACCGCGGGCGCTTCCTGCTGCCCGGTCACGGGTTCCTTTTCCCGGTTCAAGCGGTCGATCTCCGCATTTTTGCCGTCGATCACCTTGTCATAGGCCTTCAGCAGCCGCGCCATATCCGCCCGGATGCGGACTCCCGCAGCGGACGCCAGGCTTTTCAGAATCAAAATCGTGCATACGATCAGCAGCACCATGACGATCAGCATCGCCAGAAATTCCAGTCCCATGGCGCACCGCCTCCTTTCCCATCATGCATTCCCCAATCAGGTCAGATAGGGGTTAAAGAACATCAGCAGGAACACAAAGGCAAACAGCAAAAGCAGCAGGATGACCATCACGATGGCCACCATCAGCACAGAATGCACCACGTCGCTTTTCGTTTCCGGATTCCGGCCGATGGCCTCCGCCACCTTCGAGCCCATGATACCCAGGCCGATCCCGATGCCCAGCAGCGCCAGACCTACCATCCAGCCGATGGCCGACATTGTCGTTGACAAAACACTTTCCATACTCTTTTGTTCCTTTCTCTCTGCCGTGTCCTGCGCGGCGTTATCCCTGTCCTTCCAGGATCTCCAAGATTTTTGTCAGCCGCTCTGCAAGACCGGGCGCCTGAACCTGCGCCACGCTTCTCAGCGGTTCATTCCCCAGCTCGGTAAGGGCCGTCCGGATCTCTGTCTTATCGCTTACGGAGGCATTGGTGGCCCACTGCCCTCCGTCGTTGGTGTAGGTAAAGCCCATCACCCGCGGGTGATTTTTCAGGAAGGCCTCCCACGCGGCATAGCCGTGGTAAGGGTTGCTCACCGTCACCGAGGTGTCCACTTCGCACAGCGTGCCGCCGATCTTCATATCGCTGAGGGACAAGGTGATCCTTTCACCGGCCACCGCCGTATCCCCCAGATCGGCCTTGAACTGGCCGCTGAACCCGCCGGAGGCGGCCTGATTTGCGTTGATGGTAATGGGGTTCGCGCCGCTGAGGTTAATTGTCACTTTGCCGTCCGTAAAGGTAAGGCCGGCGTGATAGCTCACGGTGAAGCTCACGGTGTTCCGCGTCATGCCCGTGATCACCAGATTGGCCGTCATGGGCGTGGTGTGGAAATAGGTCGTGCCATAGGTCAGGTTGGTGCTGCCCTCGCACAGCTCCAGCTTATAGTAGGTACCGGGGGTCAGGTCGTAAATGGTGCACTGGGTGGCGTCCAGATCGGCGCCGATCTTGCGCTCGCCCGCCGCCGCGCCGTTGACCATACGGCTCAGGCGGAAATACACGTCGCCCAGCTGGCCGTAGGGGTCGTTGATGCTGTAGTAGACCGTAACGGTGTTGTACCCGGGCACCGCGTTATAAAGGTTCAGCGCGTTGCGGGAGTCGGACACCTCCGGCGCCACACCGGTACCGCCGTTGCCGCCAGTTCCGCCCGTGCCGCCAGTACCGCCGGTACCGCCGTTGCCGCCGGTTCCGCCCGTGCCGCCGGGTCCGCCATAGCCGCCGTTTCCGCCGTTGCCGCCGGAAAGGTTCAGCTCGATCTCCTCCGGGTTGTTCTCCCGGCCGGCCGCGGCCTTATCCGCCGCCTCCTGCCGCAGGAGGGTGACGTCCTTGGCGGGGTCATACTCGTTGGTGGATCCGATGATCTGCTTGCAGTCGATGTCCTCCGCGCCCATGGTCAGAAGCTCGTTGGCAATGTCGAAGGTATACTCCCCCGTATTCAGTACCGTGGCATTGATGGTCTTGACGCAGATCTCTTCATTCATCAGGAGGGCATTGCCCGCCTTGTCCATGACGATGTACAGGTAACTCTGGGCGGTCACCGTGCCCGCAAGATCGGTGATATTGGGCGCCACCGCCAGATACCGCCGGTCTGCCAGCTTGTAAAAGGCAGGGTTTTGCAGGTCGGTGATCAGGGTGTAGGAGCTCAGGCGCTCCACATTGCTGTCTCCCAGAATTTTATATCCGCCGCCCAAGATCTCCAGCTGGTTGCCGTCGTACAAAACGGTGTTCTTGCCCAGGTCATAGCTCGTCCCGTCGTCCAGCTTCATGGTCCAGTCACCGTTCCAGGCAAGGTCCACCGTGCCCTCCGACGTGACCGGGATGAGATTGGCCGAGGTGTCGTAGGCGATGCAGTTTAGGGAAACGGGATGGGCCGCCTCCCGGTGCTGCATAACGTAACGGATCCCCATGGCGAACCCGGCAATGGTGGCGATGACCAGAATGCCGAAGATCATCAGGCCGCTGCGGGCTTTCCGGTTCAATTTTCGCTTGACATTTTTACTCATGGCGTTCTCTCTCCCATGACATTATGCGGACGGTTCTTCCGCAGAGGTTCCTTCTGCCGGGTCCGTTTCCGGCGGACTGTTTCCGCCCTCCGGCCCGCCGGAGTCGTCCGGGGTCTTTGCCTCCTCAAATTC
>CAKUEI010000008.1 GCA_934646175.1 uncultured Oscillospiraceae bacterium
GACGGGAGGTCAGGTCGCCGTTATAGCCCTGCTTCAGGTTGACGCCGACCTCGTTGGCGGCTTCCATCTTGAACTTGTCCATGGCCTCGCGGGCATTGGGGACCACCAGATTATTAGAACTCTTGCCGTTCATTGTCGTTTCTCCTTTTCGATAAAGTTTGGATGGATCATCCGAGCATAGCTTTGCCCGCGGGCGCGTTTCTATGTGCCGCTGCGGCTTCCTCTTTCTGGAACGAGAAACGCGCAAATTTTCGCTTCTTCATTTCAAATTAAAAATCCCTGCGCAGACGATTCTGCGCAGGGATTTTTGTGCGAATCAGTTTTTGCTTCCGGTCCAGCTTTCGCTGCCGTCCTTTTCGGTGGTGTGATCATGGCCGTTTGCCGCTTCCATGATCTCGTAGTAGGCCCAGTGGCTGCCGGTCACATCGGGATAGGTGTTCAGCACGTCCTGATGGCTCTGGATGTACTCCTTGTCTGCGCTGCGCTGCAGCACCCGGTTCAGCATTACCACGGCCTCGGCCCGGCGGATCTTCTGGTCGGGGGCAAAGCTGCCGTCCGTATAGCCCTGAACGAAACCGTAAGCGTGAGCCGAATTGATGCTGTCATAGGCCCAGTGATCGCTGCTGAGATCGGAGAAGATCGGGGCGCCGGTGTAGGGATCCACCAGGAAGTACCGCATCACCATGGTGGCAAACTCCGCACGGGTGATGGAGCGGTCGGGCTGGAAGGTGCCGTCGCCCATGCCGTTGATCAGGTTGTACCGCTCCAGATAGGCCACAGCGTTATAGTACCAGGCCCCCGGCTTCACGTCGGTGAAGGAGCTGGTCAACCCGTCAGGGATCTTGTCCATGCCGCCGTTCATCAGGCGGGCCAGAATGACCGCTACCTGGGCACGGGTGATCTGCTCGTTGGGGTTGAAGGTCCCTTCACTGCTGCCCTGCACGTAGGCGAAGTGCTCCTCCGTCTCCAGCTGTGGCACATTGGGGTTCCAATCGGGCCGTTCGGGAACAACCGGCTCCGGCTCCGGGGTGACTCCACCGCCGCCTCCGCCACCGTTCTTGGCGAAGGTTGCCACGATCACGCGATCCTCCGTCACGCTGGCGAAGGTGTAGGTATAGGTGCCGTCTTCATTCTGCACCAGCGCTGTGGGCGCTTCCGCCGTGCTCACTGCGACCGCCGCACCGTCCACCGTCACGCCGGAGAAGGAGTACCCGTCCTCCACCGTGATGGTATAGGCGATGTTGGCCGCGCCGTAGACGTATTCCGTCTTTCCGCTGGGGGCAATGGTGCCGCCGGTACCGGCGCCGGCCGTGATCTGCGGGTTCTCCGCGTAATCCGGGCGGCCGTTGCCGTTTTCGTCCTTGCCCCACAGGGCGTACAGGGTGATGCCGCCTTCCTTCATGCTCAGCCGCGCGCCCGCCTGATAGACGGTGGTATAGGCCTCCGCTTCCTCGCGGGAAGTTACCACCTCAGCTGGCGCCTCATCGGGCACCCAGCCCAGGAACACCGCGCCGGTCCGCTTGGGTGTGCCGCTGAGCACCGTCGCCGTGGCGCCGGGCAGGTATTCCGCCGTGTCGCTGGGCACTGTGCCGCCGTTCGAACCGTTCCCGTCATAGGTCACGCGGAACAGCGCGCCTTCGCCGGTGATTGTATAATCCGCGCTGAGCGTTCCGGTATAGTTGCCGATACCGGTCACGGTAACCGTTGCAGTCGTTGTTCCCACACTCACCGTATCGCCGGAATAGGTCAGAATGTAGTCCTTACCCTTCGTCAGTTCCTTCGTACCGTCTTTCACGATCGGTTCCGGCAGCACCGGCTTGCCGGTGTACGTCTGCTCGGAAATGGGCTCCACCGTAAAGGCCGCAGGCGTAATGGTAAAGATCATCGTACCCTCTGCGCCCTCGTAGCTGCCCTTGCCGCTCACCTTGATGACATAGCTGCCCACATTCACAAATGCCGCATCCGCATCGATAGGCTTGCCGTTGCAGAAGCATGCCACATCGTAGTCGGTGCCCTTCGTCAGCACCTTCGTGCCGTCTTTCACCGTCAGCGTCGGGCGCTGATCCTTGCCGTTGTAAACCTTCGTTTGATCGGCATCGGCCAGGTCGAAGGTAAGGCTGCTGGCGTTGGCAGCAATCTCAAAGTTCGCTTTCTGCGTTCCGGCATAATTGCCCTTGCCGGTCACGGTTACAGCGGCCGTGCCTGCCGCGGTGTTGTTGCTGTAGCTAAGGTCGTAGTCGACACCGGCTTGCAGAACAATGTTGCCGTCCGTGACGCGCACAGCAGGCTTAAGAGGACTGCCGATGTAGGTCAGTTTCTCCGGCAGCACGCTGATCCAACCGGGTTCAATGGTCTTCGGCGTAATCTGATAGGCTGCCGCATCGGAAAGCGTGCCGGAGTAGTTGCCCTTGCCGGTCACGGTGACTTTCACTTCTCCCACATTCACCGCGGCGCCGGAATAGGTCAGAGTGTAGTCCGTACCCTCTTTCAGCGTGGTTTCTGTGCCGTTCAAAGTGACGGTCACATCCGGTTTCTGCTGCTGCGAGGTACCATTGTACTCCACATTGGCAAGCGTGGACACTGTGGTGTTCCCCGTTGTCAACTCGAAAGCGGTGATCTCGAAGTTCTTGGTGACAGAACCGGAGTAGTTGCCGGCGGCAGGCGCCGTGATGGTCACACTGCCCTGTCCCACATCAACGTTCGATGCGTAAGTGAATGTGCAATTCTCCACATCGGGTTTCATCGTGACTGTCGGTTCCTGCGCCGCGCCGTTGTAAACGCAATCACTCGGACCGCTCTCGATATCGGCATCGGTCAGTTCCTTCGGCAGCACGACAAAGCTCATGGTGGCGGACTCATGGTTCTCGGCGCTCACCTCGATGGTGTAGCTGCCCGCGTTTTTGAACTCGTCCACTTCGTTCCCGTCGTGGTCCAGATAGCGGACGGTGAACTGGCCTTCCGTCAGGGTGTTGCCGCCCACGGTCACGATCAGCTTGTCTTTGCCCGGCTTCTGGTCGGTCGTGTTATAGGTCACGACGGTGTCGCCGTCCACCTGCAGCCCCAGTGTGGCGCTGGTGATGGTCAGCAGGAACCGGAAGCTTCCGGTATAGTTCCCCGCACCGGTCACCGTCACGCGGTACTCGCCCGCGTTCACGGCGTCGCTTACCGGCTCGTAGGTGGTCTTTCCGGTTTCTTCCTCGGTGAGCACCTTTTCAAAGCTCAAGGCATAGTCTCGGGTCTTCTGCAGGCCCAGGGCGTAGCCCATGATCGGCGCCTGGTACCCGATCACCAGATCGGTGTCGAAGGAAGCGCCGGTATAACCGACCTTCAGCCCGTCCGTGGTCAGGCTCTCCACGATGTCGTCGGCGGAAGCGGTCCCGTTGCCCAGGCTCTTCGGGCGGATGGTAAAGGTCTCCGGCCCGTCAAGCTTCAGTTCATAGTTGCCGCTCAGGCCACTCAGGGAGCCGAGGGTGAAGGCATACTCGCCCACGGCCTCGCCCTTTTCGCGGCTCAGCTCGCCGGTCAGGCTCAGGGCAGGTGCCGTCGTCGGTTTTCCGCTGATCTGATACGTCAGCTGCCCATCAAGCTCGCCATAGGTCTTTCCTGTGTTCTGGGGCGTGATCTTCAGGACGGCCCGCTGGATGGCGAATTCCGCAGTGAGAACGCCGGAATAGTTTCCGATGCCCACCACCGTCACCACGGCGGTCCCGGCATTTACGTTGCCGCTGCAGTGCAGTTCGTAATCCGTGCCCTTGGTCAGGGATTCGCCCTTTTCATTCTTCACCGTCACGGCGGGGGTCTGTGCGGTGCCGTCATAGGTGTAGGTACCGGTCACTTCCGCGCTCTTCATGGCAACGGGGGTAATGACAAAGGACGCAGTACCGGAGAATCCGGCGTAGTTGCCTGTGCCGGAGATGGAAACGGTGTAAATGCCCGCATCCAGCGGCTTTCCGTTTTCGCCCAGGCGGCCGGTCACCGCCTTGTAGACCACGGTGTAGTCCGTGCCCCGTGCAAGCTCGGTGCTGCCGCGCTTGACGGTCACGGTGGGCTCCTGTTCTTCGCCGATGTAGGAGCTGTCCGGATCAGAGGACACCGTCAGGCTCTTTCCGCCCGCAGGCAGGATGGAGAAGGTTGCTTCGACCGCTCCGGCGTAGTTCCCCTTGCCGGTGACGGTCACCTTGCCGGTGCCCGCAGTCATGTTGTCGCTGAAGGCAAGGTCATAATCCGTCCCCGCGATCAGCAGCAGCGCTCTTCCGTCCGCCGTTGTGTACACCACGGAGACCTCCGGCGTCTGTGCGGTGCCGTCATAGGTGGTGCTGGCAGCGGTCACCGTGATCTTGCCGCTATTCGCCTGGCTGTCGTCCAGCAGCTTTTCCGCAATGGTGTAGGTCCGGCTGCCCGACTGTCCCTGATAGCTGCCCATGCCCTGAACGGTCAGGGTGTGGCTGCCCGCGCTGATGCAGTCCCCGTCATAGGACAGCAGGTAATCCGCGTTTTCCCTCAGGACGGTGTTGTTTCCGGCGTCCCGCACCTCGGGCCGGGGCTGATAGGGCATTCCGTCATAGACGCTGCCGCTCACCTGCCCGATGCTCAGGCTATTGGTGCTGATGGTGAATTCCGCACTCAGGTGGCCGGTCACGCTGCCCTTGCCATACACCCACAGGCGGTACTGCCCCGGCTGCACGGGAGCGGCGGAGAGGATGGCATGGGTCGCCATATTTTCATAAACGACTCCATAGTGGGTATCTTCCACCAGCTCCACTGTGACGCCGCGGGCCGTCAACTCCGTGACGTCCGGCGCGTGGGCCGCGCCGTCATAGGTGAAGTCCTGCCCCGTTACCGTCAGGTTCTCCAGCGGCGCGGGGCTGATCCGCACCGCAGTCTGGGCAAGCTCGCCCGCGTAATCGCCGATGCCGGTGACGGTGACGGTATAGACCCCCGCCTCCGTTCCGGTTTCAGGCGTAAGGGTATAGTCCGTTCCTGCGGCAAGGTCCTTGCCGCTGCTCTTTACGCGAATCGCTTGGCTCAGCTGCTGTTCTTTGCCGGTGTAGCTCAGCTCGTCGGGCTGTGCCACCCAGAATTCGCTTCGGACAAAGTTCACTACCACAAACTGGTCTTCCGTGATGTTCGTCAGGGTCAGGGTATAGGTCCCGTCGCTGTTGCTTACGGGGGTTACCGCCGTGTGGTTCACCAGCACGCTTTCCAGCTCGTAGCTTGCGCCCGGGGTAATGGTGACGGTGTAGCTTCCGCCCTCCAGCACCGTGCCGGACGCGGTGGCCGTGCCGCCCCGCTGGTCGTAGTAAACGTCCACGCGGTGCTCCTGCGTGTTGTAGTCGGCGGCGCCCCATACGGCGTACAGGGTCACCCAGCCGCTTGTCGCAGGGTAGGTCTCGCCGGGCTGATAGAGTGCGCACGCCGGCGTCTCACCTCGGGCATAGATATGCTCTGCCGCCGACTTCTCATTGGTCCAGCCCAGGAAAGCCAGAGCCTTGCCGTTTGCGTCCTCGGCGGTGGCCGCTTCTTTGATCACAACATCCATGCCGGGCAGATACGTGTTGTCGTCCTTCGGCAGCACAAGGCTCTCCGTATCAATAACCGACTTGTAGGTCACAGCCCAGCGCGACTCGTCATAATCGGGGATGCCGTTGCCGTTCCGGTCCTCGGCCCACAAGGCGTAGAAGATGACGGGATTCGGGTCGTCCAGGCTGATCTGGTGCGCCGCGCCAAAGGCACGGAACACATAGGTGACGCCGTCGATCACGGCTTCGCTGCTGTTCAGCTGGTTTTTCTCCGTCACCACGCCGGGTGCTCCCGCGCCGTTCTGGTTCACGACCCAGCCGATCTGGACATAGCCTTCACGGGTCAGGTTCGGGTTTTCCGCCGCCGTCACATTGAGGACGCCGGCTTCCAGCACCTGAGGAATGGGCAGGCTGCCCGCGCCGCCGTTGCCATCATAGGCCACGAAGAACTGGTTATTGTCGCGCCAGTCCTCCTTGCCGTTTCCGTTGGAGTCCACGCCCCACACGGCATACAGCGTCACATCCTGCGTGCCCATGATGAAGGTGCGTCCGGCGGTGTAAAGGTTATTGGCAGTGACGAAACTGATGTACTCGTTGGAGGTACGCAGCCGGAATCCGCCGGCGCCCGGCGCGGTATCCGTCCAGCCAAGGAAGACATAGCCCTGCAGAGCCAGATTGCCCTCGTTGCTCTTCACGGTCACCGCTGCGCCGTTGATGTAGGTGCTGCTGTCCACGGGGGCAAGGCCGGTCATGTTGGCGTCGTTTGCCACATCCGCACTGTAGATCACCCGGGATGCGTCCTCATCGCAGTCGGCCCGGCCGTTGTTGTTGCGGTCGGCCGCCCACACGGCGTACAGGGTCAGGTTCTGCCGCATGGTCACGCTGCTGCCGCCGGAGTAGAGCACGGTGCCGTTCAGCTGGTCGCGGCTGTCGATAACGGAGAATGCCGTCTCGCTCCACCCGAGGAACACCGCGTCATACCCCGGCTCGCCGTTCACGTGCAGCTTCATGTTTCCGCTGCCCTGCAGGACGGCGCTGGTGCCGCCGCGGTACAGCTCGTCAGAGGTCGGCGCGCTGCCGCTGAGGCTGTTGCCGCTCTCGTTGGCGCGGTAGGTGATGCGATACCGGGTCTCGCCGATGGAATAGGGCACCGTGCGGGTACCGGTGTAGTTGCCCTGGCCGTAAACGGTCAGCGTGGCGGTATCGGTGCCGGGGTTCACGTTATTGGAGTAACCCACGATGTAGTTGACGATGCCGCTTGCCTCCGCGGCAGGGATCGTGCTGCCGTTATAGATCAGCAGGGCTCTTTCATTGGTGGGCCGCACCTCGCCGCCGGTGTAGCTGAAGTCGCCTTCCAGCGCATTCAGACCGGTCGCGCCGTCGCCCTCCACATTGCCCTCGCTGATGTTCTTGGGCTGCACCACATAGGTCACGGTGCCGAAATAGGTCTCCACTTCGCCGTTGCTCTCGCCGTTGTGGGCGGTCATCACCAGGGTATAGGTGCCCGCATCCGCCAGATGCAGGGTCAGCATTCCGTTCCCATCGGTGGTCAGGGTCTTGGTCTCCATGCTCTTGCCGTTAGAGTAGGTGATGGTCACGTTGACTTCCTGATCAGGGAAGGTCTTGCCGCTTGCCGCCGAGGCGCCTGCAAACGGCGTCAGCTGCACATCCTCGCCGCTGACGCGGTAGGTGCGCGTTCCGCCGCTGCCCATGTTAATGAGGGCATCGGCGTGGATGATCTGCACCGTGCGGGAGAAGCTGCCGCTATAGTTCACGCTGCCTTCCGCCGCCGCCACGGTCACCGTATAGGTGCCCTGAGGCAGGCTGCCGGTCACAACATTGCCGGCGGAGTCCGTCACGGTCACGGTGTAATCCGTCCCCACC
Organism: uncultured Oscillospiraceae bacterium; assembly: GCA_934646175.1. Classification (GTDB taxonomy): domain Bacteria; phylum Bacillota; class Clostridia; order Oscillospirales; family Oscillospiraceae; genus CAKUEI01. The sequence continues at coordinate 7,404 of CAKUEI010000008.1, forward strand.
GTCAGGTCCTGCTTGCCCAGTGCGGGCGCCCAGTACGCCACGTCGGACACCAGATTTTCCGCATTGGTGTCAATAGAGCGGTACTGGGGGATGGAGGCACTGATGTTGGCCGCCATGTTTGTTCCGCTGCCCAGGGACTTTTTCGTAATGGTCAGCTTCTGATTCTCCGCCAGAACGAGAGAGTAGTTGCTGCCGGCGGAAAGGGTGCTGCTGCCATCCAGAGTGAAGGCATATTCCCCCGCGTTCTCGCCCGCTTTGCGGCCCACGCGGCCGGTCAGGGTCAGGTTCATGGTCTCCCCGTCCCCGTCGATGCAGGCATAGGTGTGCTCTGGGTCATTGGTGCCGTAGACCTTGGTGGTCGCGTTCACCGTCACCGTTACGGTCTTCCGCTCGATGGTGTAGGCAAGCTCACGGCTGCCGGTATAATTGCCCTTGCCGGTCACGGTCACTGTGGCGGTGCCCGCGTCCGTATGGCCGCGGTAAGCGAGGGTGTAGTCCTGATTCTGCGTCAAAGCAGCGGCCGTGCCGCCCTCGGACGCGGTGTAGGTGGCCTGCACCCCGGCCTGCCGGGCCGTGCCGTCGTAGACGAAGCTCTGCTCCGTCAAGGTCACGTCCACCGGCAGGGTGCCGCCCGTGGCGTCGCCTTCCGCAATGCTCTTGGGCAGGATGGTGAACACCGTGCTGCCGGCGCTTCCGGCGAAGTTGCCGCTGCCGGAGGCATAGATGGTGTACTCGCCCGCCTCGGTAAAGCTGGTGACGCCGGAGACAAAGGTGCCCGTGGTATCACCGGAGGAAGAACCGTCCGCCGGGTGGAAGGAATAGCTCAGGGTATAGCTTCCCGCGGGGAGGGCAAAGCCGTTCCGGTAAACCGCAACGGAGGGGGTAAATTCCCCGGCCGTATAGGTCACCGTCTTCCCGCCGGGAATGGAGAGGTCCAGCACGCCGCCCTGGGCCTGGATCTGGAAGATCAGGGTGCGGGTCCCGGTGTAGTTGTCCGGCGTGGTCAGGACGGTGGCGGCGTTGATCTCCACCTCGTACCAGCCCACGTCGCTGGGGACGGCGTTCAGCACCTCCCAGTGCCCGCCGCAGCCGGTGTCCGTGGGGGTGCAGACCTCGCCCTCTGCATGGGTGCCGGGGATCCAGCGGCGGTAATTGAGCTGATAGTGCGCCTTTTCCGCCAGAAGCATGCTTCCAAGCTCGGCGTTATAGGTCACCGCGGTCACCGGGGACATGCCGTAGCCGGTGTAGGCCATGGTCTTCTGATAATGGACGGTCATGTCATCCGCGCCGTCGACAGGAACGGAGATGTCCTTCGGCAACACGTGCAGGCCGGTGCTCTGCTCCACAGCGATCGTGTAGTTTTCGCCCGCGCTGAAGGTACCCAGAGCGAATATGTACTGTCCGCTGCGGACGTTCTCGCCCGCTTCGCGGGTGAAGCTGCCGCTGATCATATCTCGGGCATAGAAGCCGCCGCTCACCGGACCGCTGCTGCCGCTCTGATATAGGTCTGTGGTGTAATTGCTGTACATGTCCGCGGGGTCCGCCTGACCGTAGGTCTTGCTGGCCAATGCGATGGTTACCGTCACCGGGCGGCGCTCCACGGTCATCAGGCAGACGCCCTTCGGGTCATTTTCCGTCAGGCCCAGCTCGGCAGCATAGTCCGCCTCCGGCCGCACCCAGATGAAGTATGTGCCCGCGTCCAGAATGGTATCGTCCGACACCACGGTGGTGCCGTTCATATCCCGGCTCACCGTAACGGTGCAGCGGTTCAGGTCCAGCGGGCGCTCGGTGCCCACCGCGTTGATCCACAGGACGCTGGCCGCCGCCTTCCAGTTATACCCGGCGAAGTTACTGGCCTGATAGACATAGCTGCCCGTGTTCTGCACAGTCAGGCTGCCCATGCTCGCCCCGTCCAGCACGGTCAGGGTGTAGGAAATGGTTCCCATATAGTTGCCGCGGCCCGTGATGCTGATCTCATAGGTGCCGCTGCCGTTGATGCCGCTCACCACTTCGTCGTTCTCGCGGATCACGTAGGTGTAATCCGTCAGATTGCGCAGGGCCATGCCATTGTAGGTAAGGCTGAACTGCGGCGTGGCGGCATGGGCCAGGGAGCCATGGTGGATGGCCATGGTTTCGGCATCCAGCTTCACGCTGGCAAGGCCATTGGCGGCAGTCACATCGCTGTTATCCAGCTTTTTGGGCACCACAACGTACTCAGCGCTCCTGTGCCCGCCATCGTTGTAGTTGTTGATTCCGGTGGCTCTATAGGTGTACAGGCCCGCCGCGCTGGGGGCCACCACCTGCCGACCTGCGCTGTTGGTGATGCTCAGGGTATAATCCGCCCCGCGGGTCAGCGTCCGTCCATCTTCATCCAGCAGCTGCACGCCGGGGTTCTGGCTCTGGCCGGTGTAAATACCGTCACCCGGCGTTATGCTGAGAACGCCCAGGGCCTTATCCGTGATGTTCAGATAGCCGAGGCCGCGGTACTTGCCCGTGGTGTCCAGCACCATCATGGTGTACGTGCCCACATCCTGCGGGGTATGCTGCGCCGTACCAATCTCCAGCCGGTACTCGCCGGTGTTCATCCGCCGGGCATTGCGGCCCTCGGTCTTGATTTTGGAAAGGTCGGTGATCACGCTGCCATTCTGGTCCAGAGGCTGGCCGCTGTCCGGGTCCACATCCACGGTCCAGACCTCGTAGTCAACGCCGTCCCGTTCCTTCACCATATCATCGGTGTAGATGCTGCCGGTATACGGCTCATTCACCGTGTTTGGAATGATGAAAATGTTCAGGTGCCGGTTGGTCACCAGCAGGGCCATGTAGCCCGTTGCATCGGTCGAATAATTTTCGTTCAGGCCGCTGTCCTGGGTCAGCTTCAGGGTACCGTTTGCGTGGCCGTTGCTGCGGGCCACCAGATTATAAAGTCCTTCGCTGGCGGGCCAGCCGTTCTTCAACGTTGCTCCGCCGTCCAGGATTTCAAACTTCAGACTGTAATTGGAAAGTTCCAGTTCGTTTCCGTAGCGGTCCTTCACAGTGAGGGGCCGGGCGGCGGCCATGTTGAGGGCATCGCGGAAGGTCTTTTCGATCTTGGCCTGATAGGCGCCGTCCTTGCCCGCCATCACATGGTTCGGGCTGGTGAGGTAGAGCTTCCCGGAGTACGGCGCGATGGTGAATATCGCGTCCTTCCAGCCGGACTCGCCCGTATAGTTGTTCCCGGCCCCCTTCAGCTCCACGGAATAAGCCCCCGCCGGCGCGCCGTTCAGGTTCTTGGCGTTTTCCACGGTAAGGCCGGTCTTCTCGCCGCTGCCGCCGTCGGTGTAATAGAGCTTTCCGCCCTGCCCGTTATCCTGATAATAATAGGTAACGCCGTCTTTCTCCATGGCCTGCGGGAAATTCGCTGCGGCCTCCGTCTGATCCGTCGTCAGGGCCGCGAAATAAACGCTGTATTCGCTGCCCTCGGTCAGGATGACATCCCGGGCCGTGTCCCGCATGGTGATCCGGGTGGGGGAAGAAGTGTAGCCTCCTGCAGCGCCCGCCGGGCCGATGTACTCCGCCCGCATCGGGGTAATGGCGCCCACCTGCACCTCCGCGCCGGACGCATTCTTGGGGTTGACCTGCAGGCGGGAGGTGCCGATGATGCTGCCCTCGCCGTTCATCTCGCTGTTGTCCTGCCCGCTGGCGTCCCAGTAGCTTTCGTATTCCCTGCGGTACTGGTCCGCGCCCGTCCAGGCAGCGCTGATAACATAGTAGTTATCCGCCGTGGTTGCGTTCAGCTGGCTCAGGAAGTTGAAGCTCACGCTGGCTGCGCTCTGCCCCGTCGTCTTATCGTAGGCGACGGCGTTGATCCGGGTGTACACCCGGTTGTTGACGTTCTGCCCTATCAGCGTTACCGTGAAGATCACCTGGCCGCTCTCCATCTCGAAGTCGTTGCCGTCCGCGTCCTTCACCGTGGCGATCAGATTCACATTGTGCTCCTGGGAGGAATAGCCGTAATCGCCGGTGTAACCATAATAAAGGGGATGGCCCTGGTTCCACTCCGTGTCCAGCGTTGTCTCGGTGAACACGGTTTTGTGCCCATCCACGTCACGGTTTAGGCACACCAACTGGGGCACCACGGCCTTGATCTTTTTATAGAGCTTGCCGTCCGTGCCGATGAACCAGCCCGCGCTGTGGTCTGTGGTCTCAGTCCCCTCGTGGGTCTCGCCGTCGCCCAGCTTGAACTTGGCACGAACCTTGTTTCCGGTGCCTTCTTCCGCCACATTGTCCATGATAATGGCCTGACGGCTCCCGTTGGGGAAGGTATAACGGCCGAAGTAGAGCGTTGCCACAGTCTCGGCGGTCTGCTCGCTCAAGAAGTCGCTCGTCACCATCACGTGGGCTGCATTGGTCAGGGTGTCGTTGCTGTCCGGGTTCTCCGCGTCGCTTTCCAGGTACACATCGCCCAGGGCGCAGTTCTTCCCAATGGTCAGAGCACCGCCCATGCCGGCCTTTACAGTATACTTGGTCTCCTCTTCACCCTGAATGGTCAGGTCGCTCACGGTCAGAGTGCCGCTTGCAAACTCGATAATGTTGTTTTTCGCGCTGCCGTCCGCACCCGCGTGATGGATCAGCAGACCGTTCCGGATGGTGGTGTCCATGTTGTCAAGGTTCAGGGTGGGCAGCTTCTGGAAGTCCAACGCATAGCCGTTCAGGTCGATGGCGGCGCTGAAGTTCCCCTCCACTGCGCTGCGGTCCACTGCCGTTACGCCGGTTTTTCCCGCATCGCCGTTCAGGTAGACAAGTCCCTTATAGCCCTCGGGGGCGGTGTCGGTGGTGTTGCCCGCCAGAAGGGTGGCCGTGATCTGATAATCGCTGGTATTCTGCTCCACCTTTTCCACGGCGGCTTCATAGGCCTGATGCAGCGTGTCGTACCAGCCGGTGAAGCTGCTGGCCCTGGCCTCGCTGTTTACCTCCAGCTTCACCATGCCCTGCTTGAACTCCGCCTTCACCAGAATGCTGCTGGCAGGGGTGCGGTAGCGGACGCCGGTGCCGTTCTCCGTCACGCTGGCCCGCGTCTCGTCAAAGCCCGGCGCGTAGGAAAGGCCGGTGATCTTGCCCGTGGCCATCACCGTTTTGGTCTCACCTTCCGGCATGGTGTAGGTCTCGGTCTCCATGCTGGCGGTGAGGTCCCGCTTCCAGTAATAGGTGGTGGTCAGGTAGTTGGTGGTGCAGTAATTTTCCGCGTCGTTGGCGTCATAGTCGTCCGCACTGATCATGTGCCACACCGACATGCCCTGCAGCACACCTTGCTGGTCGCCTTCGGCCAAAGGCGTGGGCTTCAGCACCAGATCGGTGTCGTTTGCGAAGTAGTAGCGCTTCTGGCTGGCGTCAAAGCTGGCGTTTTCCGCTTCCAGCGAGCCAAGCGTCAGGCTTCCTGCGTTGGGGTCCAGAGTCTCGAAGGTGAAGTCCGTATCCACATAGTAGTCCGCGTTCACGTACACCGCCTTCAGGTAGCGGTCCTTCGTCACATCCAGCTGGCTGCCGGGGGTGTACTGCACCGCCTCGTCCACATTGTCGGTGAACGTATTGTTCGCCGTCACGTAATGCCAGGTGTACGCGGGATAACCGCCGCTTTCATCCACCTCATAGCCGATCAGTGCCCATGCGCTCAGGTTTTTGCCTTCTGGCAGAGTGAAGCCCTGCACCGGCTCGCCGCTCTGCTGGTTCCGGCTGGCCGCGTCGAAGTTCAGGGCATAAACGTTGCTGGCGCCCGGCTCGTAAATATAGGTGGAGTGGGTGCCGTTGGCCACTTCGTCCGGCATCTCCGTATAGTAGTAAACGAAGGCGGAGTTGATCTCGATCACCGTGCGGTCTTCCTGCCGCTGGGTGGCCGTGCGCTCCACATGAGTGAAGGCCCCGCTGTTCAGCACGGTGAGCGCCTGCTGGTCGCTATCGGCCCGAATCAGGGCCGTGCCGTTCGCCACCTCGTAAGAGCGGAAGGTCAAGGGATTGGTGCTGCTCTGGCCGCTGGCGGCAATGTTATAGCTGCGGTCCAGCGTCACCACATGGTTTTCTTCCAGATAGATCTGGTCGTTGTAGCTCAGGGTGGGCTGGGTGCCGCTCTGGCCGCTCAGCACCACGTCGCCGCGGTTATAAATGCCGGTGCCCATGGTGTCGGCGCTCAGCGTATTGTTGCTGACGGTCGCCCCATCCAGGATCAGCTTGCCGTTGGTACCTGCCACATCATCCGTGAAGTGCCCGAAATTGCGGCCCCATTCCGGATTTGGGTACGGGTCGGAATCAATGTTATGAAGCCGCTCCACGCTCAGGCAGTCCACATAGATGCCGCCGCCCTGGTTCATGCCGCTGTTGGCCGTCACGCGGCCTTTCGCGGTCACGGTGGTAACTGCCTCGTTGGTCTTGTGGCCGCCGACGTAAACGCCGCCGCCCCAGGCCGCGTTGTTCTCCGTGATCTCGTTGGAGAAGGTCACGCTGGCGCCCCGCAGAACCGCAAGGCCGCCGCCTGCGCTGGACAGATTTCGCTTCATCTCGACGCCCTCTTGGATGGTGACTCCGTCACCATCCCCGGCGGCGTACAGGCCGCCGCCGAATTCGCCGCTCTGGTTGTCGTTCATCTGGGTGCCGGACTGTATCGTTACCTGCACGCCGTGTTCCAGCCCGCCGATAAAGCTCCCGTAGTTTGCCTCCGCCGCGGGGATGGGCTGCGTCACCGTGGTGGTGCCGGTACCGGTAGCAGTGGTCACGGTCACCGTCTGGTACGCACCGGCCAGCTTTGTATAATGTTCCAGCATCTTTACCGCCGGGTAAGAACTGCACACCGACACAGCGCCGCCGCTCACCTTCGCATAGTTCTTGGTGATGGCCGTGTTGCCAATGGTCACGTTGGCGCGGGAGGTGCCGCTGATGAAGAGGCCGCCGCCGGAGCCCGCGCCGATGCACATATCCACACCTTCATTGGGGACTGCGGGCTTCGCCCCCTCGGTATAGCCCGCGATGGTCAGGTCATATGTGTTTTTGTCCCAGATATAGCCGGTGCCCTGCACCGCCGCGTTCCCGGTGACGGCACCGCCCGTCAGTGCCATGGTGCCGGCGCCGCTGTTGGCCAGCGCACCGTATTCGCCGCGGTTATTCTGCACGGTGCCGCCGTTCATGTTGAACTCGCCCAGATTGTACACCGCGCCCGCGCCGTAATAATACTTGGGAAGGCCCCAGTACGCCGTGTCATATCCGGTGTACTTGGTGCCGTCGCTGTTCAGGAAGCCATAGCGGGGCATGGCGCCATAGTTATTCTCGATGGTGCCGCCGCTCATGATGAACTTGCCGCCCCGGTTCACGAACACCGCGCCCGCGACGGGGGACACATTGTCCCGAATGGTCACGCCGCCGTTCACCGTCAGCTCGCCGATGTTCGTCACCTCGATGGCGCCGGGGTGCGTCTCGGAATAGTTGGAGTGCTTCTCCACCGTGATGCCGCTGTGTAGCACCAGCTTGCCGCCGGTCTGGAACATGGGGCCTTCCACCGGGGAGGACACGTTGCCGTCAAACACCAGGCTGCCTGCGCCCAGGCCCACGGTATCCACCTGGCCGATCTCCAGCGTGGCACCCTCTTTTACCACAATGGCGCCCTCCGCTGTGGGGGCAAAGCCGGTCACATCGCCCTTGTTTACCTCGCTGTCATCGGTGCCGTTTTCGCCCAGATACAGGGTGCTGGACAGGGTAACGGTATAATCATTCCGAATGTTGTAGGAAAGGTCGCCCAGCACATAGTTGCCCGTGCTGTCGTTCTCCACCGCCGTGGCCCGGTTGCCCTGCAAGGCAGCCAGATAATTCTGAATGGTGTATTTATGCCCGGTGGTGGAGGTGGCTCCGCTCTGGCCGCTCACCTCGCCGCCCACGTATTTCAGGAAGTTGCCGGTCATGATGTAGTAATCATAATTCGTCTCTTCCAGCGCACAGGTGCCCTTGCTCAGGGCGCTGTCCAGGCCGGCGGAAGAGGTGCTTTCCGCCAGCAGGGTGATCTTCTTTTCCAGGATGGCGGGCTCGTCCACCGTGGTGTTGTAGAAGATGTACAGGGTGTCCCCGTCCGCCGCCTCCTGGAAGGCGTCGTCCAGCGAGGCGTACACACGGTAGTACCGCTTGCCGTCCATGATCACCGGCGTGCCGTTTCGGATGGTGTACTGCGGGGTGGCGCTGAATTTCTGCAGCTCCAGCGCCCGGTCCGCTGCATCCGCTTTCAGGTACCAGTTGGTGCTCTCCAGCGCGATCTTATTCTCCTGAATGTCCAGCCCATCGGCAAAGCGGATGATCTGCCGCCCGGCGCTGGCGTAGCCGTAGCCGCTGTGAGAACCTGCCCAGAATGCGTCGGAAAACTCAAAGATGGCCGCCGTGCCCGCCGTGGTCAGGCTGCTTTCCACCAGAATGGGCACCTGATTTGCCCCGACCTCTTCAAAGTACACCGGGTTGCTGGTGTCGATCCGGGCTGCGCCGCCCAAGGTCACCAGCGTGTGGCTTTGGCTGGCGGACTTCGCCACAATGTACATGCCGTTGCCTGTTTTGTTGGCACTGTTGTGGGACAGCACGAAGCTGCCCTTCATGACAACTGCCGTATTCTGTTCGCTGGCGGTCGAACCGCTGCCGACTGCGTACACCGCTGCGCCGCCGCCGTAAAGGGCCTTGTTGTAGCTGATCTCGCCGCCGGTCAGTTCCAGGTGGGCGCCCTGCATAAAGGTGTCGGAGCCGGCGCAGATGCCGCCGCCGTAGCCGCCGTTTCCATTCACTGCGATGGCTTCATTATAGCGGACAAAGCCGCCGTCCATGGTCACATAGCTGGTGGCCGAAGAGTAACTCTTGCCGTAAGAGGCGGAAATGCCCACGCCGGCGCCCCATGCCGCTGTGTTATTCTCTACATTGCCGCCATGAATGTTGACGTCGCCGTTCCACGCCACAATGCCGCCGCCGTAGCCGCCGGCATGGTTGTGGTTCACTGAACCGCCGTACATATCCAGCACGCTGCCGATGCGCACCATAATGCCGCCGCCGTCGCCGGCACTGCCTCCGTTTTTCGTTCCCGCCATGTTATAGGAAACTTCGCCGCCGTACAGGTTCATGGCGGCTCGATTCAGCGCAACGCCGCCGCCGTCAGCGAAAGGATTTCCGCTGACCGTATTGTTGGTGATCTTGCCGCCGTACATTTGGAATGTGGCAACTGCAGTCGTATACTTATTCGTCCAGTCACCATTTTCAGTGCCAACAAAAACCGCGCCATGGCCGGCATCTGCATTACCCGCAGTCGCGCAGCGTTTAATTTCGCCGCCGTACAGGTTCAGATTGGATTGATTCGCGCTGTAAATGGCTGCGCCGCAGTTGGACGTTTTTGCGTTGTTCTGCAGCGTTGTGTCGCCCCAGATATCCAGGCGGCCATTGTTGCTGATCAGCGTTTCAGTGGATGTCATGCCGGTGTTGCTATAAACATACTGCATTTCATCGGCTTCATCATAAAAAACAGCCGATTTTCCGTTGGTATTACCACTGAAATTCGGAGTCGCCTTGTCGAACGCAGCGCCCTTCTGCCAAACGGCGCCGCCGTCCAGTACCAGTTTGCCACCCGCCTGAGAAACTTCATAGTTTCCCTGCTTTGCGGACTCCTCCAGTGTGCTGCCCGTATAGGCAATCGCGCCGTCACCCAGGATCAGGGTTGCTCCGGAACGAACGCCAATAAGGGAGTACGCCGTACTGCCGCGTTTCAGCGTCACGCTGCTGCCCTTCGCCACAGAAAGGTGCTTGGTTCCCGACACCAACAGCTGCGCCGTCAGCGTGATGGTGGCATTATTGCCCTTCAGCACCACGTCTTCGATGCTCTCATCCGCCAGTGCAGCGCGCAGCTGGCTCTCCGCGTCATCCGCCGTGGCGTCGATCGACTTGACTACAGCGCTGCCATGATTCAGGCCACAGTTTTCATGTGCATTCTGCGTTTTCGTCACGGAGAAATTCTCCGCAAAATCTGCCAGTGCACTGACCGGCAGCATGCTGAATGTCATGCACGCAGCAAGGATGAAAGATAACGCTCGTTTTTTCATAAGGCGCCCTCCTTGGCATAGCTTTATCTGTTGAAAAAACAGTTATATTCCCCCCAACAAATGGAAAAAGTTCCACATCCCGTGAAACTTGACTTCCTTTGTGTTGTTTCTATAAATAGTGTACCACAATTTTCTTGAATTGCAAGTTTTACACCACATTTCGGCACGCAGATTTCGACATTTTTTATGACATTTTTACAGACGATTTTCTCTTCCTTTCGTTTCCAAAATTCAAAAAAAATACGTCCGAATGCCTTCGCATTCGGACGTATTTTTTCGTTCAATCTCCTTTGTCCGCTTCCTCCCCCTCACTCAGCTGCATGATGGACACCTCGTAGGCCACCCGTTCTTCTGGCCCGCTCTCCAGTTTTTTGATGTATCCCCGGCTTTGCAGCCGCCCGGTCAGGCTGATGCGCTCGCCCACGGCCCGCCCGGCGCATTTCCGGGCCAGCGCCCCCCATGCGATGCAGGGGAGGTAGTCCGCCCTGCCGTATTTCCGGTTCACCGCCAGCAAAAGGTCGCAGATGTCCCTCCCCAGGGGTGTCCGCCGCAGCACCGGCTTTTTGCATAATGCGCCGGAGAGGACGAGGCGGTTTTCGTGCTCCTCTCCCTCTCTGGAGATCGCCCGGGCGTACACCGTGATCACCAAGCGGCTTCCCTCCCCAGTGCGGTTATTGTACGAGCGGACCTCCCCCTGCACCTGCACCGTGTCCCCCAGCGATAGGGGGCACCGAGCCAGCATCTCCATGGGGGCGATCACGTTCAGCCGGTCAAACACGCCGGAAAACCTCCGTACCGCAAGGCAGAAGGTACCGTACTCTCGCCCATGGTTCCGGTGGGAAAAACCCGGTGCCGTCACCACCTCGCCACGAAGAAACGCCTCGTTCTCCCTTTGCCCGTCCTGCATCTCCGCCACACTCCTCCCGTCTTTGCCCTATGAGTATGCGGAAGGTCTGTCCGGTATGTCCCCCTTACGGCTGATTCTTCCAGTCGGCGGGGTAGGTGACGTATAAAAACCGTGTTTTCCCCGGGGCCGAAAAGCGGATGCGGCTTCCTTTCGGGAGGTAGATCAGCTCCCCCGCCCCGGCGGAGAGGGTCGCCTCCCCCACCTTCACCTCCAGTCGTCCGGAGATCACATAGTCCATTTCGTCATAGCTGAGGGTCCACGGAAATTCGCTTTCCTCCATCTCCATAATACCGCACCCCAGCCGGGGACTTTCCTCCAGAGTGAAAAGGTCCCGGGTGTATACCCGGTCCCCGGGATTTCCCGTATTTAGCCGGTCCTCCTCCCGCACCGGGATGAGGGGCACCTTCCGCAGGGCAGGGCTTGGGCACGTTTTCTGCCGGGACAGCACCTCCCGCAGGGCGCCGCGCACCAGTTCTTCCAGGGTTTTGTCATCCATGGGGTTTTTCCTCCTTTCGCGTCATCCATAATGCGGCGCACACCGCCGCGATGCCGCCGGTCAGTTTCCCTGCAATCATGGGGGCAATCATCCCCGTATCGAACCCGGCGGTGAAGCCCAGATGGTCGCCGAACACAAAGGCGGCGGACACACTGAAGGCCACGTTCACCACCTTGCCCCGCCCGTCCATCTCATGCAGCATGTGGAACATGGGAATGTTGTTGGCCAGGGTGGCCACCAGTCCCGCCGCCGCTTTGTCGTTGACGCCCAGGACTTTCCCCAGCTTCATCAGCGGCTTTCGGAATGCCTTTGTTACCACATAGACCAGCGGGAAGGCCCCCGCCAGAAGAATGGCGATCTCGCCCACGGTCTCGAACCCTTCACTGATCGGATTCATGCCGGGGATCAGGGCGATGCCGGTCAGCGCTTGCCAAACGGCTGCCGCCAGTCCTACGGTGATCACCGCCACCACGAGCTTTCCAAACACCGCAAAGCCCTTCGTCATCCCCTCCGGCGCTTTCCACAGGCCCAGTGCCAGCAGTGCCGCGATCAGTACGATAGGCAGCAGATTCCGCAGCACCATTCCCACGGGGAACCCCGCCGCCAGTCCGCCCACGAAGCTGCCCACCGGAACGGTGACGATCCCGGCCAGAATGCCCTTGGCCAGAAAGGGCCGGTCTTCCGGCCGCAGGATACCCAGCGCCACGGGAATGGTGAAGACGATGGCCGGCCCCAGCATGGCCCCTACGATCAATCCGGCAAACTTCCCCGCCGCCGGGTCCTCCGCCAGCTCCATAGCGAGGGACGCGCCCCCCATGTCGTTGGCGAGAATCGTCCCGGCAAACATGGCCGGGTCGGCCCCCAGCAGCCGGTAGACCGGCACCACCACCGGCCGCAGCACCTGCGCCAGCACCGGGGCAAGGCAGATGACGCCGACCATGGCCAGCGCCAGGCTGCCCATGGCCAGAATGCCCTCCTCGAACCGTTCCCCCAGTCCGAACCGGTTCCCCAGAATGCGGTCCGCCGCGCCCAGCAGCATAAAGACCGCCATGATCCAAACGATCCCTTCGTTCAGGGACATAGCTTCTCTCCTTTCACGGGTCGATAATGCCCACAATGGCCGCGTCGATGGGGAGATCGCTCCCGGCGGCCGTCCGGGCCGCGCCGCCGGTGGCCACCAGCACCCGTTCCCCCGGTCCGGCCCCCACGCAGTCGGCGCAGACCAGCCGCGTCTCCCCGCTTTGCACCAGAAGGAAGGTCTGCCCCGCCAGCCCAGCGCACTTCTTTGTGGCCCACAGATGGTCCTCCACCACGCCTACCAGCATCTTTTTCCCCCTCCCTTCCGACTGCCCGGATAGACGATGCCCATGGCCCGCAGCTCCCGCTCCATGGCCGCAAAACGCCGGTAAACGCACCCTGGCGCCGTCCTGCGGTACCGGCGGTATTCCGCCGCCCAGGGCGGCATCACCACCCGCTCGCCCCGAAGGAGGGCAAGGAGCACCTGCCGCCCCTCCGCTGTCCCTGGGGCGCCCAGGGACAGTAGAGGCAGCTCCTCCAGTGAAAGCTCCGTAATCCAGAGGGTGCCGTCCTCCCGCCGTTCCAGCTTCATGGGTCTTTCACCGCCCGGCGGGCAGGATCAGGCCCCGCCCGCCCTTCTGAAGGCCGCAGGCGTTTGCCTCGTCATAGTCCAGATGGGCGTAAAAGGCAAAGCTCGGCGACACTCGCACCGTGACCCCTTCAAACACCAGTGGCCGCTCCGTTAGGGTCCTCAGGCGCACGGTCTCCCCGTCCTTCACATGAAATCGCAACGCGTCCTCTGGCGTCATGTGGATGTGCCGTTTGGCAGCGATCAGCCCGTGGGAAAGCCGCAGTTCCCGGTTTCCGTACCGCAAACCGAATCCCGGCGTTCCCGCCGTGTCGCCCGAAAGGCGCACCGGCGGGCGCACCCCCAGCTTCACCCCATCGCTCAACGAGATCTCCGCCTGGCACTCCTTCCGTTCCGGGCCAAGCACCGCCACGCCGTTCAGCTCTCCCTTCGGGCCGAACAGGGTCACCCGCTCGGCGCAGGCGAACTGCCCCGGCTGGGAAAGGTCCTTCTGCCGCGTCAGGCGGTACCCCGGGCCAAACAGCCGCTCCACCGCCTCACGGGAAAGATGCACGTGCCGGCCGGAGGCTTCCAGTTCCACCGTCAGGCGGTCCAGCACCGCCTCCGTCAAGCGCGCAAGCTCCGTCCGCTCCATGGTCACTCCTCCTGCTTTTCCCGTTCCGCCGCGGCTCAAAGGGGCCGCTCGATCTCGCCCTTTGCATGGGGCAGGATGTTGTCCACCTCTGCGTGGGGCCGGGGGATCACATGGACCGAGATCAGCTCCCCCACCTTTTCCGCCGCCGCGGCCCCGGCATCCGTGGCCGCCTTCACCGCGCCCACGTCGCCCCGCACCATAACGGTCACCAGTCCGCCGCCCACCTGCTCTTTACCCACCAGCTGGACATTGGCGGCCTTCACCATGGCGTCCGCCGCCTCGATGGCCCCTACCAGGCCTCTTGTCTCCACCATACCCAGTGCATTCGTATTTGCCATTCTGACCTCTCCTTTCCGGTTTTCCGTCTGTTCCTTCCGCTCTGCGCGCTTCCGCGGCCCTCTTTCCGCAATGTCGGTCACTTCAGCCGTCTGCAGATCTCCCGCACCAGCTGCTCCAGCTGTTCCTCCGAGGGCTCCGGCTCCTTTCGGCATGACGCTCCGCTCTCCTTTCTCAGATCCGCCATCTCCCGTTTTCCATAGGCGATGCGTTTGATGTTCACAAGGTCTAAAGGCCCGATGTTGTTGCTGCTGCTGGACCCGCCCACCGCGCCGCACCCAAGGGTGAGCGCCGGGAACAGTCCCGTGGTGGCCCCGATGCCCCCCAGGGCAGAGGGCGTATTCACCAGCACCCGGGACGCGGGCATGGCCAGTGCAAATTTTTCCACCACGTTCTCGTCCTCCGCGTGGATGGAGAACGTATGCCCCGCTCCTTCGTGCAGAAGGATCTCGCGGCAGCGCAGTAAGGCCGCATCCTCGTCCTTTTCCACGTAGTAGGCCAGAACGGGGCACAATTTCTCGCCGGAGAAGGGATGACCCTTCCCCACACCGTCCTCCCGGGCCAGCAGGACCTTCGTCCCCTCCGGCAGGTTGGAAAGCCCCGCCAGATGCGCCACCTGCCTCGCGCTTTTCCCCACGAGGGCAGGGTTCATGGTGCCGTTTGCCCGCAGGAGAAGGCCGGAGAGGGCCTTCGCCTCCGCCTCATTGAGGAAATAGCCCCCCTGCCGCAGAAGCTCTGCCCGCACCGCCGGTTCCGTCTCCTCCGTCACCACGATGGACTGCTCGCTGGCGCAGATGGTGCCGTTGTCAAAGGTCTTGGACTCCAAAATGCGCCGTACCGCCGCCGGGACGTCGGCGCTCTTGTGCAGGAAGGCCGGGCCGTTCCCCGCCCCCACGCCGATGGCCGGCGTTCCGCTGGAATAGGCGGCCTTGACCATGGCTCCGCCGCCGGTGGCCAAAATCAGTTTCGTGTCCGGATGGCGCATCAGATCCTGCGTTGCCTCCAGGGTGGGCGTGGTGATGCACCCCACACTCCCCTCTGGCGCACCCGCCTGTTCCGCCGCGCGGCGGACGATCTCTACCGCTGCCAGAATGCTCTTCACCGCCCCCGGATGGGGGGAGAAGATCACCGGATTTCCCGCCTTCAGGCAGATCATCGTTTTATAGATCACTGTGGATGTGGGGTTGGTGGAGGGCACGATGGCCGCCACGATCCCCACCGGCACGCCGATGTCCACCGTCCCCTTCTCCCGGTCCCGGGCCAGAATACCCACAGTCCTTTCCTCCCGGATGGCTTCGTAAACGTGCTTTGCCGCAAACAGGTTTTTCAGCTTTTTGTCCTCCGGAATGCCGAAGCCGGTCTCTTCCGCAGCCATGCGCCCCAGCGTTTCCGCCTGCTCTTCCCCCCCGCGGGACACCGAGCGGCAAATTTCGTCCAGCTGCTTCTGGCTCATGGCCGCCAGGGCACCCTCTGCCTTTTTCGCCCGGCGCATCAGTTCCCGCACCTCCTGCACCGAACGAAGGTCCTTGTCCAGTTCCATGGTGTTTTCCTCCTCTCCGTTTATACTTCCCGGGGATGGGCCGCCAGGGCCTTCACCGCTTCGGCAAAGGCTTCGCACGCCGCCTTGCAGGCGGACTGCGTCCCGGTCAGCAATCCTCCGCCGAAGTTGGTCTCCGTCGGCGGCGTGAAAAAGGTCCTAAGCTCCACGTCGCTGGCCTTCAATGCCTCGTCCAGCCCCACCGCCGCCTCCAGCGGCGGCGCCACCAGATAGGCGAGGGCTTCCCCCTCTTTCACCCCGGCAAGTTTGGAAAGATAGGTGCCCGTGCGGGACACAGTGTGGGCGAAATATACCACGCCTCCCATTTCGTCCGCTTTCCGGAAGCCCACGCCGGAGCCCAAAAATCCCGCCGCAGCCCGCAGGCCGCTGGTCACCTCCGCCGGGTTCGGCCCCGCCAGAATGCCGATCACCTCGCCCGCCGTTTTCGTGCTGGCGTTTCCCGCCCCGGCGTACATGCTTCTGGCGTAGACCACCTCCACCACGGCGGACTTGGTGGCCTCATCCAGGGCGCAGTAAGTCACGTCGTCGCTGTCCGCCGTCAGAATACCGATAGAGCGGTATTCTGACGGCAGGTTCAGTTCCCGGGCCAGGGTGGGGGACACGTTGGCGATGGTCCGGGTGGCCAGCACCTGGGGCGTGATCAACTCTCCCGTCATCTTACGCCCCCTCCCGCAGCAGCTGCGCCAGCTTCACGCCGGAGGCTTTCCGCTCCAGCATCACCCGGATCAGCTCCGCAATGTGCGCCCCCGCCTCTACAGCGGGGGTCCCCTGTCGGTGAATGTTGGAGATTACCGTCCGTTGGGATTCCGGCACCCCCAGCCGCGCGCCATAGGTGAGGTAGGCGGACATGGACTCTGCCGTCACCAGTCCCGGCCGCTCGCCCACCAGCATGCACACCGCCTCCGCCCCCGTCAGCTCGCCGATGTGGTCGGAGGCTCCCACCCGGCAGTAGGTCACGAACAACACCGGACTTGCGGGAATGTGAAAGGCAGAAAGGCCCGCCTCAATGGCCTGCATACAGTCCGGCGCGTTTGCCTCGATGGCCGCGGAGGAAAGTCCGTCCCCCACCACCAGCGCCACCTTCGGCCGCTCACCCAAGATCTCTTTCACCCGCCCGGCGTTCTCTTCGTCAAACCGGCGGCCCTTGTCCGGCCGCGTCAGGTATTCGTCCTTATCTTTGCACAGGGTCTTTACCGCGCCCCAGCCCTGCCTCTGCACCCATTCCTCCGGCACCATGGAGAACACGCTGTCCTGCGCCGCCGCATGGTCGGCCCGCAGGCGCAGCATGGTCTCCGTACGGTACCGCGCCCCCGCCCGGCCAAGGCCGATGCGGGCGGGGGTCTTCGCCTTCAGGCGGAGAAATGCCTCGCCGTTTTCCGGATTTTTCACCAGATAGTGCTTCCGCAGGTCCACCTCTGTGAGATCGGGCAGCATTTCCCCTGCGTTCTGCACGCACTGCACGCTTTCATCAGGCGGGGCCGTCCCCTCCGGCGGTTCCTTCAGGTACTGCCGCACCATGCGCTCTACCGTCACTTTCAGCGCTTTGTCGTCCATCTTGGTTCCTCCCCTCATGCCAGCAGGACGGAGCCGTCCCCCGCCCGCTCGGTCAGTTTTCCGTTCTCTACGAAGCCCATATCCTCCAGCCATTTCTGGAAGGGCGGCGTGGCCGTCAGGCCGAACAGCTCCCGCAGGGCCGCCGTTTCGTGAAAGCCCGTGGTCTGGTAGTTCAGCATCACATCGTCCCCGTGGGGGATGCCCATGAAGTAATTGCACCCCGCGCTCGTCAGCAGCAGCGCCAGGTCCTCAATGTCGTTCTGGTCGGCCTTCATGTGGTTGGTGTAACAGGCGTCGCACCCCATGGGGACGCCGGTCAGCTTCCCCATAAAGTGGTCCTCCAGCCCCGCCCGGATGACCTGCTTTGCGTCGTAGAGGTACTCCGGCCCGATAAAGCCCACCACCGTGTTCACCAGAAACGGGTCAAAATGCCGCGCAAAGCCATAGCAGCGGGCTTCCATGGTCACCTGATCCCAGCCGTTGTGCGCCTCGGAGGAAAGCTCGCTTCCCTGCCCCGTCTCGAAATAGAGGACGTTGGGGCCCTCTGCCGTTCCCTGCCGCAGGGCAAGAGCGCGGGCCTCCGCAATGGTCTCCGCCGTAAAGCCAAAGGCCTCGTTTCCCTTCTGGCTCCCGGCGATGGACTGGAAGATCAGGTCCTCCGGCGCACCCTTCCGGATGGCCTCCATCTGGGTGGTCACATGGGCCAGCACACAGGTCTGGGTGGGGATGTTCCACCGCTCCTTCACCTCATGGAACCGGTCCAGCACCCGCCGCGCACTGTCTACGCTGTCATCCACGGGGTTCAGGCCCAGCACCGCGTCCCCCGCGCCGTAGGTAAGCCCTTCCAGAAGGGAGGCCAGAATGCCGTCCGGGTCATCTGTGGGGTGGTTTGGCTGCAGGCGGCAGCTCAGGGTACCGGGAAGGCCGATGGTGGTGTTGCAGTGGGCTGTCACCGGCAGCTTTTTCGCCCCGTATACCAAATCGAGGTTGCCCATCAGCTTGGTCACCGCCGCCACCATCTCCGCCGTCAGGCCACGGGAAATGCGCCGCACGGCGGATGCATCGTTTTTCTCGTCCAGCAGCCATTCCCGCAGGTCGGACACCGTCCAGTTCCGGATGGAGGCGTAAATTTTCTCGTTCACCCCGTCCTGAATGATGCGCGTCACCTCGTCGGTCTCATAGGGCGCCGCCGGGTGCTCCCGAAGGTCGGCAAGGGTCACCTGCGCAAGCACCGCTTTTGCCGCCGCCCGCTCTTCCGCGTTCTCCGCTCCGATGCCCGCCAATCGGTCGCCTGACTTTTCCTCATTGGCTTTCGCCATCACCTCGCAGAGATTTTTGAATTCATAGACCTTTCCTAACAGCTTTGTTTTCAGGATCATCCTCTCTCCCCCTTTTCCGCGCCTTTTCCTTCTTCAAAGGCCAGCGTTTTCACCACCACCGGCAGCACCAGTCCCCCCGCCGCCGGGGCCGCGATGTCCACATAGTCCCCCAGCCCCGCCGCGATGCCGTCCAGCACCAGCAGCGGGCCGGGATTTTTCCGGGCCATGGCCTGCCCCAGGGCCTTTGCCATGTCCTCCCGCAGCAGCACCACGGGAAAATGGCCCGCCTTTCTCATGGGCAGCAGGCCCTCCAGAATCTGCTCCGCGCACTTTTGCACCCGCTCGTAGGTCGGCGCCCGCTCCCCGTGCAGGCACAGCGCCGCCTGCACCGGTTCCTCCCCGGCGGAAAGCCAGCTCAACTGTTCCCGCACCGCCCGGATAAATTCCGCCGTGCCGCTCCTTTCCTGTTCCTCCGTCAGAGCGATCACCGGAAGGTTCTTCAGGGGAAAGGTCACGCCTCGGTAAAAAACGGTGGAGCCGGACACCTCTACGGAATAGGCCCCCGCGCCCACCACCGTGGCCCGAATAGTCTCCTCCCCCCATCGCAGCTCCGCGCCGCAGCGCGCCAGCTTTTCCCGCAGGGTCTTTCCCAGCAGAGGCCCCACGTCGCCGTAGGGGAAGTCCTCCCGGCTCGGCTCCCGCATACAGTCCGCCACGCCCCCGGAAAAGGACAGGATGTCCGGTTTTCTCGTCAGGGTCACCGTTTTGTGGGTGATGAAATGGCGCAGAAGGTCTGTCTCCGGCTTTTGGCCCGATGCCTGCAAAAGGGCCTCCGCCATGGCCTCCACCCCCGGCAAGGGGTCGCCGCCCACGGTGACAAAGGGCCGCAGCTTTTCGGTGGCAAAGCGTACCTTTCCGCCCTCATCCACCAGAATCAGCCGTCCCCCCACGTCGAGACAGCCTGTGCTTTTCAGCGCTCCCTTTTCATACAGGGCGAAGTTGGAAGTGCCGCCCCCGATGTCGCAGTGCAGCACCGTTTTCCCCGTCTCTTCGCTCATCCGGTCGGCACCCGCGCCCCGGACGGCCAGAACGGATTCCAGATCCGGTCCCGCCGTGGCCACCACGAAGTCCCCGGCAAATCCTGCCAGCTTTTCCAGCACCCCCCGGGCATTTTCCTTCCGGGCCGTCTCCCCGGTGATGATCACCGCCCCGGTCTGAATGTCCCTCCGGTCCATGCCCGCCTTTTCATACTCCGCGGCCACGATGTCCCGGATGCCGTCGCCGTCAATGGTCCTTTCGTCCTTCAGAGGCGTTCGGTGCACCGCGCTGCGGTATAAGATCTCCCGCCCCTCAATGGCGATCTTCGGCACAGAAAAGGCCCCCGCCCGATTTTTCAGCGTCAACCGAGACAGCACCAGTTGGGTGGTGGAGGTGCCGATGTCGATCCCCACGGAAAGAAGGCGTTCTCCCCCGTTCAAGGGCACACCTCCCGCAGCAGCAGCGCCCCCTCCTCCGCCGTCATGTGCCGGGGGTTCTGCCCGGCGCAGCGGTCCTCCAGGGCGGCCTGCGCCGCTGCCAGGCAGTCCACCGGCTCCGGAAGACGGTCTGGCAGCTTCAGCTGCCCCCGCAGACGGGTGAGCCGGGCTGCCAGCGCCCGCACCGTCCCGGGAATGCCCGCCTGATGACAAAGGGCGGCGTATTTCTCCGCCGTCTGCCCGTCCTCCCCGTTCCATCGCACCACAAGGGGCAGCAGAAGGGCGTTCAGGCGCCCGTGGGGCATGTGGACCCGTCCCCCCAGCACGTGGGAAAAGGCGTGGCACAGCCCCAGTCCCGCGCCGTTGAAGGCGATCCCCGCAAGGCAGGAGGCGTACAGCATCCGTCCTTTCGCTTCCGCCTCCCCCTCCGCCGCCCGGGGCAGGGCCTCCAGCGCCATGCGGAACGCCTCTGACGACATGGCGGCGGTAAAGGGATTGGCTCCCCGGGCCACGTAGGCCTCCAGCGCGTGGGAAAGCACATCCATCCCCGTGTCCGCCGTTACTCCCGCGGGGATCCCGGCGAGAAAGGCCCCGTCCAGCAGTGCCTCCTCCGGCAGGAGGGATTCGTCCACCAGCGGCCGCTTCACACCTTTCTCCGTATCGGTCAGGACGGCGAAAGCCGTCGCCTCGCTGCCGCTGCCCGCCGTGGTTGGGACGCAGAGGAGGGGGACCTGCTTCTCCCCCTCGCTTCCGAAATAACGAATGGCTTTGGCGCAGTCCATGGCGGAGCCGCCGCCCAGGGCGATCACCACCTCCGGCTTTTTCTGCCGCAAAAGCGCCGCACCCTCCGCCACCAGCTGAAGGGATGGGTCCGGTTCCACTCGGTCAAACACCGTCACCTGCTCCGGGGAAAGGCGCCCGGTCACCCGTTCGATCAGCCTGGAGGTGACGAAAAATCCATCCGTCACCACCAACGCCCGCTTCCCCTTCCAGCAGTCCAGCGCGCTGAGCGCATCCGTTCCGAACCGGATACGCGGCTTGAGAAAAAACGTCTCCATTCCGCCGTCCCCTTTCTGTTCTCCTGCCATAGTGTGGCAGAAAACCGGGAAAATATTGCACCGCCCATAAAATTTCCGCCCGAAATGCAAAAAAGCGGGCCGGACAGGAATCATTCCTGTCCGGCCCGCTTACGCTGCCGTTTATTTTGCTTCCGCCGTCCGCTCCAGCTGAGCCCGCACGGCTGTATACCGTTTTTCCGGAATGGGCAGCACCGACCCATCCGTCAGACACACCTCAAACCGCCGGATCTCCTGAACGAAATCCGGATTCACCAAAAAGCTCTCATGGCAGCGCACCATGCTGTCGCCGCATCGCTTCCGCAGGACGCTGATATTCTCCACTGACTCCACCGTCTGGTCCTTCGTGTGGATTATGGTGTGCCGGTTGGCGCTTTCGATGTAAAGGATGTCCTCCAGCTTTAAGTATAAAAGCGCCCGGTCCACCGTCTTCACGCAGATGCGCATGGAGCGCTTTTCCCCCACCAGCTTCATCTCGTTGTGGTAGGTCTCTTCATAATGAACGGGGTAAATGTGGTCCCGCGCATCGTATTGGATGGCGTTGGAGACATGGCACAAGCGAATGCGCATCTCCCCGTCCCGGGGCGCGCAGGTCAACTGCACCCGCTGGTCCACCCAGTTGGTACTGCCGTCCGGCCAGAAGGTATCCACCCGGAAGAACAGCACGATCTCATACGCGCCCGCCCCCGCGGGAATGGGGATCGCCTTCAGGTCGTGCATCCGGAACGTCAGCTGGTGCTCCTCCGCTGCGAAAGCCTCTTTCAATGCTTTCTGGGTGCGGATGATCTGTTTCTCCGCTGGGCCGATCCAAAGCACGTCCGGATCACAGGAATCCAGAAACATCTGAATGTCATTGTCATAGTACCGAGTCAGGATCTCCGCCGCCCAGGCCGCTGTTTCTTCCGCGCGCATGTGCTCCCTCTTTCTTACGGTGATATTTTCAGAAAAACAAGTGATTTATTGCAATTATATTGCATCCTTCCCCGGAAATCAATAAAATTTTAGGCATCTTATATCGCCGGTGCGGTCTTTTCATCTGGTCAGGGCGCGCTGCCGCACCGCTCCTCTCGCCCGGAATGGAGGGTCAAGAATGCCGCGTTTTTTCTATGAAGCCGTTAAACTAAAAAGACTCACCGCGCCTCCGTCCTACGGCATTGGCGTGAACGCCAACGTCGAGAACAAGTGGGTGCAACTGCTCTTCATTCCAGACGTTTCCACCAACGGTGATTTTGCGTCCGCGCTGGCCGCAAAATGTACCCGCCTGCAGCTCAGCCCGCTGCATCTGCACGATGTGCTCTATGACACTCTGCCGTGACCTTGCTCTCTGTCCCGGCAGGCAAAAAGCGCCCGGTGGAAGATCCTCCGGGCGTCGTTTTTTCTGCAGAGGAAGTGGATAAGCGTGCTCTGACGCTTGGCACAGGGGGGCAATCACTTGGTTTCATCTCCTTTGGGGTGGATCAGCCGCAGGGAGCGGAATCTCAAAATAAGACCATCTGCCAAAGGCAGATGGTCTTATTTTGTCGGGTCGCTTCCATTTTAATATTTTTCTAAATCAGTTTTTGATGATCGTATTAGTCGTCCAACTCCGTCTCATGCTTGAGGATCGTGCCGGAGGCCGCATCGATCTCGTAGTCATATTCCATATTGCCGGATTTGAACTCGACCTCGTAGACGAGCTTTCCGTCCTCATCGTCCAG
>CAKUEI010000009.1 GCA_934646175.1 uncultured Oscillospiraceae bacterium
CTTTGTCCGCGGCGCAGTCAATGGCCACCGTAATGCCGTGGCCGCCAGTGACTAAGGTCTGCCCGGGGCAGGCGGCGGTGAGGAAAACGGTTTCGCCCGCACGGCGCAGAAGGTCGGCGGGGATCAGTGCCTCCGCCTCTTCAAAGCCGTCGGCAAGCAGAATATAGACCATAAAAGGTGCTCCTTTCCGGAAAAGTCAGGCAAGGTAGGGGCGGATCAGCCCGTCCACCTCGCAGGAAATGTCCTCCATGGTGCGCAGATTTCCGTCCCGATCCGCACAGGAAACGGTCTGCCATCCCAGAACGCGGGCGGCGTGCCGGGCGGTCTCCCTGCAGAGCCGGAGATAATCGGTGTCCACCTCGTGAATGTCCGCGGTGGTGTGGGTGTCCGCCTCGCGGCGGCGCAGGTTCTGCACCGCCAGCTCCGTGGGCATGTCAAGATAGATCACCAGATCGGGGGCGGGAAGCCCCAGCTTGTCAAATTCAAAGTCGGTGAGCCAGCGGAAAAAATCCTCCTGCTCCTCCGGGGGGAGCTTGGATGCCTGATGCACGGCGTTGGAGGTGGTGTACCGGTCCGACAGGATAAGACCGCCCGCCTCGTACCAGCTGCCCCACACCTGCTTATAAGAAGCGTAGCGGTCCACCGCGTAAAAGGTGGAGGCCGCATAGGCGTTCACGTCGGAGGGGTGGGAGCCGAACTCACCATGCAGGTACATTTTCAGCAGGGCGGAGGAGGGCTTGTCATATTGGGGAAAGATCAGCCGCTGAAAGGGGAGCTGTTCCGATTCCAGCTTTTCACACAGGCGGCGGAACTGGGTGGATTTCCCGGAGCCGTCCGTCCCTTCGAATACGATCAGTTTTCCGGCCATGGGGGCCTACCTCCTTGCCGCGAAAAAGCGGTTTATTTTTTTCGCCGGGCCTTTTCCGCCACGGCGCGGCCCAAAAAGGCGGGGAGCTTTGCCATGCGCCCGATGCGGGAGGGCTGCTTCATCAGACGGTAGAACCACTCCATGCCCGCCTTCTGGAAGATCTCGGGTGCTCGGTCCACCTCACCGGCGAAAACGTCCAGCACGCCGCCCAGTCCGGCGGCCAGATGGACGCCGCAGGCTTTACCGTTTTTTACGATCCACTTTTCCTGCTTCGGCGCGCCGAGGCAGACGAACAGGACGTTTGCGCCGCTGGCTTTGATTTCTGCCACCACGGGCGCGTCGTCCTGAAAATACCCATCATGGGTGCCCACGACCTGAAGGCCGGGATAGGTCTTCATCAACCGCGCGGCGGCCTTTTCCGCCACGCCGGGCTTAGCCCCCAACAGAAAGAGTTTCAGGTCGGTGCTGCGGGCCATCTCCTGCATGAGACCGGCGGCAAAGTCGATGCCGGTCACTCGGCCGGGCAGGGGAGTGCCAAGGATCTTGGCGGCGTGGATGATGCCGATGCCGTCGGCCAAAACCAGGTCCGCATGGTAGAGGATGGAGCGGAATTCATCGTCGTCGGCCGCCAGCTGGACGAACTCCGGGTTCGGGGTCACCACATAGTGAAACTCCGCATCCCGGGCGAGGGCCACACCGGCGGAGACGGCCTGGGGCAGGGTGATGGGGTCAAATCCGACCCCCAGAATATCAGTTCTCAAAGGAGAAGCCTCCTGACAAAAGCGGTATCAAGGTTTTGCGGAGCGTGGAGAAGCCTTCTCCGCATGGAACAACATTATACCATAGGATGCTCCGCTTGTCCACGAAAGAATCCGCCGCTTTTGACCGCCGGGGGCCCCTTGCGGCGGCGGGGCTTGCGTGGTAGAATAAAAAATCAAAACTGCGGGAGGCAGAAGAGAATGGATCAGCAGGAATTGATCATCCGGATCGCCGGGGACGAGGACGCGGCGGCCCTTTCCGAATATACCGGCCCTATGTGGAAGAAACGGCCATCACCTTTGAGTACGAAGCACCGGACAAGGCAGAATTTGCCCGCCGCATGACTCACACCCTTCAGCGCTATCCCTATCTCATTGCGGAGCTGGAGGGAACAGCGGTGGGCTATGCTTACGCCGGCCCCCTGCACAGCCGCCCGGCCTATGACTGGTCGGTGGAGACCTCCATTTACGTGGCAGAGGGGGAGCGTGGGCACGGAGTGGGCCGGGCCCTTTACGAAAAAATGGAGACAGTTCTGCGCCTTCAGAACGTAGTAAGTGTCAATGCCTGCATCGCCTATCCGGAAAGAGAGGACGAGTACCTCACCTATGCAAGCGTCAGGTTCCACCAGAAGCTGGGCTACACCATGGTGGGGCAGTTTCACCAGTGCGCCTATAAGTTTAAACGCTGGTACGGCATGGCCTGGATGGAAAAATCCATCGCCCCCCGGCTGGAAGAACAACCGCCGTTTTGCCCTTTTCCCCTTGTCCGGGAAGAGGCGGAGCGCCTTCTGTGCGCTGACGCGGGCCGGAAAAGAAAAGGGATTGACATTTGGGGGAAATGATTCTATAATGTCAACAATCACTGTGGCGGGTGATTTTTTCATACCGCCGCAATTTAGCACCACAACGTGCTAAAGTAAAATAGAGAGAATCAGGTTGGAGGAAACAGCAATGAAAAAGACGAAAAAGGTGCTGGCGGCCGCCATGGCCGCGGCCATGGTGCTGGGTCTGGCCGCTTGCGGCAGCCAGAACGGCGGCAGTCAGGAGTCCGATACCCCCAGTGCGGACAAGCAGTATAAGGTCGGCATCATTCAGCAGATGGAGCATGTGGCGCTGGATGGCGCCCGCGAGGGCTTCGTGGCCGCGCTGGCTGACAAGGGTCTGGTGGAAGGCGAGAACCTGACCATCAACTACCAGAACGGCAACGGCGACCCCAACAATCTGAACACCATTGCCGAGCAGTTCGTGTCCGAAGAGGACGATCTGGTGCTGGCCATTGCCACAACCGCTGCCCAGACCATGGCGTCCAAGACGGACACTATCCCCATTGTAGGCACTGCCATCACCAGTTATACCGAGGCCGGTCTGGTGGAGAGCGAAGCGGCCCCCGGCGGCAACGTTACCGGCACCACCGACATGAACCCGGTGGAGGACCAGATGGCTCTGATGTTCGAGATCTGCCCGGACGTGAAGACCGTTGGCTTCCTCTACTGCAACTCCGAGGATAACTCCCGCCTGCAGGTGAACATTGCCAAGGAATGGCTGGACAATCAGGGTATCGCCTATGTGGAGCGTACCGTTGCCAACACCAACGATGTGCAGCAGGCGGTCTCCTCCATCGTCAGCGAGTGCGACGCCATCTACATCCCCACCGACAACGTGTTTGCCGCCACGATACCCACAGTGTATGAGGTGGCGACTCCCGCCGGTATCCCCGTCTTCTGCGGCGAGATGGGCATGGTGGAAAACGGAGGGTTTGCAACCTACTCTCTGACCTATTACTCCATTGGTTATCAGGCTGGCCTGATGGCGTATGAGATTCTGGTGGAGGGCGCAGAGCCTGCCACGATGCCGATTGCAGGCGCAGCGGAGTATGAATATGGATTTAACGGTGATGTAGCGAAAGAGTTGGGCATCACCATTCCGGACAAGTATGCCGACGCTGTGATCTACCCCAGCGAGAGCTGATCCGGACTTTGAATTGAAAAGGGAAACGGCAGGGGCCTGCGGTGCCTCTGCCGTTTCCCGGCATTTTGAAACTTCATCCAAAAGAGGAGAGGATATACGATGGGTAATGTCCTGCTGGGCGCGGTGTCCCTGGGTATTCTGTGGGCCATCATGGCTCTGGGCGTCTTCATCACCTACCGCATCCTGGATGTGGCGGACCTGACGGTGGAGGGGACGATCACGCTGGGCGCCTCGATTTGCGCCCGGATGCTGGCCGGGGGCGTCAATCCCTGGGTGGCCACCCTTGCAGCGGCGGGTGCCGGTGTACTGGCCGGACTGTGCACCGGACTTTTGCACACTAAGCTGAAGATCCCGCCCCTGCTGTCCGGTATCCTGACCATGATCGCCCTGTGGTCGGTGAATATGCGCATTATGGGCAAGTCCAACGTCTCCCTGCTGAAGATCAAGACGGTATTTACCCCCCTGCAGAAGCTGGGCCTTTCCAAGAACCTTTCGATTCTGGTGGTGGGCCTGATCTGCGTGGTCGTGGTGTGTATGCTGGTCTACTGGTTCTTCGGCACCGAGTTGGGCAGCGCCGTCCGCGCCACGGGCAGCAACGCCCAGATGGCCCGGGCTCAGGGCATCAACACCAGCAATATGAAAATTCTGGGTCTGGTGATCTCCAACGCCATGGTGGGTCTTTCCGGCGCGCTGATCGCCCAGAACCAGTCCTACTCCGATATTCAGATGGGTACCGGTGCCATTGTCATCGGCCTTGCCTCCCTGATCATCGGCGAGGTCATCTTCGGCACCCGCAGCTTTAAGCAGACGCTGGTGTCCGTCAGTCTGGGTGCCGTGGTGTACCGCATTATCATTGCCCTCGTGCTGAAGCTGGGCATGAATTCCAATGACCTGAAGCTGTTTACCGCCATCACCGTGGCCATTTGCCTCTCGCTTCCGCTGATCCGTGAGAAAATGGCCAAGCCGGCGGCCCGGAACAAAGGAGGGAACGCCTGATGCTGCTGATCGAGAATGTGCATAAGACCTTTAACGCGGGCACTGTCAACGAAAAGCGCGCCCTGAACGGCGTGAACTTTCAGCTGGACGAGGGCGACTTCGTCACCGTCATCGGCGGAAACGGTGCGGGAAAATCCACCACGCTGAACGCCATCGCCGGCGTGTTCATGGTGGATCAGGGGCGCATCACCATCGATGGGACCGATGTGACCCACCTTCCGGAGTATAAGCGTGCAAAGTTTTTGGGCCGCGTGTTTCAGGACCCCATGACCGGCACCGCCGCCACCATGCAGATCGAGGAGAATCTGGCTCTCGCCGCCCGGCGGGGACAAAGCCGCGGCCTGCGCTGGGGCGTGACCCATAAGGAGCGGGAGGAGTACCGTGAGCTGCTGAAGACTCTGGACCTGGGTCTGGAGGATCGGCTGACCGCCAAGGTGGGCCTTCTTTCCGGCGGCCAGCGGCAGGCCCTGACGCTGTTGATGGCCACCCTGAAGAAGCCGAAGCTGCTGCTGCTGGACGAGCATACGGCGGCGCTGGACCCCAAAACGGCGGCCAAGGTGCTGGAGATCTCGGACAAGATCATTGAGGAGAACCACCTGACCACCATGATGGTCACCCACAACATGAAGGACGCCATCACCCACGGAAACCGCCTGATCATGATGTATGACGGCCGCGTCATTCTGGACATCCGCGGGGAGGAAAAGAAAAAGCTCACTGTGGACGATCTTCTGCAGAAATTCTCCAAGGCCAGCGGCGACGAGCTGGATAACGACAGAATGCTGCTTTCTTAAACCTGAAAAAGCGCCTGTATTTCCGAAGAAATACAGGCGCTTTTGCGTTTGCAGGACGGCTCCGGAGGGCACATTGTCAAAGAGATGTTTCTATGCTATAATATTAATTTACTGAATTCTTTTCCGTGCAAAAGGAGGCACAACGCCCATGAAGCTGATGGTGATCGACGGAAACAGCATCATCAACCGGGCCTTTTACGGGGTCCGGCCTCTGTCCACCCGGGATGGGCAGCCCACCAACGCGATTTACGGGTTTCTCAACATTCTTTTGAAGCTGCTCGCGGAGGAAGAGCCGGACGGACTGTGCGTGACCTTCGACCGGAAGGCCCCCACCTTCCGCCATCTGGCCTACGCCGGCTACAAAGCCACCCGGAAGGGGATGCCTGACGAGCTGGCCGCCCAGATGGAGCCGCTGAAGGACATTCTGGATGCCATGAATATCCCGCGCTATGAAATGGACGGTTGGGAGGCGGATGACCTGATCGGCACCATCGCCCGGCGCTGCGAAGAGGCGGGGTGGGACTGCCGCGCCGTGACGGGGGATAAGGATTCCCTCCAGCTCATTACGGAGCGGACCCACGTTCTGCTGGTATCCACCCGCATGGGGCAGACCACCACCAAGAACATGGGGCCGGAGGAGTTCCGCGCGCAATACGGCTTTGACCCCGTCCACATGGTGGACCTGAAGGCTCTTATGGGGGACAGCAGCGACAACATCCCCGGCGTCAAGGGGATCGGCGAAAAAAGCGCCATGGGACTGGTGCAGGCGTACGGCTCCATTCGTGCGCTGTATGATGCCATGCCGGATATTTTGGCCTCTCCCGGGGTACCGGCCAAACCGGGCCTTATTAAAAAATTGCAGGAGGGGGAAGAGCAGGCGAACATGTCCTTCGACCTTGCGGAGATCCACCGGGATGCGCCCATCGACTTCTCCCCGGAGGAGAACCGCCGCCGGGAGCCCAACGGACCGGCGCTTTATGACCTGCTTCTCCGGCTGGAATTCTCCAAGCTCATCGACCGGCTGGGCCTTTCCGGCCACGGCGGCGTGGAGCAGAAAGAAGAACAGTTTACCGGCGTCTGCAAAAGCGAGGTCGTGGAGACCCGGGTGCGGATGGAGGAGCTGCTGGATGATTTTCGCGGCCGGGAGCACGTCTCCTTTCTGGCCCTCTCTGACTTAAACGGCGTATGCGTGGAGTGCGGCGAGGGGGACAATGGCTATACCGCAGTCTTTCTGGCCAGCCGGCTGGGCTGCTACAATGAATTTCTCCGTGGCTTTTTCACCGCGGACATTAAAAAGATCACCCACGACTGCAAGCCCCTGATGAACCGCCTGCTGGCGGAGGGGCTGGGCACTGACGGCTTTGCGTTCGACACCGCCGTGGCGGCCTATCTCCTCTCGCCCACCGACGGGAGCTATGAGCTGGAAAAGCTGGCCATGAGCTACTTTAATTTTGAAGCCCCGCGGGCTGCCCTGTATCGGGCTCCAGAGGCCTTTGACCCTCTGGCCGATCCAGCCGCACCCCTGGGGGCGTGGACGAGTCACACCGCTTTGGTGGAGGCCCTTTATAAAGAGCAGTCCCAAAAGCTCCGGGAGTTTAACATGGAAGCGCTTTTTTCAACTGTCGAGCTGCCCCTTTGCCCAGTACTGGCTCAGATGGAGCGGACGGGGGTGCTGGTGGATCGCAAGGCCTTGGGGGAATACGGCGAGATGCTGCAGCAGCGGATGGAAACGGCGCAGGCAACGGTGTTTGCCCTGGCTGGGGAGGAGTTTAACCTCAATTCTACCCAGCAGCTGGGCCGCATCCTGTTTGAAAAGCTGGAGCTTCCCGCAGTGAAAAAGACCAAAACCGGCTGGTCCACCAATGCGGAGGTGCTGGAAAAGCTGCGGGGGCAGCATCCGATCATCGAGGCCATTCTGGAATACCGCCAGATGGCCAAGCTCAACTCCACCTATGTGGAGGGGCTGACCAAGGTGATCGCGCCTGATGGAAGGATCCACACCTCTTTCCAGAACACGGTCACCGCCACGGGCCGCCTTTCCTCCACGGAGCCGAATCTGCAGAACATTCCGGTGCGGACGGAGCTGGGCGCACAGCTGCGCAACATGTTCGTGGCCGGGAAGGGGCATATGCTGGTGGACGCGGACTATTCCCAGATCGAGCTGCGCCTTCTGGCTCACATCGCCGCGGACGAGAAGATGATCGAGGCATTCCGAAGCGGTGCGGACATTCATACTGCCACGGCAGCACAGGTGTTCGGCGTGCCGCCGGAGAAAGTGACCCATGAGATGCGCCGCCGGGCCAAGGCGGTGAACTTCGGCATCGTGTACGGCATTTCGGACTTCTCCCTTGCGCAGGATATCGGTGTCACCCGGCGGGAGGCCAAGGCCTATATGGATCGCTATTTTGCCACCTATTCCGGCGTTCACGCCTATATGGAGAACATCGTGCATCAGGCGCGGGAGGACGGATATGTCTCCACCCTGATGGGCCGCCGCCGCTGGCTGCCGGAGCTGAAAAGCAGCAACTTCAATCTGCGTTCCTTCGGCGAGCGGGTGGCCCTCAATATGCCCATTCAAGGCACGGCGGCCGACCTCATGAAGCTTGCCATGATCCGGGTATCCGACCGGATGCGCCGGGAGGGGCTGGCGGCAAAGCTGATCTTGCAGGTGCACGACGAGCTGATCGTGGAGTGCCCGGAGGAAGAAACGGAACAGGTCAAACGCCTGCTGTCGGAAGAGATGGAAGGGGTGGCTGCTCTAGCGGTCCCCCTGAAAGCGGACGCGGCGGCGGGAAAAAGCTGGGCGGAGGCAAAAGAATGAGTGAGACAAATTATCGGTTGGTGCCCATGGCGGCAGAGCATCTGGAGCAGATCGCGGCGCTGGAGGAGCAGTGCTTCTCCACGCCGTGGACCGTGGACATGCTGAGGGAAGAGCTTTTTAACCCGGCGGCCTCCTATATCGTGGCCGAAGGCGGCGAGGGGAAGGTGCTGGGCTATGCCGGGGTGCAGGTGGTGCTGGACGAGGGGTACATCACCAACATTGCTGTGGACCCGGACTACCGGCAGCAGGGCGTGGCCAGCGCACTGCTGGACGTGTTCTGTCGGTTCGGCGAAAGCCATCTGGCCTTCCTGACGCTGGAGGTGCGCGCCTCCAATCAGGCGGCCATCAGCCTTTACATGAAGCATGACTTTGCTCAGGTGGGCCGCAGAAAGGACTATTACGAGCGCCCGAAAGAGGACGCGATCTTGATGACAAGGGAGTTTTATCATGACGGCCAGACTGCTGACGAAGCAGGAACTGAAGAAACTGTATGAAGAGGAATTAAAAAGCACCTTTCCGCCGGAGGAGCTGAAGCCCTTCCGGGATATGGAGGAGCTGCTGGACCGGGGCCTATACGAGCCGCTGGGCTTTTTTGAAGGGGATCGCATTGCGGCCTACGCCCTTTTGTGGGCCGCGCCGGGGGTGCGGTATGTGCTGCTGGACTATCTGGGGGTCACCTCCGCCCGCCGGGGCGGCGGTGTGGGAAGCGCCGTGCTGAGTACCCTGAAGGAGTATACGGCCGGCCGGTGGGACGGCATCCTTGCAGAGGTGGAGGCACCGGACCCTGCGTCCTCAGAGCTTGAGCAGCAGCGCCGACGCCTCCGGTTTTACGAGCGCGGCGGCTTTTCCTATGCCGGGTACGATACCGGTCTGTTCGGCGTGCATTACTGCATGTACATCTGCGGAAAGCAGGAAGAGACGCGCCAGCGGGAAGCACAGGAGCGCATCTACCGTACCAAATTCACCCCGGAGCTTTACCGGCGTGTTGTGCAGCTGCCCCTTCTGCCGGGCGAGGCGCTCTATCTGGCGGAAAACTGGAGCGAAATGCGGTAAGTGAGAGAAACGAGGGGAAAGAACATGTACTTATTGGCAGTAGAATCCTCCTGCGATGAAACTGCGGTGGCCGTGGTGGAGGACGGGCGGCATGTGCTGTGCGACTGCATCGCGTCCCAGGTGGCGACCCATGCGATCTACGGCGGCGTGGTGCCGGAGATCGCCTCCCGCAAGCATGTGGAGGCGATCACCGGCCTTGCGGACGAAGCGCTCCGCCGGGCAGGCATCAACAAAGAGCAGCTATCTGGCGTTGCGGTGACCTATGCTCCCGGCCTGATCGGGGCCGTGCTGGTGGGGCTGAATTTTGCCAAGTCCGTGGCTTATGGACTGAATATTCCGCTGATCCCTGTCCACCATGTGCGGGGGCATATCGCCGCGAATTATATCACCCATCCGGAGCTGGAGCCGCCCTTTCTGTGCCTGTGCGTGTCCGGCGGCAATACCCTGATCGTGGATGTGCAGGACTACACGAAGATGACCGTCATGGGCGGCAGCCGGGACGACGCCGTGGGCGAGTGCTTTGACAAGGTGGCCCGGGTTTTGGGGATCGGCTATCCCGGCGGCGCGCCGCTGGATAAACTGGCCCAAAGCGGAAATGATAAGCGCTATCCCCTGCCCCGCGCCCATGTGGACGGCGCGGAGCTTGACATGTCCTTCTCCGGGCTGAAGACCGCGGTGCTGAATCTGGCCCACAACGCCCAGCAGAAGGGGGAGACGCTGGATCTTCCCGACTTGGCGGCGTCCTTCTCCGCTGCGGTCAGCGACAGTCTGGTGCCCCGCACCGTACTGGCTGCTCAAAAAGCGGGGCGCACCAAGGTGGCGGTGGCGGGCGGCGTGGCGGCCAACAGCCGTTTGCGTGCCGACCTGACCGAAGCCTGCCGGAAGGCGGGACTGCAGCTTTTCCTGCCGGAGTTGAAGCTCTGCGGGGATAACGCCGCCATGATCGGCTGTCAGGGCTATTACGAATTCCTGGCAGGCAAGCGGGCGGGGATGGAGTTAAACGCCTACGCCACGCGGAACATTGAGGAAGGCTGAACGGAAGAACAAAAGCAGGCGCCCCGATCATCGGGACGCCTGTTTTTTGTAAGGGGCGGAGGGTTGACTTCCGTATCCCGGTTTGTTATGGTGGAAAGAGAAGAGAAAAACAGATCCTGCGTTGGAGAAAGGAGTCATGCGCGATGAAAAAAGCAAGCGTCTTGCTGGCCGTTTCCACTGCCTGCGGCGTTCTGATGCTGCTGCCCTTTTACCGGCTGCCGGCGACCTGTTTTCCGGCAAGGCAGATCGCCTGGTTTTGGATATCGCTGTACCTTCTTCCGTTCCTGACGCTGTTCTGCAACTGGGCGATTTGGAAAAAACGCCCGAAGTGGAAGCCCCTTCGCAAGTTCCTGTGGGTCGTATGCTGGTTTGTGCTGTTTGCCGTGTTTGAATGGTTTATCGATCTGCCGGTGCCCCGGGCGGTATGGGAAGCAGTGGGGGATGCCCGCATCCCGGCGGTCTTCCCCACGCTGGGGATAGGCTGCAGCTTTTGCCCCTGGCTGGAAGAGTGGTAAGAGAGCAAAAAAGAAGCGGCGCGCCGAAACTTCGGCGCGCCGCCTTTCTTATTTTCTTGCGCAGTTTGCCGTGCGGCCCAGCAGGATCTCCAGCCCGTGCTGCAGGGCGGGCAGGGCGTAATCGAGGCACTCCTTCACGGCCTTGGGGCTGCCGGGAAGGTTGACGATCAGGGTATTCTTGCGAATACCCGCCTGCGCCCGGGACAGCATGGCCCGGGGAGTGATGGCAAGGGAGAAGGCTCGCATGGCCTCCGGAATGCCGGGGCACAGCCGCTCCGCCACGTCCAGCGTGGCCTCCGGTGTGCAGTCCCGGGTGGAAAAGCCCGTGCCGCCGGTGGTGATCAGAAGATCGCAGACGCCGTCGTCGCACCACCGGCGCATGGTGTCCGCCAGCTGCTGCCGTTCATCGGGGAGCATCAACTCCTGCACCACCGTGAACCCGGCGGCCTGAAGACACTCTCTGGCCATGGGGGTGGATTTGTCCTCCCGCTCGCCCCGGGAGCCGGAGTCGCTGGCGGTGAGAATGGCCGCCCGCAGGGGGAGATAGGAGACCGTCAGGGTGTCCCCCACAGAAATGGTGCCGCCGTGCAGAACCCGGGTGAAAACTCCTTCCCGCGGCATGATGCAGTCGCCCATGACTTTATAAATTTCGCAGTGGCTGTGGCACTCCTTGCCGATCTGGGTCAGCTCCAGCTCTACCTCGTTGCAGCGGAAACGGGTGCCCAGAGACAGGGTGCGGAAGTCGATGCCGGACACCACTAAATTTTCGCCGAAGGCACCGTCATCCACCTGAGCCCCGCGAGCGCGGAATGCCTCGATCTTATCATGGGAGAGCAGGGAGACCTGGCGGTGCCATTTTCCGGCGTGAGCGTCCCCCTCGATGCCCCAATCCTCCACAAAGCGGGCGGAGCCCACATTTTTTTTCTGGGTGCCTTTTTTCTCGCTGATGCATACTGCAATCACATTTCCCATGGCGGTTCAACCTCCAATTTCATTCATGTGGGAGAGCTGCCGTCCACCCTCGGCAAAATGGTGGTGGGCGGGTTTGTCCCGAACGGCATCTAAAATAGCCCGGCGGAGGGCGTCATCTTCTGCGCCTTGTTCCAACAGGGGACGAAGGGCAACGCCGGTTTCATACTGCAGGCAGGTTTTTAAGAATCCGTTGGCTGTCAGCCGTATCCGGTTGCAGCGACGGCAGAAGGTGTGGGTCAGCGCACTGATAAAGCCGATGGAGCCGGTAAACCCTTCCGGGCGGAAGTAACGACAGGGACCGTTGCCCGATGGACCGGCAGTGGGCTGCATGGGACCAAAGGCTTCTTCCAGCGCCGCGCGCACCTGCGATTCCTCTTGCCGCTGAAGGGATGCTCCCAAACCCACCGGCATGAGTTCAATAAAACGCACAGCCAACCGGGAGTTTTGAGACAGAGCGGCCAAAGGAATCCAGTCTGATCGATTTTCCAGCGTGGGGACGCAGTTGAGCTTGACATTCAGACCATCTGCCGATAGGGCAGCGTTCAGTCCGATGAGAACCTCCTCCAGCCCATCCCGCCTGGTGATGGCGCGAAACCGCTCCCGGTTCAGCGTGTCCAGACTGATGTTTACACCATTCAGCCCGGCGTCCAGCAGGCGGGGAAGCTGCTCTTTGAGCAGAAAGCCGTTGGTAGTCAGGGTGACGGAACGGATGCCGTCGATGGCCTTGAGCTGCTCTACCAGTTGGGGCAGTCCACGCCGCACCAGGGGTTCTCCACCGGTGAGCTTGATTTTACTGACTCCCAAAGAGGCAAAGACCTGACAGAGTCGGACGATGGACTCATAGCTTAAAATGTCACTGTGAGACAGACAGGGAACTCCGTCCTCTGGCATACAGTAGACGCAGCGGAAGTTACAGCGGTCGGTGACCGAGATGCGCAGGTAGTCGATTTCCCGCTGGGTGCTGTCTCGCATGGCGGCCACCTCCTTTCTGCAAAAAAATTCAGGCGCGGGGATTGTCGTTGATGAAGAGGCCGGACTTGCCGCCTTCTTTCCGCATCAGATGGATACCCGTGATGGTCATACGTTTGTCAATTGCCTTGCACATATCATAAATGGTGCACAGAGCCATAGAGACACCTGTGATGGCCTCCATCTCCACTCCGGTGACGCCGGTAGTGGAGGCTACACAGGTAACCTTCACCGCATTTTTTTCCGGAAGGAGGTCAAAGTCCACGGTGCAAGAGGTCATGGAGAGACTGTGGCAGAGGGGAATGAGGTCCGGCGTTTTCTTGGCGGCCATGATGCCGGCGACCCGAGCCACCGCCAATACATCTCCCTTGGGCACACCGCCGGTTTGAATGGCAGTCATCACATCCGAAGAGACCAGAATCTTGCCGGTGGCCACAGCCACCCGGCGGGTAGGGGACTTGCCGCCCACATCCACCATGCGGGCATTGCCGTTTTCATCTAAATGGGTCAGATGTTCCTGGCTCATGTCATACACCCCTTCCAAATGCACAGTTGGGATAGTGGCAGGGTTTGCAGCCGAGGCACAGCCCGCCGTGCCCCAACGCAGACAGGTCCGCTTTTGTGACCGGTACATTGGCTGCCACCCGGGGGAGAATCAGGTCAAACACAGTGGCCTTTGCATACATGACGCAGCCGGGCAGGCCCATAACGGGGGTGCCGTCCTCAAAATAGCCCAGCAGGAACATGGCCCCGGGCAGGACGGGGGCGCCGTAAGAGATGATCTTCGCGCCGCTTTCCTTGATGGCGGTGGGGGTGCGGTCATCCGGGTCAACGCTCATGCCGCCGGTGCAGAGGATCATGTCCACACCCTTTTCCCGCAGGTTGGCGATGGCCGCTTTGATGTGCTCGGCATTATCGTCCACGGTGTGGTGGGCGACCATGGTGATGCCGATCTGGGCGAGCTTCTGCTCAATGACCGGGGTGAACTGGTCCTGAATGCGGCCATAAAATACCTCGTTCCCGGTGGTGACCACGCCGGCGGTCTTTCTCTGGAAGGGCAGCAGGGAGAGAAGCGGGGCGTCCCCAGCGGCCTTTTCGGCCTCTTCCAGCTTTTTCTCGTCAATGACCAGAGGGATGACGCGGGTGCCCGCCAGCTTGTCCCCGGGGTGTACCACGGTGTTGGTGTGGCGGCTGGCGATCATGATCTCGTCGATGGAATTGACGGCGTAAAGCCGCTGAACGTCCACCTGAAACAGCCCGTCGCAGTCGGCAATCAGCTCGATCTTGCCCTCTTTCGCATCAGTGGGGTGCATATTTTTGTTCTGGCAGATGGCACGCAGCCGCTCCGCCGCCTCATTTTCATGGAGCATACCTTCGCTTTTTTCCCAGATGTAAAGGTGATCCTTGCCGACGGAGAGCAGAACGGGGATGTCCTCCTCCGTGACGATATGCCCTTTACGGAAGACCGCGTCCTTGGTCACACCGGGGATGATCTGGGTGATGTCGTGGCAGAGTACATGGCCCACGGCATTTTTTGTTTCGATCAATTTCATGGGTTGGCATCTCCTTTTGATTTATGGTAAAATACAAAAATAAACGCTGAAATGGAGGAAATGCGATGCGAACAGGAGCTGTGATCGTGGCGGCGGGCCTGTCCTCCCGAATGAAGGAATTCAAGCCCATGCTCTGTCTGGGGGAAAAGACGGTCATCGAGCACACCATCGGTGCGCTGCGAGAGGTCGGGGTGGACCCCATCACGGTGGTGGTGGGCTATAAAGGCGATGTGCTGCGGCGGCATCTGAGCGGAAGCGGCGTGCGCTTTGCAGAAAACAGCCGCTATGCGCAGACCAAGATGTTTGACTCGATCCTCATCGGCCTTTCCGATATCCGAAGGCGGTGCGATCGGGTGTTCCTGATGCCGGCGGACGTTCCGCTGGTCAAGACCGAAACGCTGCTTGCCCTGATGGAAACGGAAGGACCGCTGGTGCGGCCGGTCTATGAAGGGAAGGGCGGCCATCCCCTTTTGGCGGACAATGCACTGTTTCCCGCCCTGAAGCAGCATAACGGCGAGGGCGGCCTACGGGGCGCCATCGAAGCGCTGGACATTCCCATGGTAAACGTGCCGGTGGAGGACGAGGGCGTCCTGCTGGACGCCGATACTCCGGCGGACTATAAAAAGCTTATCCATCTGGAAAATCTGCGCCGGGGGCAGAACACCCTGCGGATGGAGCTGCAGCTGCAGCTGGCGGTGGAAGAGGTATTCCTGATGCCGGAGACGGCGCAGCTTTTGGAGATGGTGGAAAACACCGGTTCTATCCAGACGGCGTGTGCCTGTATGCACATGTCCTATTCCAAGGGGTGGAAAGCCATCAACTTTATGGAAAAGCAGCTGGGATTTCCCGTGCTGCTTCGTTCCGCCGGTGGAGCGGAAGGCGGCGGAAGCGCCCTGACCGAACGGGGCAAGCGCCTGCTTCTTGCTTATCAGCGCCTGCAGAACGAAACGCGGGAGGCAGCACAGCGCCTGTTTGCAGAGTGCTTTGCGGAAGAACTTTCCGCCGGACGATAGGAACCGGACAACGATGCCTTCCGTTATGTAGAAAAAAACCGGTCGAAGGGATAAGAACATGAAAGAACTTTATCTGCTGCGCCATGGTGCTCCGTTGGGGAGCGGCACTGAACCGACACGCTGCCTGAGCAGGACGGATGTGCCCCTTTCCCCCCAGGGACGGATGCAGGCGGCCCTTCTCGGTATGTGGCTGAAAGGGCGGGTGCAGCAAACCTGGTGCAGCCCCCTTTCCCGCTGCCGGGAGACGGCGCGGCTTGCCTTCGGTCCTGCGCAGGAAGCCCCCATGCTGCGGGAGCTGGACATGGGCGCGTGGGAAGGGCTTTCCTTCCACGAGATCCGCGCCCGCTGGCCGGAGCTGTACCGCACTCGGGGACTTGACCCCATTCACGTGATCCCACCGGAGGGAGAATGGCCGGAAGCGGCCCTCCGTCGGATGGAAGAAGCAGTCCTGCGCATTTGGGAGCAGACGGAGGGAAATGCCGCCGCTGTGACTCATGCGGGGGTGCTGCGTCTTTTATTATGCAAGGCGGAGGGAAGACCCCTCCGCACTCTGTTTAGCTTATCACAGCCCTACGGATGTGTCAACCGACTGACGGTGCAAAACGGGCATCTGCAGGTGTTGGGCCGGGGGGAAAAGCCCCATCCTGCCCTGACGGAAATGCGCTGCCTTCAGCTGCTTTCTGCCGCCGGGTGCCCGGAAGCGGTGATCGTCCACTGCCGGAAAGTGGAAGAGGTGGCCCTTCAGATGACACGGTGGCTTTCCGCCGCCGGATACCGGCTGGATGCCGGGCTGGTGCAGCGCAGTGCACTGCTTCATGACATGGCCCGCTGTGAG
Organism: uncultured Oscillospiraceae bacterium; assembly: GCA_934646175.1. Classification (GTDB taxonomy): domain Bacteria; phylum Bacillota; class Clostridia; order Oscillospirales; family Oscillospiraceae; genus CAKUEI01. The sequence goes on from CAKUEI010000009.1 coordinate 16,151, forward strand.
AAAAACCACGCATTTGAGGGGGCACGCTGGCTTTCGGAGGCAGGGTATCCCCGCGAAGCGGCGATCGTGGCGGTCCATCACGACTGGTGCGGCGGGGAGATCGACGAGGCGGCCGTGGTATTCTGGGCGGACAAACGGGTCAGGGGGGATCAAGTGGTGCCCTTGTGTGAGCGCTTTGCGAAAAGCGCGGAAAAATGCCGCACGGCAGAGGCACAGAAGGCCCATGCAAGGCGCGCTCGGGCGGCCATGGAACTGGAAGAGCGATTGACGCTGCTCTGCGGAAAAATGGAGGGGATCGAATGAATGCGGCGGTTTATCACGCACGGGAACTGGCGGAAAACGGAGAGAGCTTTGTGGTGGCCGAAATCGTGGAAAGCGCCGGTTCTGCGCCGCGGAAAAAGGGCGCGTGGATGATGCTTGCCCCCAACGGGGAATGGTTCGGCACCGTGGGCGGCGGCACACTGGAGGCGGAAGTGCAGAAGCTGTGCCGGCAGGTTTGGCAGAAGCAGGGGGAGTGCACGGAGCACTTCTGCCTGGACCGAGAGCAAAGCGGCAGTCTGGACATGCGCTGCGGCGGCGATGTGACGGTGCATGTGGCCTACCTCCGGCCTGAGGACGCGAAACAGTTTCTGAAGAGCATCCGGGCAGACAGCACGGCCTATCTGTTCGGCGGGGGGCATGTGAGCCTTGCCCTGGAGCCGGTGCTGCGCTATGTGGGGTTCGAGACCGTGGTGTGCGATGACCGGGAAGAGTACGCAAACCGGGACCGCTTTCCCCAAGCGAAGGCGGTGCATGTGATCTCCGACTATGGCCACGCCTTTGACGGCCTTCACATGGACGAAAGCAGCTATCTGGTCATCGTGACCCGGGGCCATATGGGGGACTATGAAGTGCTGCAGTCGGCCCTGCGGCAGCCCTGCGCCTACATTGGCATGATCGGCAGCCGGAAAAAGGTGGCGGACACCATGGCTCTTCTGGAACAAGAGGGCTTTTCCCGGGAACAGCTCAGCCGCGTTCACTCCCCCATCGGGCTGAAAATCGGCGGCGAGACACCGGAGGAGATCGCCGTCAGCATCTGCGCCGAAATGATCGCCGTGCGCGCGGGGGCAATGAAGTGAATCAATGGGAAGGGCATCAGCAGGGCTGCGTGCTCTGCGGAAAGCCCCTGCGCTACGAGCAGGAGGGGCGGGAATATACCTGCGCCATCTGCGGGCGGAAGCAGGTCGCCAACATCATCTGCCCGGACGGGCATTTCGTCTGCGACGACTGCCACGGAACGGGCTATATGCGCGCGGCCGCTTCCCTGCGGGAGAGCAGGGGGCAGGACCCTCTTCAGCTGCTGGAGGACGTGATGGCCCTGCCGGAGATCCACCTGAACGGGCCGGAGCATCACATCCTGGTACCCTGCGTCCTGCTGACGGCATGCGCCAACGCGGGGGTGGAGATCACACTGGAAACAGCTCTGCCGGAGGCGATACGCCGGGCACGGCGTATCCCTGGCGGCACCTGCGGCTACTGGGGCGTCTGCGGTGCGGCGGTGGGGACTGGAATCTTCGCCAGCGTCCTTTTGGGGACCACCCCATTGAAACAGGACATCTGGCACATCCCACAGCTTTTGACGGCAGCCTGCCTTGTGCGCCTTGCGGAGATCGGCGGCCCCCGCTGCTGCAAGCGCACCAGCCGCATCTGCATCGAGGTGGGTGCACAGTTTGTGGAGGAGCAGCTGGGGCTCACCCTTCCCCGTTCGCCCGTTCGTTGCTCCTATGCGAGAAATCAGCGGGAGTGCATCGGCGGGGAATGCCCCTATTTTCCGGAGAAGAAATAAAGCAAGGCCGCAGAGCGAAAGCTCTGCGGCCCTGCTTCTTATTCCGCCGTAATGTACCGCGCGCAGAAGGGGACGATCTTGCCCTTGTCCCAGACGTGCAGGCTGCAGGAATTCAGCCGCTCCAGGTCCAGATTCCAGCGGTCCTGAAAGGCCATGGCCGTCAGGGTGAACATGTTGCTTTTCCCCAAGGCCAGGAAGGTGGAAAGGTCCTTGGGGTCCAGCGTTTCCGCACGGGCGATCAGCTGTTCGCTTTCCGGATCCCGGGTCCAGCGGCGGGCGATGTAGCATCGGTTGCTCAAGGCGGAGGTCTTGCCCCCGGCGGGCGCTTTTTTGTGGGGGTTCAGAGAGAGAAGACCGTCCGGTAGGACGATGTAATCGCTGTGGAACCCGCAGCGAGGATGGTCACAGCAGGAGGGGGAGATGTCCGCCAGCTTTACCATGCCGTCCGACTGCTCCTCGATATCGCGCAGTAGCTCCGGAAGGGTGTACCGCTCTTCATCCGTGGGCTCGTGGGGGCAGCGGCCGAAGAAGCTGACCGGCTGAAAGTGCACTCCCCGCACCACCGGGGATTTGGAGATGGCGAAGCGGATAAGATCGCCGATCTGGCCGTCGTTTTTCCCACGGACCATGGTGGGGACCAGCGTGACACCCAACCCCAGACTGCCGCACAGGTCGATGGCAGCCAGCTTGTCCGAGAGAAGATCATCCCCCCGCAGGGCGCGGGTGACCGCCGGGTCCGTGGAGTCAAATTGCAGGAAGACGAAGGTAAGGCCCGCCTCCGCCAGCTTCCGGGTGAATTCCGGCTCCCGAGCCAGACGGATGCCGTTGGTGTTCAGCTGGATGGAGGTGGCCCCGGCGGCTCTGGCGGCCGCCACGATCTCGGGCAGATCGTCCCGCACCGTGGGTTCACCGCCGGAAAGCTGGATGAAGGTCAGCTTCTTTTCCACCAGAGTGTGGAAAACATGGGACAGCTCCTCCACGGAAGGCTCATGATCCAGCACCTCGCCCCCTTCTGCGAAGCAGAAGGGGCAGTGCAGATTGCAGCGGCCGGTGACCTCCACCAGAATGCAGCAGGTACCCTGCCCATGGCTGGGGCAGAGACCGCAGCCATCAGGGCAATATTCCGGAATGTCGGCGGGGCGCTCTTCCCCCCAGCTTTCGTAGGGAACGCCGCCGCCCCGCCAGATGAGGGCGGAGAAATAACCGTGCTGCGGGCAGTACTTTTGAAGAAAGACGTCCGTCCCATCCCGCACGATGGCGGCGGGAAGCTGCTTCCGGCAGACGGGGCAGATGCTTCTGGTGTCATGCAGGTGTTCCATGGGGGAACCCTCCTTGGTCAAAAGGTGACGGCGTCCGGCCGGTCGAATTTTTTCGCCTGCGGACGGGAGCACACCCGGTCCAGCCGGGGCAGAACGCTGCCGCAGGGGCAGGGACCGGGCAGAAACCGGCTGTGGTCGCCGGTGCGGTAACGGATCAGGGACATCCCCGTCCGGGTCAGGGTGGTGCATACGATCTCGCCCCAACTGCCCTCCGGAACGGGGCGAAAGGACTCCGGGTCGATGATCTCAAAATAAAGGTCCCCCGCCTGAGTGTGGTAGCCCGCGTGGGCGGCGCAGCTCAAGGCACCCCCCAGACCGGATTCTGTGGAGCCATAGTGCTCATGCACCGTGCAGCGCCAGAGGTTCCGAATGGTTTTGCACGCCTCCTCCGGGACGAAGTCCGCTGCCAGCAGGACACAATGCAGTGTTTCACCGACCGCGTCGGAAAGCCCATTCGCCCAGGACCATTCCGCGGCCCCGGCCACTGCTCCGGCGGAGCCGATCAGGCAGGAGGCCCCGGTGTGCAGAATTGTCCTTATCAGCTCTTCATACTGCTCCGGGGCGGGATAGCCGAATAAAACGGCGCGACAGCCCAAACGGTGCAGTCCTTGGCGGAGAAGGTCGTTCATGGAACCGGGACTTTCCCCGGGGAAGAGGATGAGCACAGTCTCGCCGGGAGAAATGAGCGTGGCCATACCGTGATGGAAGTAGTCGACGGTCAGCTCCTGATCCTCACGGGTGAAGAAAAGCCGCTTCGGCCTTCCAGTGGAGCCGCTGGTGGAAAGGGTCACGATGCGCTGCACCTCGTCCGGGTGGACGCACAGCATCTCTTTTCCGTGCGCCCGCAGGTCGTCCGCCGTGGTAAAGGGAAGGGCGGAGAGCTCGCTCAGCGAGGAAAGAGAACCGCCCGGCAGACGCTTTGCGTAAAAAGAACAGCGGGCGCGGGCGTAGGAAATAGACTCATTGAGCTTCTTGAGCTGATAGGCGGCAAGGGCGTCCGCCGTAAGCGGGGCGGAAAGCCCCGCTTTTTCCTCGATCCAACGGTCCAGCGTCATAGCGGCTTCCTTGCGATCAGCAGGAAATATCCCGCCGAAGGGGCGGTGCAGCGGCAGAGGGTGCTGCCCGGTTGTGCCTGAACGTACTGCTTTACGGAGCCGTAATCCAAAATGATCTGGCCCAGAAATTCCTTCAGGTCGCCAGTGCGGTCCTCCAGAAGAACGACAGAAAGTCCCAGTTCTTCCAGCAGAGCCTTCAGGCTGTCCACCACCACGGCCCCGTCCTGACAGAAGGGGGAGGGGAGTGTTTCCTGCTTTTCGCAGTCCTCATGCACGCGGGGCCTGCGCCAGCGGGCCATGGCTTCGGCATGTTCCCGGCGGAAGCGCACCATATCCGGATGCCGGACATAAAGGTCGGAGAGAATGAGGGCCCCGCCGGGCTTCAACATGCAATATGCCTCATGAATGGCCTCCTCCTGCCTATCCAGTACGGAGAAGACGCATTCCATCATCACCCCGTCAAAGCTGCGGGAGGGGAACTCCAGAAAATCGGCGGACTGCACCAGGGCGTGAACGCCCTGTTCCGTTGCGGCCCGGACGGCCTCACGGTCGCAGTCGATGCCGGTGACGGAAAGAGAAAACTCCTTCTGGGCGAAAGCGGCGGCGTCGCCGCTGCCGCATCCGATGTCCAGCAGGGTTTGGCCGGGCGTCAGTCCGGCCTTATGAAGGGCATAGCGGGTCAGCTCCAGCCCGCCGGGGCGGCACAGGCTCATGCGTCCTCCCCCAATTCCGGAAGCTTGTCCAGAAGGTCCAGAGCGGTGAGTACGAACGCCGGACAGTCGTTGATCATTTTGCCGGATTCGATGGCCTTCTGCTCCTCCTCGGGCTTGGAAAGGTCGTAGCCCAACAGGTCCCGGCAGATGCAGGAGCCGTGGGCGGCGGCGAAGTCCTTTTGAAAGGCGATGGCCGCTTTTTTCGCCTCCTCCGGGTCCTTCACAGCAAGGCCGATGGCCATCAGGGCGCCGGTCACCGCGCCGCAGACCTCACCGGAAAACATGCCGCCGGGGAAGCAGGCGGCCATGCGGTCAGTCTCCTCCCTGTCGTAGCCCAGCTGGTCGGCATACTGCCCCAGCACCACCTGAGAGCAGCCGCGGCCCTTCATAAATTCCTGCATGATCTCCGTACGGGTCAGTTTCATGGAAATCCCTCCTTTATTTATCCTCCATCAGAGCTTCCACTTCCGCCATACGGCCTTCCGCCAGCTCTTTGGAGATGAACATCTTGCCGCATTTCGGGCAGGTGGGCACCTCGTGCCCAAAGGAGCGGCCCATATAGTGGAATACGTTCCGCTTCATCACCAGCTTTTCGCCGCATTTGGCGCAGCGCCAGTGGGTCCAATCCTGAAGATCAGCCATGATCGTCCTCCTCTTCTCCCAGACGCATCCGGTGGGAGTATACACTTTCCACCCGGATGGGGCCGTCTGCCTCCCCGGGGCGGTAGGCCACCCAATAGGTGATGACCCGCCGCACCAGAACGGCGAGGTGAGTGCCGTCCTCCTGCAAAAAGCCGTCGCCGCTCTGCTCTGCGGAGAAAATGCACTCCTTCACATCGTCGTCCGTGATGAGGTGCTCTTCCATTTCACATCGTACCTCCGGCGGGATATTCAGCGCAAGAGAGTCCCACGGGTGCGCGGGAGGGGTATAGGTTCTGTTTAACATGGCCTGCATCAAGGCTCCTTTCACGCGAAGGGCGTTTCTGCGCTTTTCCGAAAGGTGGGGCACCGGCCCCGCCGGACCGAAGAGAAGCTCCAGAATATGGCGGCAGTCCTTGCCCTGCTCCAGAAACACCTCCCGGCAGTTGGCACAGTACACCACATAGGGAAGATCACTTTCCGATGCCCGGTGCTCTGCCACCGTGCAGTAAAGCTCTGGATTGGCGGCACGGATGTGCCCGCCGTACCCGCAGCAGCGGCCCGGCTCCGGAAGCTCGGAGTAGGCGGTGCCGCTTTCTTTCAAAAGGGTGCGCACGCCACGGCGCATTTCGTCGTCCAGCCGGGCGGCACAGGGGTCAAAGACGGCGCATGGCTCGTAAGAAACGAGGGAAAGCCCCCTCTCCTGCCCCAAAAGCTGGTAGAGAGAGACAACGGGAATGTGGGGCAGGTTGCGGGTGAACAGCTCCAGACAGGAGGCGCAGGCGAGCACCAGCGTGGGCTTGCCCAGCTGCTCCCAGGCGTCCGTCAGGCGCTTGTCGTTTTCCTCCCGCAGCTTCTTTTCCCCGGCCCACCAGGCCGGTGCGCCGCAGCAGCCCAGGATGACCCCCGCCCCGAAGCGTTGGGTAAGCAGCTCTGCGGTCTTCCGCGTGTGCTCCGGAAGGGAGGCGGTCAGCTGACAGCCGGGGAAAATAGCGTACCGGCAGGTCTCCTGCCCGGGGGGAGGGGCGGCGAGGAACCCATCGTGTATGGCAAAGTCCATTTCCCTGAGCCAGAAATCGTGAAAGGCAGCGGGCTGGATGCCGGCATCCACCCGCGCTTCCCGGGAAAGACGGAACAGCTCACCCATGTCGACGCTTTCCGGGCAGATGCCGGAGCAGTAGGAGCACTGGTTACAGGAGTAGGTCTGCCGCGTCATGGTGCGGCTGGCAAGGAAGTGGGGACTGGAATCCGCCGCCACCTCCATGGCCGCCTGGAAGGGGGCTTTTTTGTATTTGTTCATCAGCTCGCACTGATCGAGGCAGCGGCTGCAGTTGCATTGGAAGCAGCGGGCGGCCTCTGCCTTGGCCTCTTCCTTGGTATAGCCCGCTTTCGGGTCAGCGGGAAGGACAAGGGGTGCGTGCTCTGCGTTTTTGGGGACGAGGGAATGGTGATAGGGTTTCTGCTTTTTCCGCTCGTCGGTCACGCGGCCGGTCTGAATGGCACTTTCCATCATGCGGGAAAGGTTCGGCCCGGCGGCGATGGCGGACATGCAGTCCATGCCCGCGGTGCCGCCCACCAGAAAGACCCCTTTCCGCTCAGTGCTGAACAGCTGCGGGTCCCATCCATCCAGAAGGCCGAAGGTGCTCCCACCCTCGCCAGTTGCAATGCAGACGGCAGAAAACTCGCTCAGCGCGTCAAGGTCGGTGACGGCGGTGTGGAACCGGAAGGCAACATCCTCGGCGGAGAACTGCCCGGAAAACTCCTCGTCAAATCGGGCAAATTGGGGATGCTCTTTCAAAAAGCCGCCCCATTGGCCGCTCTGCTCGAAAACGGTGACGGGGTATTTTTTCTGCGCCATGTTCAAGGCGAGGGACAGTCCGGCGGGCCCTGCGCCGATGACGGCGATCTTCGCCTCTTTGGGCGGAACGGGGAATTTGTCCGGCGCCTGTCCGCCGCCGAGACGGATGATGGCCTCTTCCAGACGGTGCATGTCCAGTGGCTCGTCGCCGAGGTTCTTCCGCTGACAGGCGTTCCGACAGGGCTGGGGGCATAGGGCGCAGACAACAGAGGGGAAGATCAGCGCCGTGCGCAGCTCGCGGTAAGCTGCGGGCATTCGCCCCTTGGCGGTTTTTCGGAGCAGCGAGCGGATGTCCAGCCCAAAGGGGCAGGCAAAGGCGCAGGGCGGTGGTGCATCATGGATGCAGGACGAAACATGTTCGGTGCAGGTTTCCAGTTTCACATGTCATTCCCCCTTCAAGGGCAAAAAGGCCGCCTTGCGGCGGCCTTTTTGCTATGCGGTTTCTTTGATCACATGGGATGGGCCAGAATATCGTCCAGCGCGTCCTCCAGATCGGGGCCAAGGTAGTATTTGTCGGGCTTCAGCTCTTTGCCCTCCTGCTTGGCCTGCCATGCGGCCTTCACCTTGGCGGGAAGAGCGGGCAGCTCGTAAATGCGGCAGCCGATAGCGTTGTTGATGGCGTTGATGACCGCCATATGGCCGGAGGACTGGAACACCTCCGAGCAGCCGGAGGAGCCGAAAACGCCCTGGTCGCCGCGGGGCGTCTCCAGATATTCCACGCGGATGTCGTCGGGGATGTCCTGAATCTGCGGGATGCCGCAGGTCAGCATGTTTCGGTGCTTCTTGATGTCCTGATAATCCTCGCTCAGGGCGAAGCCGATGCAGTGGGAGATGCCACCGTACGCTTGACCGTCCACGGCCAGCTGGTTGCCGATTTTGCCCACATCGGCGCAGCAGGCGTAGCGCAGCACCTTGGTCTTTCCGGTGTTCACATCCACCTCAACCAGGGCGCAGTTTGCACCGTACATGTATTCGCTGTCCTTATCGCCCTGGCCGCTGTTGGGATCGAGACCGGGGTCGATGCCGGAGTTCATGTTGTCCACATGGCCCACATATTTGGTGGGGATATTTTCCGCCACCATCTCTTCATAGGTACGGAAGGTGCCGTCTTCCTTGCGCATGGCGTTGGCCAGCAGCTCGGCGGCGGCGCGGACGGCGCGGCCGTTCATCATGTGGCTGCGGCTTCCCGCGGCCACGCCGGAGTCGGGGCAGCGGTGAGAGTCGTTCATGACCAGACGGACCTTTTCCGGGCGGACGATGATGCCCTGCTCCTTCAGCGCCTCGACGGTGACGGTCAGGGCGCCGATGTCGCCGCCCTGGCCCATGTCCTCCCAGGTGTTGTACACGGCAAATTCGCCGTCGGGCAGGATCTCCAGCGCGTTCTCCGCCTTATCCCACATGCCCAGACCGCACAGGAACCCGCCCATGCTGATGCCGACGCCCATGTGGCGGCCTTCCTTCTTTCCGGCTTCGGCCTCTGCCTTGAACTCGTCATAATGCTTTTTCAGCATTTCCATGAGCTGCTTATAGACATACAGCTTGTAGGGACGGCTGTTCAGATTGGTCTCGCCGGGCTTTGCCAGGTTGCGGTAGCGGAACTCCCAGGGGTCGATGCCGGCCTTTTCCGCCAGCATATCCATCAGCGCTTCCGTGCAGGTGTAGATCTGCGGCGCACCGAAGCCGCGGTAGGCCGCGTTGAACGCGTGGTTGGAAACACCGCCGCGGGCCAGAGCCTTGGCGTTGGGGATATTGTAGCCGTGGAAAGCTACGGAAATCATGTTGTTGAAGATCTTACTGGCCAGAGCGGCGTAAGCACCGTGGTCCAGACCCAGATCATATTCCGCGGCAATGATCTTGCCGTTTTCATCGCAGGCCAGCTTACCGTTGGTGAAGGTGGCAGAACGCTTGCCGGAGATATGGATGAACTCCTCATAGCTCAGGGTCAGAGTGACGGGGATGCCCAAGTTTTGCACGGCGGTGCACACCATGGCATAGGTGTTCGCGGTGACGCTGTAGCCGAAGGAGCCGCCCACCGGGTTCATGATAAGGCGCAGCTGCTCCACCGGGATGCCGCAGGCCTGGGCCACCGCGTCGCGGCCTTCGCCGACGGCCTGAGTCTTGCACTGCACCACCACGTTGCCGTCGGGGTCGTAATAGCCCTGGGCCACGTCGGGCTCGATGGGAAGGTGCGGCTCGTGCTGGGAGTGGAAGCTGCCTTCCACCACATAGGCGGCATCGTCAAACAGGTCCTCCGGGTCTTCACCCTTGAACACGGGGGCCTCCAGATAGGAGTTGGGGCAGGTCTCATGCATCTGAATGGCGTTGGGCATACAGGCTTCCGGGAAGGTGAAGTAGGTGGGGAGCACCTCCAGCTCCTGCTTCACCTTGGCGGCGGCGGCCCGGGCGTGAGCCTCGGTATCGGCCGCCACGATGGCCACCACGTCGCCCTTGCGGCAGATCTTGTCACCGGCGATGACGGGGAAGGGGGGTGTGCCGGTGCCCTTCCAGCGGGGGATGACCGGGGGAGAGTCGATGTTGTTGGTGCCCTTCACGTCTTTGGCGGTCAGGACCTTGATGACGCCGGGCATCTGCTCGGCCTCGCTGGTGTCGATGTTGATGATGCGGGCATGAGGTTCCGCCGCCAGGGTGACGGCCAGATGGGCAACGCCCTCCGGCATTTTCAGCTTGATGTCGTCGCCATAGTCCATGAGACCAGTGGCCTTGGCCACGGCGGTGGGACGGGGACGGGCGGAACCGTAGATCTCGGTCTCGCCCTCGAAGTCGTAGGTGATGTCGGCCATGGTGGCCTCGCCGCGCATGACCTTCGCCGCGGCCATCACCGCGTCTACAATGGGCTTAAAGCCGGTGCAGCGGCAGATGTTGTGGTTCTTCTGGAACCAGTCACGCACCTCCTCGCGGGTGGGGGAGGGGTTCTTCTGCAGCAGGACGTAGGTGGAGACGATAAAGCCCGGGGTGCAGAAGCCGCACTGGATTCCGCCGTAGGTGATCCATGCCTGCTGAATGGGGTGCAGGTGCTGGGGCGTACCGATGCCCTCGATGGTCAGAACCTCGCTGTACTCGGGGACCATACGCATTTTCTTGACGCAGGAACGGCACAGTTCTCCATTTAAAATAACCGTACAGGCACCGCACAGACCGGCGTTGCAGCCGATCTTCGTTCCGGTCAGTCCCATACGGCGCAGGACAGTGGCCAGCGTGTCCGTAGTGGGGTCGCAGATCACAGGCCGGTCGACGCCGTTGATGGTCAGGTGGATGCGCGCATACGTTTTCATAGTGGCAGGAGCGCTCATTCAAAATCTTCCTTTCCAAATGCGCTTGCAGTGCGGCAAAACCGGGGGTTGCACTGCACGACAGGGTAAAGGTACCCTTATTGTAGAATAGTATAGCGCCGGGAGCGGACGTTGTCAAATAAAAAACGAAGGATTTTTCAAAGTAAAAAGGTGACAAAAGCACGGTTTTGCCGGAAAAAGTGGGAGAAAACAGGCACATTGTTCCAGCGCGGGAGAGAAAAAGAGGAAAAAATCTCCGGAGGAGCCGCACATGTATCAAATTCTAATAACCATATGGAACAGTTGAAATTGACAACGAACTGCGTCTGGTAATATAATTTTTTATAGAAAACAACAATGGAGGGGAAAGCGTATGTTCCAGTTTGCACCGATCAGCGACCGCATCCAAAAGCTGCGTGAGAAAAGAGAATGGGCCAACCGCGGCCACGTCCACATGGACGGCGAGCGCACCAAGATCTACACGGATTATTATAAGGCCCACGAAGCCGAGCCGAACAACCTGAAACGGGCGCACTGCCTTTATGAATGGGTAAAGAATAAGACCATTCTGGTGGAAGATGAGGACATCTTCGTGGGCAACCTGGGCCGCACCTACCGCGCTACCCTTCCCTTTGTGGAGTGGAACGCGGACTGGCTGCACGACGCCGTCTTTGATATGGACGAGAACTTCCGCAAAGCATGGCAGACCCCCGGCTGCTATGCGTACATGAGTGACGAAGACCGCGAGATCTTCCGCGAGGCCACGGAGTACTGGATGGACCGCTCCATCACCGCCCGGGCGAGAGAGACCGTTCCCCCCAGCTGCACCCACCTCATGGGGGACGGCAGCACGGATTTCTTCAACTCGACCTATACCACCGGCGAGCCCAGCATCTGCACCATGCCTCAGGGCCATTTTATCGCCAACTATCGGAAAGTGGTGGAAGTGGGTTTTGGCGCCATCAAGGCCGAGTGTGAGCATCGCATGGCAGAGATGGAGGGCATGGTGTTCGGAATGGACGCCAAAAAGTATAACTTCTACCGCACCACCGCCATTGTGGCGGAGGCGGGCATCTTGCTTTCCAAACGTTATGCAGAAGAGTGCCGCCGTCAGGCTGCAGGCAAGGCAGAGGGGGACCCCCGCCGAGCGGAGCTTCTGAACATGGCGGACAGTCTGGACCACATTATGGAAAAGCCCGCCCGGACGGCGTGGGAAGCCATGCAGGCGGTTATCTTCTACCAGTATATGCTCATCGCCGACGGGCAGCAGCATGCACTGACTCTGGGGCGCGTGGACCAGTACGGCGGCTGGCTGGCCAAAGAGCAAATGGAACGCGGCGAGCTGACCCGGGAGGACGTGCAGGAGCTGACCGATGCCTTCTACCTGAAGCTGACCGACAACCTCTGCACCAAGCGGATGGATAAAAACAATCTGATGATGCAGTTGGAAAGCGGCGAGGGCGTGGAGCATTCCTACAGTACCGCCGGACAGCACTTCACCATCGGCGGCCAGCTGCGGGACGGCAGCGACGCCACCAATCCCATGACCATTGCGTTTTTGAATGCCTGCGGGCGGCTTTACCTGTGCGACCCGTCGGTTTCCTGCCGCATCCATGAGGGCACGCCGGACGAGGTGTGGCGCCTTGCCATCGAGGCCAGCAAAGAGGCCGGCGGCATGCCCACGCTGGAAAACGACGATGTCATCATGCCTGCCCTGATGAACCGCGGCGTCACGCTGGAGGACGCCCGGGAGTATGCCATCATTGGCTGCGTGGAGCCCACGGTGCCCGGCAAGGACTATCCCGCCTGCGGCGGCGACGGCATCGAGAGCTTCTTCAATCTGGTGGGCCCGCTGGTGCTGGCCATGCACAACGGCTGCAACCCGGTCACCGGCTACGATCAGGGCCTGAAGACCGGCGGCCTGGGGGATTATGATAACTTTGAGCAGTTCAAGGAAGCGTACGTCCTTCAGCTGCAGCACTATCTGCGCTGGCACGTGACCATGACAAATTTCTTTGAGTTGATGTACGCCGAGTACTTCCCCAGCGTGGTAAGCTCCGCCACCATGGACGGCTGCATGGAGTCCGGCAAGGACGTGCTGGAGGGCGGCGCCGTCTATAATACCACCGGCACCACCGGCTGCGGCATCGGCAACGTGGCGGACAGCCTCATGGCCATCAAAATGGCCTTTGACGGCCGCCTGGGCTGCACGCCGAAGGAACTGGGGGATGCCCTCAGCGCCAACTGGGCGGGCTATGAGGACCTGCAGAAAAAAATCATCTATGAAATGCCCCACTACGGCAATAACGTGGAAGAGGTCGACGAGCTGGCCGTCTGGGCCATGAGCAGCTTTGCGGACACCCTGAATTCCCTCACCGGTCCACGCGGGCACTATAACGCCGGTACCTTCACCATGACCGTACACCTTTCCTACGGCGCCATGACCGACGCGACCCCGGACGGCCGCAAGCGCGGCGAGCCGCTGGCGGAGGCCATTTCACCCCGACAGGGCTTTGATAAGAACGGCCCCACCGCTTATCTAATCTCCGCCTCCAAGCTGCCCCATAAGAAGCTGGGCAACGGCGATCAGCTGAACATCCGCTTCTCGCCCAGCGTGGTGCAGAACGAACAGGGCACCCGCAAGCTCCGCGACCTGATCAGCACCTATTTTGCCCAGGGCGGCATGCAGGTGCAGTTCAACGTGGTGTCCACGACGACCCTGCACGATGCACAGGAGACCCCGGAAAAGTACAAGAATCTGATCGTGCGCATCGCCGGGTTCTCCGCCTACTTTGTGGAGATGCCCAAGGTCATGCAGGACGACTTTATCTCCCGCACCGAGTGCCAGCTCTGATCGGAACGGAATGTAGACGGTGCGCGGCCCATAAGTGGGCCGCGCACCGTTTAAAAAAGCGGAGCTTTTGAAATTATAGTTGACAAAGAGCGGCCAAATCGGTATAATAATCTGGCACTGCGGAAGATGCGGCTGTGCTGGAATTGGTAGACTGGCAAGCTTGAGGTGCTTGTGTCCTATGGACGTACGGGTTCGAGTCCCGTCAGCCGCACCACGTCGGAGCAAGCTTTGTATCGCTTGCTCCGACTTTTTTTCAAAAAATCAGAGTACACTCATTTCGCTGCTCCTCCTTTTCAAACCGCAAACGCTGCGCTGGTTTGCGGTTTGATGAAACGGATGCTTCGGCGTGGGTGTATC